>JADHNT010000012.1 GCA_016779385.1 Pseudomonadales bacterium
CCATGGCTCGTGAGCGAGTCGGGGAAAAGGACTTCCTCGAGATCTACGTGAACACGTCCCTAGAGGACTGTGAGAAGCGAGATGTGAAGGGCTTATACGGGAAAGCACGGCGTGGCGAAATCCCAAATATGACCGGCATTAACAGCCCCTACGAACCGCCGGAGGCCCCAGACTTCGTCGCCGACGGGGGGCGGGAAAGCCTAGAGACCCTCGTCGAAAAGCTCCTTCCGGTGGTGCTCGCAGCGGTGGAAGAGACCGGCGGGGAGGACTGATCCGAAGGCGGGCGCGCGTGCTAGCATCGCTGCCCGCAAAAGGAGAAGGTCATGGTCGAAGGCCCCGTGGTGGCCGGCGTCGCCGTTCTGCCCCTATTTTGGTATGCCCTGGTGATGGGCATCACGCCGGGGCCCAACAATTTAATGCTGGCAGCCTCAGGCATGAACTTCGGCCTGCGCCGCTCCCTGCCCCACATTCTCGGCGTGCTGCTGGGCTTTACCACCCTAGCCACGGTGGCCGCCCTTGGACTCGGGGCGCTCTATCTCGCAGCGCCCAAGCTTCAGCTCGTGAGCCGCTACCTCGGCGCCGCGTTCCTACTCTACTTTGCTTGGCGCCTCGCCCAGGCTGGGCGAACGGAAACGGCATCGCCTAGCGCCCCGTTTCGCTTTCACGAAGCCGCCCTCTTCCAGCTGATCAATCCCAAGGGCTGGCTTTACGCCATTAGCTCCGCCTCGGCCTTCCTCTCTTCAGAAGGGCTCGGAGCCGTCGCCGTGCTCACCGGCACCGCTGCAGTCGTTACCGTGATCTCAACCCTCACCTGGACCTGCTTCGGCACCGTCCTGGCTCGGCTGGTTACCTCTCCGGCGCGGCGGCAACGGGTGAACTGGCTCTTCGCGGCCTCGCTGGTCGCTCTCATTCCCCTAATTGTGGGAGACCCGACCTAAGATGGATTCCCTCACCCAAGCGGCCCTTGGCGCCGCCGTGGGCGAAGCGGTACTGGGCCGCCGCCTCCCCGGGCTCTGGGCCCTGGCCCTCGGCGCGGCCCTGGGGACCCTGCCGGACCTCGATGTCCTTATTCCCTACGGGAATGCGGTGGACGACTTCACCAAGCACCGAGGCTTCAGCCACAGCTTTCTCGTGCTGCTGCTCCTTGCGCCGATCCTGGCCTGGCCCCTTTGGCGATGGCTGGGGCCGGCGGTGAGCTACGGACGAAGCTGGGCTTTCTGCACCCTGGCCCTAATTACCCATCCCCTGCTCGATGGCTTCACCGTTTACGGCACCCAATGGTTTTGGCCAAGCACCCGAGCGCCTGTTTCTCTGTCATCAATCTTTATAGTCGACCCCGCCTACACCCTGCCTCTCCTCCTGGGCCTTGGGGGAACGCTATGGCTTCGGCGTCGCAACGCCTCTCGAGCGGCATGGCCAAATGCCCTGGGGCTAGCCCTCGCCACCCTCTACCTCGGGGCATCGCTCGGGGCCAAAGCGGTGATCGAAGCTCGGGTGGAACGAACGCTGGCCCTCCCGGCGGGGACCTCCGAGGGCACAGTCCTCACCACGCCCGCGCCCCTCAACATTTTGCTGTGGCGCATCGTGGTGGTGGACGGGGACAGCTATCAGGAGGGCTACAGCAGTTTGCTCGACCCCCCCGGCGCCCTGCGCTTTCAGCGCTATGACAGCGCAGCGCCGCCCCTGTGGTTGGCGGCGCATCCGGACTTTCAGCGTCTGAGCTGGTTTACCCAGGGCTTCTACGGCTTGAAGGCCCTGCCTGAGGGTGCCTATGAGGTCACGGATCTCCGCATGGGGGCGGAACCCGACTATATTTTTCGTTTCCGCTTTGATCCCCCGGAAGGGCCAAGCCTCCAGGCGCCGCGACCGAGCGCGATCCCCGGCAACGCCCCTCGCAGCGAAGCCCTGGGCCCCTTGCTTAGGCGTATTACGGACCCCGACGCGCTAAAAGCCTTTCGGCCTCCCGGCGCCTAGCCCCCGGCGCGCTTTACGGAAAACCCTTCTGCCTCGAGGAGGGCGCAGGCGGCATCGCGCTGCTCACCCTGAAGCTCAATCACCCCGTCTTTGATAGCGCCGCCGACGCCGCAGCGTTTTTTCAGCTTTTGCGCCAGCGCCTTCAGCGCGTCCGGCGGGAGCGCCAAACCCGTAATCACCGTGACCCCGGCGCCCTTGCGTCCCTTGGTTTCCCGGCCGACCCGCACCACGCCCTGCTTGGGCGCCGTGGGCGCGGAGGCAGGAGGATTGGCACAAACGCACTCTCCGAGCAGCCGCAGGCAGCCGGGGCAGCGGGCCGCCGCGTCGGTGCTATAGACCCGGGGACTGCCGCTGCGCTTAGCCATGATGGTCCGTCCAGTCGATGGGTGCCCGGCCCTGGGCCACCAGGTAGGCATTAGCCTGGGAAAAGGGCCGGGAGCCGAAGAAGCCGCGGTGGGCACTGAGGGGCGACGGATGGGGCGCGGTAAAGATCGCGTGACGGTGCCGGTCAATCTGCGCCCCCTTACGTTGGGCGTAGCTGCCCCAAAGCAAGAAGACGATGCGCTCGTAGCGCTCTGAGAGATGGGCAATGACCGCGTCCGTGACCGTCTCCCAGCCCAGCTTCTGATGGGCGCCGGGGACGCCCTGCTCCACGGTCAGCACGGCGTTCAGCAGCAACACCCCCTGCCGTGCCCAACCCCGCAGATCACCGTTGCGAAAGCTGCCTTCGGGCAATGCGAGATCCGCGACGAGCTCCTTGTAGATATTTTGCAGGGACGGCGGCACGGGAACCCCAGGGGCCACGGAAAAGGCGAGGCCATGGGCCTGCCCCGGCCCGTGATAGGGATCCTGCCCCACAATCACCACCCGAACCTGCTCCGGGGGCGCCGCATCCAATGCGGCGAAAATATCTTTCCCCGGGGGATAAACGGGGATCCCCGCGGCCTTGCGCTTGCGCAGATGGGCAGCGAGGCCCTGAAGCTCTGCGCTTCGCAGCACGGGCTCGAGCACCGCGGCCCAAGGGGCACTCAGACGCAGGGGGCGCTCGGTCACGGCCGCTCGGGCCAGGGCTCCAGCCCGTGTTCCGTCAGCCATTGATCAGTCAGGGCCCAAAGCTGATCGGCGACCTCCGGGGACCCCGCTTCCTTGGAGCAGGCCACAGGCCGGCAATGGGAAAGATAGGCGCCACCGAGGTCGCTCGCGGGGCGATGCACGGCGGCCACGGCGGTGGTGGCCGCGCCCTGAGCCGGAGACTTGGTAAAGGGCTGAGCGAGACGTACGAGCCAGCGCAGCACGGGGGCGTCCCGGCCGATTTCCGTGGTGACCAGGGCCCCCGGGTGAAGCGCGCAGGCCATGATCCCCGCACCGCCATAGCGGCGCTGCAGGGCCTTAGCCATGAGCACATTGGCGAGCTTCGCCTGCCCGTAGGCGACAAGTCCCTTGAACTGGGAGGGCTTTAGGGGAAAGCGCGCGAAATCGAGCTTCGCCGGCGAACGATGGGATTCGCTGGATACCCAGATAATGCGCGCCCCCGGGGCGGCGAGCAGCTTCGGCATAAGCAGGCGCAGCAGCGCGCTGTGGCCGAAGTGGCAGACCCCCACGGTGCTTTCGAGCCCCTCCACTGTTGCCTCATAGCGGCTGGTGACGAGCCCTGCATTCGCGATAAAGAGATCGCAGCGCGGCGCGGAAAAGGCTTCGGCCCCGGCGCGGATGCTGGCCAGCGAGGCCAAATCCAAGGTAAGACATTCGAGACGGGCGTCGGGATGGCGTTGACGAATGCGCTCCGCCGCCGCCGCGAGGGCCTCGGGCCGGCGCCCGGCCAGCCACACCCGCGCCCCGGCCCCAGCCAGGGCCTCCGCCGTGGCAAGCCCAATGCCCGCATTGGCGCCCGTAACCAGAGCCTCTAGGCCCCGAAGATCCTCCCCCGCGAGCACCGCGTCTGCGGTGCTTTTGGCATTAAAGCGCGCAAAGGCGGCGTCAGTCATGGGACCTCCTAGGTGGGATCGGGGCCATCTGCGGCCTTAGGTCGCAGGTGGGGGAACAGCAGCACATCCCGAATCGATGGGGCATCGGTCAGCAGCATCACCAGGCGATCAATGCCGATGCCTTCTCCCGCCGTCGGGGGCATGCCGTACTCTAGGGCCGTGATGTAGTCGGCGTCATAGTGCATGGCTTCCTCGTCCCCCTCATCGAGCAGGGCCACCTGGGCCTTGAAGCGCTCCGCCTGATCCTCCGGATCATTCAGCTCCGAGAAGCCATTGGCAATCTCCCGGCCCATGATGAACAGCTCGAAGCGATCGGTTAGCTCTGGGTTGTCGGCGTTACGCCGCGCCAGGGGCGACACCTCCGTGGGATGCTGGGTGAGGAAGACCGGGTCCGTGATTTTATCTTCCACTTCCGCCTCGAAGAGCTCGAATTGGAGGCGCCCAAGGCCCCAGCTCGAAGCCACCTTCACGCCCTGCCCTCGCAGCCGCGCGGCAAGCGCCGCCGGATCCCGCACCGCCGCCTCCGTGATATCGGTGTAAGCCAGCAGCGCCTCCGGCACGGTCAGGCGCGCAAAGGGCTTAGCAAAGTCCAGAACCGTACCCTGGTAGGTCACGGTGGTGGTGCCTAGCACCTGCTCGCAAAGGCCCCGCAGCAGCGTTTCCGTGAGATCCATCAGATCCCGATAGTCCGCGAAGGCCCAGTAGAACTCGAGCATGGTGAACTCAGGATTGTGCTTGGTAGAGAGCCCCTCGTTTCGGAAATTCCGGTTAATTTCGAACACCCGCTCGAAACCGCCCACGGTGAGGCGCTTTAGGTACAGCTCTGGAGCGATGCGCAGGAACAGCGGCATGTCCAGGGCATTGTGATGGGTGACGAAGGGCTTGGCTGCGGCGCCTCCGGGAATCACATGCATCATGGGGGTTTCCACCTCCATGAAACGTCGCTCCTCAAGGAAGCGGCGCACCGCACTCACCACCTGGGAGCGCACCCGGAAGGTCTCCCGGGACGCTTCGTTCATAATGAGATCAAGGTAGCGCCGGCGGTAGCGAAGCTCCGTGTCCGCAATGCCGTAGTACTGATCGGGCAAGGGCCGCAGGGCCTTCGTCAGCAGCCGGGCCTCGGTGAGGTTGAGGTAGAGATCACCCTTCCCCGACTTTTCCAGCGTGCCCGTGCCGGCGACGATATCGCCGATATCCCACTGGGCTACGGTTTCCCGGAGCCCGTCCTCGGCCCCCTTTGCCAGGTAGAACTGAATGGTCCCGGAGCCTTCCTGGAGCACCAGGAAGGGGCCCCGGCGGTTCATGAGGCGCCCGGCCAGGGTGACCCGAAGACCCTCCGCCTCCAGCGCGGCCTTCTCCCAGTCGCCATAGCGCGCCTTTAGCAGGGCCGCCGTGTGCTCCGTGCCGTCCGCATCGCAGCTGCGCTTGAAGTCGTTGGGGAAATCCCAGCCGTGCGACCGGAGGCCCTCCAGCTTGCCCCGGCGCCAGGCCATTTGCTCCGCTTCGCTAGACCCCGGGGCCTTACCGTGCTCAGTCATGGTGATTCATCGCTCCTTGGGCGCCGAGCTAGAGCCCGGCCTTCAAGCTGGCTTCAATAAAGGGGTCGAGATCCCCGTCGAGGGTGGCATCGGGGTTATTCACTTCGATCCCCGTGCGCAAATCCTTCACGCGATTCTGATCGAGCACATAGGAGCGAATTTGATGCCCCCAGCCAATATCGGCCTTGCTGTCCTCGACCTGCTGCGCGTCGGCCCGGCGCTTTTGCATCTCAAACTCGTACAGCTTGGCGCGCAGCTGCTTCCACGCCTTATCCCGGTTCTGATGCTGAGACCGCTCCGATTGGCAGGCCACCACGATGCCCGTGGGCCCGTGAGTTAAGCGCACGGCGGAATCGGTGGTGTTCACGTGCTGCCCCCCAGCGCCGGAGGAGCGATAGGTATCAGTGCGCACGTCGGCCGGATTGATTTCAATCTCAATGTCGTCATCAACCTCCGGCGATACGAACACGGAGACGAAGGAGGTATGACGCCGAGCTCCGGAATCGAAGGGAGATTTGCGCACCAGGCGATGAATCCCCGTTTCCGTGCGCATCCAGCCAAAGGCGTAATCGCCGCGGAGGGCGAAGGTCGCCCCCTTGATGCCCGCCACTTCCCCGGCGGAGAACTCGATGAGCTCCGTGCTAAAGCCGCGCCGCTCGGCCCAGCGCAGATACATGCGCAGGAGCATCTCGCCCCAGTCCTGGGCCTCCGTGCCCCCAGAGCCCGCCTGGATATCCACGTAGCAGTCGGCGCTGTCCATGGGCCCGGAGAACATCCGGCGAAATTCAAGCTTTTCTAGGGTGCTGGCTTGCTGAGCAAGCTCGGTGCTGACCTCTTCCAGCGTTTCTGCGTCGCTTTCCTCTAGGGCCAGGGCAAAGAGCTCTTCCGCATCGGCAAGGCCCTGGCGCAGGGGCACGAGCACCCCGACCACGGCTTCGAGATTGGCCCGCTCCTTACCCAGGGCCTGGGCCTTCTCCGGGGACTCCCAGACGCCAGGTTCAGCCAGCTCCCGCTCGACTTCCTCTAGCCGTTCCTGCTGGCTAGCGACGTCAAAGATACCCCCAGAGCGCTTCGCTGCGCTGGCGAAGATCCGCCAGCCGCTCGCGCACGGCGTTACTGTCTTCCATCGTGATCTCCTTTAGGCGCCGAAGCTTTCAACGCGCAGGCGCAGCACCGAACCGCGCACCGCCGGCAGGGCCTCGAGGGCCGCAATGGCGCGGTCGATGGCCGCCTCCTCTGCGGTGCGCGTCAACAAGACGATGGGCACGTAGGTCATACCGTCGGTTGCCACGCTGTCCTGGGCCTTCTGCATGAGCGCCTCGATATTGATACCCTCCGCCGAGAGCAGGGTGGCCACCTGGGCCAGCACCCCCGGGGCATCCTCCGCCAAAATGCGTAGATACGCCGGCGCCTGGAAGGCAGCGCTGGGAAGGGCAGGGGCCGAGCCCTGCGCCTCCGCCCGGTAAGCCAGGGGCGGCATGGCCCCCAGGGTGCTGCGGGCCAAATCCATGAGGTCGGCCACCACGGCCGATGCCGTCGCGTCGCCTCCGGCGCCAGCCCCGACGTAGAGGGTCGGCCCCACGGCGTGCCCCCCCACCATCACGGCATTCTGAACGCCGTTCACCTGGGCAAAGAGCGTGCTTTCGGGCACCAGAGCGGGATGGACCCGCAGCTCGAGCCCCGCGTCCCGGCGCCGAGCCAGAGCCAGGGGCTTGATGCGATAGCCAAAGGCCTCGGCGTACCGGAAATCCTCCGGGGTGACGCGGGCGAGCCCTTCGCTAAAGACGTTGGCCGACGCAATGGGCACCCCAAAGGCTATGGAGGCCAAGAGCGACAGCTTGTGCGCCGCATCAATGCCTTCCACATCAAAGGTGGGATCGGCTTCGGCGTAGCCCAGGGCCTGCGCTTCCTTCAAAACGTCTTCGAACGCGCGGCCTGCGCTGGCCATTTCCGTGAGAATAAAGTTCGACGTGCCGTTGATGATGCCCGCAAGCCACTCGATTCGGTTTCCTGCCAGGCCCTCCCGGAGCGCCTTAATAATCGGGATCCCGCCGGCCACGGCCGCTTCAAAGGCCAGGGGCAGTCCCTTTGCCGTCGCCGCAGCAAACAGCGCATCGCCATGCTCGGACAGGAGCGCCTTATTCGCCGTAACGACAGCCTTGCCTTCGGCGAGGGCGAGCTCAACGAGGGTTTTGGCATCGGCCGTGCCGCCCATGAGCTCCACGACCACATCCACGGCGGGATCCCGGGCTACGGCAAGCACATCCCGGTGGACCGGGAGGGAACCCGGATCGAAGCCGGCCTTCTGAGAGCGCATACCCAGGGCGGTGATTTCCAGGGGCCGGGGCGCCCGGCGGGCGAGGGTCTCACCCTCTTCCCGAAGCAGGCGCACCACGGCCTGCCCCACCGTTCCTAACCCACAGATGGCGATGCGCAAGGGCGTATTCATCACAGGGTGCGTTCCTTAGCCGTCCAAGCCCATTTCCGCCGCGAGGGCATCGGCAGGCAAATAGCCCGGCAGATAGCGGCCATCTTCCAGAAAGAGCGCCGGCGTGCCTCGAACGCCAAGCTGCTGCCCTAGGCGGTACTGATCCGCTACGGGGTTCACGCAGCGCTTCGGCTCCACGGGCTCCCCGGCTTTTAGGCGGGTAAGCGCCGCTTTGGGATCGCTCGCGCACCAGGCGGAAACGATTTTATCGAAGGCGTTCGAACCCACCCCCGCCCGGGGGAAGGCGAGGTAGCGCACCTCAATGCCCATGCGATTTAGCGCTGGCACTTCCTGATGCAGCTTCTGGCAAAAGCCGCAGTCAACGTCCGTGAAGACGTTGACCACCCCAAGACGTTCACCCTTTGCCTGGAAGATAATCATGTCACCCTCAGGCACGGCCTCAAGCAGGCTCAAGCGCCGCACGGAGCGCACGTCTTCGGAACGGTTGCGCAGGCCCGAGGCACTGATCTCGTAGAGATCCCCGGCCAGAAGATGCTGCCCATCTTCCGTGGCATACAGGATGGTGCCGTCATCCAGGGCCACGGCATAAAGCCCGGCCACCGGGGCCGGCGCGATGGACAAGATGGGCAGGCCGGGACGGGCCGAATCCAACCGGGCATAAATTTCCGCCGCCGCGGGACCCGTTAGGCTGGCCTCGCCCCGAGCCCCGAGCGCGGTGAGCAGCGCCAGTAACAGCACCGGCGCACGAAATAACCAAGACATAGCGAACCTCCTCGCAAGGGTCACAGTTTCGCACAGCCCCAGCGAGAGTGCGCGCTCCCGGCGACGAGTTCAGAAAGTCTTCTTCGCCTAGCCCCGGGGATGGTGCTCGGCATGGAGGGCCTGCAGCCGGGCCCGGGCCACGTGGGTGTAAATCTGCGTGGTGGACAGATCCGCGTGCCCAAGAAGCAGCTGTACTACGCGCAGATCGGCGCCGTGGTTCAACAGGTGCGTGGCAAAGGCGTGGCGCAGGGTGTGGGGGGACAGGGGCCGCTGCAAGCCGATTTGCTGCCCATAGTGCTTGATACGGTGCCAGAAGGTTTGCCGGGTCATGGGCCGGCCCTGCTGGCTCGGAAAAAGCACGGCACCCTGGCCCAGGGCGGGCCACTGGGCGCTTCCTTCCTCCACCCAGCGCCGGATCCATTGGTGGGCCTCTTCGCCCAGGGGAACAAGGCGCTCCTTTTGCCCCTTCCCGAGCACCCGAAGCGCCCCCTGCCGCAGATTCACCATGGCCGGCGTTAGGGACACGAGTTCGGACACGCGCAGGCCACAGGCATACAGCACTTCGAGCATGGTGCGATCCCGCAGGCCAAGCAGCGTGCTGACATCCGGGGCGGCAAGCAGCGCCTCCACTTCCGCCTCGGACAGGCTGCCGGGCAGGGGCCGGCCTAGGCGCGGGCTGGCCAGCTCCCGGGTGGGGTCATCCTCCCGAAGCCCTCGCTCAACCTGCCAGCGGAAAAAGCCCCGAAGCGCAGACAAAAGCCGCGCGGTGGAGCGAGGCTTATAGCCCCGTTCAAAGCGGTGCGCGAGGTAGGCAAAGAGGCTAGAGCGCTCAATCCGAGGCAGCGATTGGTCGGGGCCCAGCCAACGCTGCACCGCTGCCAGGTCGGAGCGATAGGCGTTCCGCGTGTGTTCAGACAGGCCTCGCTGAAGCCATAGGTCGTGCAGGAACGCATCGATACGTTCCCCGTCCGGCGCGCTGGCAAGATCGTGACTTCCCATGGCCTCACTATAACCTTCGCCGCGACGCTGCGCGCCATACCAGCCCCCGAGGCGAGACCTGCGCACTCAAAAGGGGCGCTTTTCCCGCCGATGGCCGAGAAATTACTGGCACGCTTCCTGCTTAAAGTAAAGCGCTGACCTAGGTCAGCGGGTACGCAGGCCGTCTCTCCCCTGATTGTACCCGTCGGTCCACCGCGGCGTTTACGCGCTCCCCCTCCCCTAGCGGCCGCGGTGGGCCGGCCCCTTAAATCCAAAGCAAAAAAAACGCCCAGGCAGTGCTGGGCGTTTTTTTGTGCCCCGAAGGCGCACAAAACTCGAAAGCTTATTCCTCGACGGTGGCCTCTTCCCCAGCCGCTTCCGGCGCCTCTACCACGGGGGCCACGATGTCCACGCTGGTGTCGCGCTGACCCTTCGTGTTGGCCCCGAGCTTCTCGCGGATCCGGGCGGACCGGCCAGAGCGCTCGCGAAGGTAGTACAGCTTCGCCTGGCGCACGTCGCCGCGACGCTTCACCGTAATGCTGTCGATCATGGGGCTGAACGCCTGAAAGGTCCGCTCCACGCCGACGCCGTGGGAGATCTTCCGCAGCGTGAAGGCGGAGTTGAGGCCCCGGCTACGCACGCCAATGACCACGCCTTCGAAGGCCTGGAGACGCTCCCGGTTCCCTTCCTTCACCTTCACCTGCACGACCAGCGTATCGCCGGGCCCGAAATCCGGGAGCTCGCGCTGGATCTGCTCTTCCTCAAGGGCCGAGATAATCCGATTCTTACTCATGACTGCCGTCTCCGCTGCCACCATTGCGCTTCTCAGCGCGCTGTTGTTGTTCCTGCCATCGTGCCCAAAGATCGGGTCGCTGGCGCCGGGTTACCGCTTCCGCCTGGGCCTGTCGCCAGGCGGCGATAGCACCGTGATCGCCGCTGAGCAGCACCTCCGGCACCCGCTGCCCGTCGATCTCCTCGGGGCGCGTATAATGCGGGAAATCGAGCAAGCCCGCACTGAAAGATTCTGCCTCGGCGGAGCCTTCATCTCCGAGGACCCCCGGCCGCAGCCGAGCCACCGCATCGAGCACCACCAAGGCGGGCATCTCACCGCCAGACAGCACGTAATCCCCGAGGGACCACTGCTCATCGACATCACGATCGATGAGGCGCTGATCGATGCCTTCATAGCGCCCGGCGAGCAAGATCACTTGCCCCTGCACCGCACAGGCCTCCGCCTTCTGCTGCGCGAAGGGCGCGCCCTGGGGCGACAGGTAGATGACCTTCGCCTCGGGGCAGCGTCGCCGCGCCTCCTCCAAGGCCGCCCGCAGGGGCCCCACCTTCATCACCATCCCCGGCCCACCGCCATAGGCTTTGCCGTCCACCGTCTGGTGACGGTCTTCCGTGTAGGCCCGAGGATTAATGGTCTCAAGGCGGACCAAGCCTCGCTCTACCGCCCGACCAAAAACTCCCACGGAGGCCACGGCCTCAATCAACTCGGGGAAGATCGTGACGATCACCGCGTGAAAGGGCGTTTCCGCCGTCGCGACCTCCACCTAAAACTCCGGGTCCCAGTGCGCCACCAACGGCGCGTCCGTCGCCCCAAGCTCTGGAAACACTGCCTCGATGAAGGGCAGGAGCCGTTCCCGCTCTCCCACCACCACCAGCACGTCATTCGCGCCAGTCTCGAGCACCCGGTCGACCCGACCCAGGCTGACCCCATCGGGGGTTTCCACGGACCGGCCAATAAGGTCGATCCAATAAATCTCGTCATCGCTGGCGGGGAGCACGTCCTTCGCCACCGCAAGCAGCGTGCCCGCTAAGGCTTCCGCATCGTTCCGGCTGTCACAACCGGCCAGCTTGCATAAAAACCCCTTCGGCTGGGGAATCACCTGCTCGACCTCGCAGCTGACCCACTGGCCGCCCTCCTGCTGAAGCCAAGGGCGGTAGCTTAGAAGGTTATCTTCCGGATCGGTGAAGGACTGAAGCCGAAGCCAGCCCCGCACACCGTGGGCTCGCGTGAGGCGCCCCACCACCACCGGGGCCTCCACCGCAGCGGCCACTAGCCTTCGGTAGCCTCGCCTTGCTTTCGCGCTTCCCGCAGGAGCTGAGCGACGCGATCGCTCGTGCCTGCGCCAACGGCCAGCCAGTGATCGACCCGGGCAAGGTCCACCTTCAGCCGCGCTTCCTGACCGCGAGCCACGGGGTTAAAGAACCCGAGGCGCTCAATAAAGCGGCCGTCGCGCCGAGCGGCGCTGTCAGCAACATGGATGTGATAAAAGGGACGCTTCTTCGCCCCCGTGCGGGCCAAACGAATCGTGACCATACCGCGCTCGCTACCGTAACGTGTTGCAGCCCTTAAACTTTTCAAGAGCCCTGGGAGATAAAGGCCGCGTAGTCTACGCCAACCCTTACGCCTTGGGAACCGCCTTTACGACCTTTTAAAAGAAAAGGCGACTAGCGACGTCGAAGCCCGCCGGGCGGGGGCATGGGGGGCATGCCACCGCCGCCCATGAGGGCGCCCATGCCGCGCATCATCTTCTGCATGCCACCCTTCTGACCCATTTTCTTCATCATCTTTTGCATTTGCTTGTGCTGCTTCAGCAGACGATTGACGTCCTGCACCTGCAGCCCCGAGCCCCGGGCAATGCGCTGTTTGCGCGAGCCCGAGATGAGATCGGGGAAGCGGCGCTCCTTCGGGGTCATGGCGCAGATCAGCGCTTCCATGTGCACGAAGCGCTTTTGATCCATGGACTGCTCTGCCGCCTTGGTCATCTGCCCCATACCCGGAAGCTTTTCGAGCATGCCCTGCATGCCGCCCATGGACTTCATTTGCTGGAGCTGATCGCGGAAATCTTCGAGGTCGAAGCCCTTGCCCTTCTTGATCTTTGTGGCAAGGCGCTCGGCTTTCTTCCGATCGAGCTTCTGCTCCGCCTCCTCGATGAGACTCAGCACATCGCCCATGCCCAGAATGCGACTGGCCATGCGGTCGGGGTGGAAGGGCTCAAGGGCTTCGAGCTTTTCCCCCACGCCGAGGAATTTGATGGGTCGTCCCGTGATCTGGCGCACGGAAAGGGCCGCGCCGCCGCGGGCATCTCCGTCGGCCTTGGACAGGACGACCCCGGTCAGGGGAAGAGCATCGGCGAAGGCCTTCGCCGTGTTCGCCGCGTCCTGCCCAGTCATGGCGTCGACCACAAACAGCGTTTCCGCCGGAGCCAGGGCTTCGTGGAGGGTTTTAATCTCCGCCATCATGGCGTCGTCAACGGCAAGGCGCCCCGCCGTATCGACGATCAGGACGTCCGCCAGCTGGGTTTTCGCCGCGGCGACCGCGTCCCGGACAATCGCTTCCGGGGAAGACAAGGCCTGGCTGGGATGCACCGTGACCCCGACCTGGGTCCCGAGCACCGCCAGCTGCTCGATGGCCGCGGGACGGTAAACGTCTGCGGAGACCATCATCACCCGCTTTTTCTCGCGGATTTTAAGATACTGCGCGAGCTTCCCGGCGGTGGTGGTTTTCCCCGCCCCCTGGAGGCCAGCCAAGAGAATGATCGCCGGCGGCTTCACGGCGAGGTTCAGCTCGGCGCGCTCCGCACCCATGACCCGAACCAGCTCTTCGTGAACAATCTTTAGGAAGGCCTGCCCCGGGCTTAGGGCCGAGGAGACTTCCATGCCCAGGGCCCGGGTACGCACCGCATCGAGGAAACCCTGCACCACGGAAAGGGCAACGTCTGCCTCCAGAAGGGCCCGACGGACCTCCCGGAGTGCTTCTCCGATATTGTCTTCCGTGAGCTTCGCCTTACCCCCGAGGGCGCGCAGGGTAGTGCTGAGGCGTTCCGTTAAGGAGTCGAACATGGGCCGGGGCCTCCAACCGGGGAAAGGCGCGGAGTATAGCAGCGCCCCACCCCCCGTGCCTTGCCCTCTGCCCGAAACACGCAGGCCATGGCACACTGCAGGCCTACTCGCGACGAGGGAGGCGCATGAGCGTCCCGATCCTCGGCCTACTGGCCGTCATCCTCTATCTGCTTGGGGCCGCTCAACAGTTCGCCGAGCTCGTCCGCGGACAGGCGCCCCCGCCCTGGCGGCGACTCCTCCTGACCTGGCTTGCGCTCCTGGCCCACGGCGGCGCCGTGGCAGGGCTGCTCTTTCCCGGGGGCCAGCTTGATCTCGGGGTGTTCCAAATCGCCACCTTGATGGCCTGGACCATGGTCGCGGTCATGGTTGTGCTTGGGCTCCGACGCCCGCTTCATACGCTGTTTGTGGTGCTCTTTCCCCTGGCGGCCCTGTCGCTCACCGCCGCCCTGAGCGTCGAAAGCCGCTACGTGCCCCCGAGCGATCCCGCACCAGGCTTCGCCCTTCACGTCATCCTGGCCCTGCTGGCCTACTCCGTGCTCACGGTGGCGGCGGCCCAGAGCCTATTTCTCGCCTGGCAGGAGCGTGCCCTTCGGCGCCGCCAGGCGCGCTGGGTCCTCAAGGCCCTGCCGCCCTTGCAAACGATGGAAACGGTCCTTTTCGAGTGCGTTGCCCTGGGGCTTTTGCTCCTTACCCTGACCCTCGGCACGGGCACACTCTTCCTCGAAGATCTCTTCGCCCAGCAGGTGGTGCATCACACCGTGCTGTCCATCGCCTCCTGGGTGGTCTTCGCCATTCTGCTCCTCGGTCGTCACCGCCTGGGCTGGCGCGGGCGCACCGCCATCCGCTGGACCCTGAGCGGATTCTTCCTGCTGGTGCTCGCCTACTTCGGAAGTAAGGTCGTGCTTGAAGTGATCCTCGGCGCCTAGGAGGCACCTGCCATGGAATCCCTTTCCCTGCCGGTACTCTACGGTTTGATCGCCATCATGATCGTGCTCTCGGCCTATTTTTCGAGCTCCGAGACCGCCATGATGGCGCTCAACCGCTATCGTCTAAAGCACCTGGTGAAGGCGGGCCAGGGGGGTGCGAAGCGTGCGGATGCGCTCTTAAAGCGCCCGGACCGGCTCCTGGGTATCATCCTATTTGGCAACAACGTCGTGAATTTCTTCGCAGGCACGGTGGCCACACTCATCGCCTTGCGCCAGTTCGGAGAGGTGGGCCTCGCCGTTGCCCCCTTCGTGCTGACCTTCGTCTTCTTGATCCTGGCGGAGATCGGTCCGAAAACCATCGCCGCCCATGCCCCGGAACGCATCGCCTTTCCTTCGGCCTACATCCTGAGCCCGATGCTGCGCCTGCTGTACCCCTTCGTGTGGATCCTCAACGCCTCGGCCAACGCCATTGTGAGACCGTTTGTTAAGGACGCGGGGGACGGCAAGGAAGAGAAGCTCACCCCGGAAGAACTCCGCACCGTGCTCCACGAGGGGGCCCATCTGCCGCTCAAGCGCCGGGGTATGCTGCTGTCGATCCTGGATCTTGAGCACGCCACGGTGGATGACATCATGGTGCCCAAGGCCGATATCTTCGGCATCGATTTAGAAGATGATCTCGACACCATCGTCGATCAGCTCTGCGCCAGCAGCCATACCCGGGTGCCGGTGTATCGGGGCAGTATCAACGACGTGGTGGGGATGCTGCACCTACGCAACGCCAGCCGCTTTCTGCGCAACCCCGAGCCCACGAAGGCCGCCCTCATGCAGGAAACCCGAGAACCTTACTTCGTGCAGGAAAACACTCCGCTGCACACGCAACTGCTGAACTTCCAGAAGGAGCAGCGACGCATTGCGCTGGTGGTGGACGAGTATGGCGAAGTGAAGGGCATCGTGACCCTTGAGGACATCCTCGAGGAGATCGTGGGGGAGTTCACCTCAGACCTGGCGGCGCGCATTTCGGAGATCCACCCCCAGGACGATGGCAGCTTCATCATTGAGGGGACGGCCCTGCTCCGGGATATCAATCGGAGCCTGAAGTGGGAACTGCCCACGGCAGGGCCCCGGACTCTCTCCGGGCTGGTGATCGAGCATCTGGAGTTTATCCCCGAGGCAAGCTGCTGCCTCCGCCTTGAGGCCTACCGCTTGGAGATCCTGCAGGTGAAGGACAACACGGTGCGCAGCGTCCGCGTGTTGCCCCCCCCACCGGCCGGCGCCTAGCCTTCCTTCCAGCGCCGGTTCAGCCCCGCCAGCACGGCCTCGAAGGAGGCCGTCACGGTATTTCGGCTGCTGCCCGCGCCCCAAGTTAGGCCGCCTTCGCTGTCCTTCAGGCCGACGATGCAGAGCGCCGAGGCGCCGGAGCCGGAGGACTCGGACTGCTCGTGGTAATGATCTATGGCGAAACGCTCATTGATGGCCCGCTCCACGGCATGGACAAAGGCCTCGATCGGACCGTTACCCTCCCCTTCCGAGCTCAGGGCCTGGCCCGAGACCAGCAGGGACACCTGGCACCGCGTGCCTTCGGATCCATCGTCTAGGGTGTGTTGCTCGAGGGAGTAGCGGTCGAGCCGGTAGGGACCTTCCACCTCCAAATAGGTACGATCGAAGACCCCGCGAATATCCGACGCCCGTAGCTCACCGCCGCGCTCGTCCGTGACCCCCTGCACCACCTTGGCAAACTCTACGAGCAGGGTGCGTGGCAGCGACAGCTCGAAATGGTTTTCGAGAACGAAAGCTACCCCCCCTTTCCCGGACTGGCTGTTGACCCGCACCGTTTCCCGGTAGTGGCCGCCGACGTCCGCCGGGTCGATGGGCAGGTAGGGCACCTCCCAGAGGTCCTCCTGCACCTGACTCATCCCCTTACGGATGGCGTCCTGATGGCTGCCGGAGAAGGCCGTGAAGACCAGATCGCCGGCGTAGGGATGACGCTCGTGGACCGGGAGCTTGTTGCAGCTCTCCACCACGGAACGCACGTGGCGCATATCCGAAAGGTCGATTTCTGGATCCACCCCCTGGGAGAACATATTCATCGCCAGGGCGACGAGATCCGCGTTACCGGTGCGTTCGCCGTTACCAAAAAGCGTGCCCTCGACTCGGTCCGCGCCGGCGAGCAAGCCCAGTTCAGAGGCCGCAATACCCGTACCCCGGTCGTTGTGGGTATGGAGGCTAATAGCCACGTAAGGACGCTCGGGGAGATTTCGGCAGAACCACTCGATCTGGTCGGCATAGATATTCGGCGTTGCCATTTCCACCGTCGCCGGGAGGTTGATGATCATGTTCCGATCCGGGCCCACGCCCCAGGCCTGAGCCACGGCGGAGCAGACTTCCACGGCGAAATCGAGTTCGGTCCCCGTAAAGCTCTCCGGGGAGTATTCGAGAATCACCTCCGTTTCCGGGATGCGCGCCACCTCCCGCTTCACGAGATCCACCCCCTCCAGGGCGAGATCGATGATCTCCTGGCGGGACTTGCCAAAGACCACCCGGCGCTGGAGCGTGCTGGTGGAGTTATAGAGATGAAAGATGGCCCGCTTGGCGCCTGCAATGGCATCCACGGAGCGGACGATCAGCTCTTCCCGAGCCTGGCAGAGCACCTGGATGGTGACGGCCTCGGGGATGCGATTCTCCGTAATGATCTTGCGAACGAAATCAAAATCCGTTTGCGACGCCGCGGGGAAGCCCACCTCGATTTCCTCGAAGCCAAGGGACAGCAGCAGATTCCAAAAGCGGAGCTTTTCCTCGGGCCGCATGGGATCGATCAGGGCCTGGTTGCCATCCCGAAGATCGACGCTGCACCACCGCGGCGCCTTCGTGATGGTCCGGCTGGGCCACTGGCGATCGGGCAGATCGATGGGCTGGAAAGGCCGGTATTTCCGGAAGGGCATGGCAGCGTTCCGGCCACCGGCCCGATTGAAGGAATAGCTACTGCGACTCATGGTTGCGCTCCTAAGCTCCCCGCGCCCGCGCGAGGTGGCTAAAGTGTAATCGATCGGGAGGTTTTAGGGGGCCGTTGGCCCCGGAGCGAGTTAGTTAGCCGGCAGCGCCGGCAGTCGTAGTAGGGCGCACAGCCCCGCCCTGCGCAGGGGCGCAGAAGCGGTGAGTTGCTGGCGATTCGGGCGGTGAGCCACGACGTCTCTCCCTAAAAACGATTTCAACGCTAGCACCGCGCGCTCCGCCGGCGCAAGGCGCCGAAGGGTTCGGGCGGCCCTAGGCTTCGGGCTGGATCGCCGCGATCACACTACGCGCGCGCGCCCGGGCCTCATCAACAGCAGCACCCAGGGCCAGGGCCACACCGAGGCGGCGCCGACCCGCCAGGTCAGGCTTTCCGAACAAGCGCAGGTCACTCGTGGGCACGGCCAGTGCCTGCGCAAGATTGCCGAGCCGGGGCGCCATGCCCTCCCCTTCCAGGAGCAGCACCGCGGACGCCGCCGGACCCCGGGATTCAAGGCCCGGGATCGGAAGGCCCAGGATCGCCCGGGCATGCAGTTCAAACTCCGAAAGGCTTTGGGAAAGGAGAGTGACGAGACCCGTATCATGGGGCCGGGGGGAGACTTCGCTAAACCAAACTTCATCCCCCTTGATGAAGAATTCCACCCCAAACAGCCCGAAGCCTCCGAGGGCCTCCGTAACGGCGGCGGCGTAGGCCTTCGCCTTCTCCAAGGCCGCCGGGGCCATGGGCTGGGGCTGCCAGGATTCCCGGTAATCGCCGTCCACCTGCACGTGGCCAATGGGATCGCAAAACAGCGTTCCATCCCGGTGGCGGACCGTGAGCAGGGTGATCTCGTAGTCGAAGTCGATAAAACCTTCGACAATGACGCTTTGTCCTGAACCCCGGGAGCCTTCCCGGGCGTAGCGCCAGGCGGCCGCGGCGTCCTCAGGCCCCTTGAGGGTGGACTGCCCTTTCCCGGAGGAGCTCATTACCGGCTTCACCACGCAGGGGTAGCCCACGGCCGCCAGCGCTTCCTGGAAGCCCTCTTCGGAATCGGCGAAGCGGTAGGGCGAAGTTGGCAGGGCCAGCGTTTCCGCCGCCAGGCGCCGAATGCCTTCCCGGTTCATGGTGAGCTGAGCCGCGCGGGCCGTGGGGACTACGGTGAAGCCCTCCCCTTCCAGGGTCACGAGCGCCGAAGTGGCGATGGCCTCGATCTCGGGAACGATGAGGTCGGGCTTTTCGCTACGAAGCACGGCCAGCAGCTGGGCCTCGTCGGTCATGGGCAGCACGTGGGATCGGTGGGCCACCTGCATGGCCGGGGCGTCGGCGTAGCGATCCAGCGCAATGACTTCGCAGCCCAAGCGCTGCAGCGCGATGGCCACTTCCTTGCCCAGCTCGCCGGCGCCGCAAAGGGCTACCCGGCAGGCCCGGGGCGTTCCCGGCGCACCCCAGCCCCGCGCTGCCAGCGCTGCTTGTGCTTGCTGTGTCATGGCCCCTCCTCAGGATTCGGGGGAATCAAATAAAACGCCTGCGGCGCGCATGCGCAGAAGGGTCTGCCGAAGCACGGCGCGGCGCGCCTCATCGTCCAGCGCGATCCAGCGCGTGATTTCCTCGGCGGAGCGATAGCAGCCCTCGCAGAGGTCCTCGGCATTGAGGACGCACACCCCAATGCAGGGCGAGGCGACGTTGCTCATTAAGCGATACGCTCAAGCTGCTCGGCATAGCGACGGGCGTTATCCACGTAGTGCCGCGCCCCGGCCGCCACCATGGCCCCCTGCGCCTCACTAATCGTCCGCACCACTTTCCCCGGAGCCCCCATGACGAGGGAGTTATCGGGGATTTCTTTGCCTTCGGGAATCAGGGCCTTGGCCCCGATGATGCAGTTTTTGCCGATCTTGGCGCCGTTCAACACCACGGCTCCGATGCCGATCAAGCTGCCATCGCCGATGGTGCAGCCGTGAAGCATCACCATGTGGCCCACGGTTACGTCTTCCCCGATGGTCAGGGGCATGCCCGAATCGGTGTGGAGGACACTACCGTCCTGAATGTTGCTGCGCGCACCCACGCGGATCCAGTCGTTGTCTCCGCGGAGCACGGCGTTCCACCAGATTGACGCGCCTTCCCCCAAGGCGACGCTGCCAATCACCGTGGCGTTTTCCGCAATCCAATAGGATCCTTCGGTTTCGAGCTGGCGCTCTCCTAAGCGATAAACGGGCATACTGCCTCCTCTCTAGGATAAGCCGCGATGGTACCACCGCACCCCGGGAGACCCCATGAACTACTGCGCACAGTGCGCCGCCCCTGTCGACCACCGAATCCCTGAAGGGGACGACCGCCCGCGCTTCGTTTGCCAGCGCTGCGGCCAGATTCACTATCAGAATCCCCGCATTATCACCGGCGCGCTCCTCACCGCGGGAGAGCAGGTCCTACTCTGCCGCCGGGCCATTGAGCCTCGCCAAGGGTACTGGACCCTCCCCGCGGGCTTTATGGAGAACGGGGAAGGGGCCGACGCCGGGGCCCTGCGAGAAAGCTGGGAAGAAGCGGAGGCCCAGGGCACGCTGACAGGGCTCTATACGGCCTTTAGTCTGCCCCACATCAATCAGCTGTATCTCTTCTTCCGCGGCACCCTAGACCCCGTGGCCTTCGCCCCAGGGTCGGAAAGCCTCGAGGTGGCGCTCTTTGCCCCGGAGGCCATTCCCTGGGAGGCCCTGGCCTTTCGCGCCGTGGAAAAAACCCTTCGCTATTGGCTCGAGGACCGCGCCGCGGGCCACTTCCCGACGCGCCACGAAACCCTCGAGCCCGATCGCCGCTTCGCGCCGCGCAACGGCTAGCCCAGGGCCTTCCGGGCGTTCTGGAACAGGCGCAGCCAGGGGGAAGGCTCGGGCCAGGCCCGGGGCGCCCAGGATAGCTGGCGCGTCAGGAACACCCGCTCCGGGTGGGGCATCATGATGAGCGTTCGCCCATCGGCGCTGCACACCCCCGCGGCGGATAGCTCGGAGCCATTGGGATTGCTTGGGTATAGGGTGGCGGCCAGGCCATCCCCATCTACATAGCGCAAGGCGAGTCCGCCCTGAGCCTGAAGGGCCTGCGCCGCGTCGGCGTGGGCAAAGCTCGCCCGCCCCTCCCCGTGGGCCACGGCCACGGGCAGCACGGAGCCCACCATATCTGCGAGGAACGGCGAAGGGCTGGCCAGCACCTCCACCTGGGACAGGCGCGCTTCAAACTGCTCCGAGCGGTTTCGCAGAAAGCGCGGCCAGGCCTCGGCGCCGGGGATCAAGGGCGCGAGGGCCGAAAGCATCTGGCAGCCGTTACAGACGCCGAGGGTGAGGCGATCGGCGTGGGCAAAGTGGGCTTCGAGTTCGCCCCGAGCCCGGTCGTTAAAGCGCAGGGCCTTCGCCCAGCCCTGCCCCGCCCCGAGCACATCCCCGTAGGAGAAGCCGCCGCACACCGCCAGCACCTGGAAGTCCGCCAGGGACGTCCGGCCGCTTTGCAAATCGGAGCTGTGCACGTCCACCGTTTCAAAGCCCGCCCCATGGAAAGCGGCGGCCATCTCGAGCTGACCGTTTACCCCCTGCTCCCGGAAAATCGCGGCCCGAGGTCGGGCTCCGGTGAGCACGGCCGGCGCGACGGGCTCGGCGCTGGGATCGAAGGTGAGCGTGGGCCGAAGGGCATGGGCCGAACGCCCAATCGCGTCGTACTCTTCGCGGGCGCAGGTTTCGTCATCCCGGAGCCGCGCCATGTGATAACTGGTTTCCATCCAGAGCCGCTCGGCCTCGGCCCGAGTGCGCTTGAGAAGCACGGCCCCTGCGCTGTCGCGCACCACCAGGCGCTCGTCCGCAGTGACGGAACCAAGCACCTGGAAGGCCGGGTCCAGGCCAGCGGCCTCAGCTTCGGCACGGAGGCGCGGTACCGCATCTTCGCGGACCTGCAGCACGGCACCGAGCTCTTCGCTAAAGAGCACGCCCAGAGGGTCCTGCGCCGGCAAGGTCAGATCGAAGCCCGCCCGGGCCGCGATGGCCATCTCTACCACCGTCGCCCAAACGCCGCCGTCGCTGCGGTCGTGGTAGGCCAAAAGGTCCTCTGCGGCGGCCCAGCGCTGCACCAGCGCAAAAAAGGCTTTGAGGCGGGCGGGATCGGCAAGATCGGGCACTTCATGGCCGAGCTGGCCATAGGCTTGGGCAAGGCTCGATGCCCCAAGGCGGTTCGCGCCGAAGCCTAAATCGAGGAGCACGAGCGTTGTCGCGCCTTCGCCGAGCTGAAGCTCCGGGGTCAGGGTGCGGGTGCCGTCCTCGACCGGGGCGAAGGCGGAGATCACCAGGGACAGGGGCGAGGTGACGGCTCGGGCGTCCCCGTCCGCCTCCCAGCAAGTCTGCATGGACAGGGAATCCTTCCCCACAGGAATGGCAATGCCGAGCTCCGGGCACAGCTCCAGGGCCAGGGCGGTCACCGCTTCGTGCAGCGCCTGATCTTCCCCGGGGGCGCCGGCAGCGGCCATCCAGTTCGCGGACAGGCGCACGGACTCTAGGCCCGGCACGCGGGCCGCGGCGATATTGGTGATCGCTTCCCCGAGGGCCATGCGGGCGGAAGCTGGGGGATTCACCAGAGCCAGCTGCGGCCGCTCCCCGAGGGTCATGGCTTCGCCGCCAAGGTCGTAAAACCCCGCGAAGGTAACGGCCACATCGGCCACGGGCACCTGCCAGGGGCCCACCATCTGATCCCGGGCAATGAGGCCCGTGATGCTTCGATCGCCGATGGTAATGAGGAAACTCTTGGAGCCCACGGCGGGCACGGTGAGCACCCGGTCCGCGGCCTCGGAAAGGTCCACGGCACTGCGATCGAGGGGGTCCGGGGTGCGGTCGACCCGATCGAACTGCCGGGTCATCTTCGGCGGCTTTCCGAAGAGCACGGGAAGGGGAAGGTCCACCGGAGACGCCCCGAGCAGCGCATCGCCCACCTGGAGGTGATCTTCCCCTGTGGCCCGCCCCACCACCGCATAGGGGCAGCGCTCGCGCGCGCAGATCTCCGCAAAGCGCGCAAGCGCCGCCTGGGGAATGGCCAGGACATAGCGCTCCTGTGCTTCGTTACACCAAATTTCCAGGGGGGAAAGACCGGGTTCGGCGGAGGGAATGGCGCGCAGGTCGAAGGCCCCGCCCACGCCCCCGTCCTTGGCCAGCTCGGGCAAAGCATTGGAAAGCCCGCCGGCGCCGACGTCGTGAATCAGGGAAATGGGATTACCTTCCCCCAGGGCACAACACCGGTCGATGACTTCCTGGCAGCGACGCTGCATCTCCGGGTTGCCCCGCTGCACGGAGGCAAAGTCCAGGGCCTCCTGGCTGACCCCGGTGGCCATGGAGGAGGCGGCGCCTCCCCCGAGACCAATGAGCATGGCCGGCCCCCCAAGCAACACCAGTGCATCCCCCGGCGCCAGGGGCAGAGCCTCCACATGCTCAGTGCGCATCTGCCCCACGCCCCCAGCCAGCATGATGGGCTTATGGTAGCCCCGGCGCTCTAGGCCCAGGCCCAGATCGACAGTTTGCTCAAAGGCGCGGAAGTAGCCGAGCAGCGCCGGACGGCCGAACTCATTGTTAAAGGCAGCTGCGCCTAGGGGCCCATCGCGCATGATTTCAAAGGGCGAGGCCATGCGCCCGGGGCGCCCGTAGGGCGTTTCCCAGGGACGAGGCAGGCCGGGAATGTTTAGGTTAGAAACGGTAAAGCCCGTGAGTCCGGCCTTGGGCTTTGAGCCTCGACCCACGGCCCCCTCGTCCCGAATCTCCCCCCCAGAGCCCGTGGCCGCCCCGGGGAAGGGCGCGATAGCCGTGGGATGGTTATGCGTTTCCACCTTCATAAGCAGTGGCACTGCCTCTTCCACGAAGCCATAGCGCGGGTCATCGCTGCGCACCCATAACCGCTGGGTTTTCGGGCCCTCGAGGACGGAAGCATTATCGCTATAGGCGGACAGAATGCCTTCCCCGTTTACCGCAGCGTAGGTGTGGCGAATCATGGAAAAGAGGGACTGGGGCGCCGTTTCGCCGTCAATAATCCAGTCCGCGTTGAAGATCTTGTGTCGGCAATGCTCCGAGTTCGCCTGGGCGAACATCATGAGTTCCGTATCCGTGGGATCCCGGTCGAGGGTCGTGAAGGCCTCCGCAAGATAGGCGATTTCATCGTCTGACAGGGCAAGGCCCCAGGCGCTGTTGGCTTCGGCAAGAGCCCGCGCGCCCTCCGCCAGCAAAGGCACGGTGCGCAGCGCCCGGGGCGCCTCGGCCGCAAAGAGAGGAGCACCATCGCTCTCCCAGGGAAGAAGCGCTTCGGTCATGCGATCAAAGAGTGCGGCCGTCACCGCCGCCCGCTCCGCCTCCGGCAGGGCACCGGCGAAATACCAGCGCACCCCGCGCTCCACCCGCCGGACCGTCCCAAGACCACAGCCGTGAAGAATATCCGTGGCTTTCGTCGACCAAGGCGACTGCGTTCCCGGCCTCGGTACCACCAGCGCAAGAGGTTCCCAGCCATCGCTAGGCGCCCAGGGCGGCCCCTCAAGGACCTCTTCAAGGCGGCCCCGCTCCCCTTCGGAAAGCGGGGCATCCACCGCCACAAAGGTGCAGGCCGCTGCGGTCACCGCCGTCAACCCCGGGGCCATGGGCTGAAGCTGCTTCAGCCAGCGCGCCTGGCGCGCCGCCGTCAGGGTGAGGGGGCCGGCGAGGGAAAACACATCGGTCATGGCTAAACAGACTCCTGGGCGCGGGGCGCTTGGCGCCGAGCGCTGAAAAAAGACCGCAGCAAGGTGGCGGAGGCCTCTCCCAGGAGCCCCTCCTCCACCGCCACCTGGTGATTCATGGCGGCCTGCTCGAGCAGCTGAAACTGGCTTCGGACGGCACCGGACCGGGGTTCCCGGGTGGCGAAAACCAAACGTTCTACACGAGCATGGATAAGGGCTCCGGCGCACATGGCGCAGGGCTCAAGGGTGACATAGAGCGTAGTGCCAGGCAGACGATAATTGCCCTCGACCTGCGCTGCGGCCCGAAGCGCAGAGAGCTCCGCGTGGGCACTGGGATCCTGCGCCCCTATGGGGCCGTTGGCGCCTTCTCCCAAAACAACCTCCCCCCGGGTCAGCACCGCCCCCACCGGGACCTCCCCGGCCTCCGCGGCCGCCTCGGCCAGGGCCAGGGCCCGGGCCATGCAGGCCTCATCGAAGGCGGAGAACGGCGTCTCAGGCACGGTTGCCAAACCCGTTCACCAGCACCACCCCCACCACAATGAGGGCGATACCCAGCAGCGCCGGTGGCGTCAAAACCTGACCGAAGGCCAGGCGCCCGATGAGGGTGATCGCCACAATCCCCACGCCGCTCCAGGTGGCGTAGACCAGAGCGATGGGTAAGGAGGCCAGGGCCAGGGACATAAAATAGAGCGCCAGCAGGTAGCCCCCGGCCATGGTCAAGGTAGGCCCGAGGCGCGTGAACTGGGCAGACAGCTGCACGTTGGCCGTGGCCAGCACTTCAAAGGCAATGGAGAGCGCAAGGGCTAGGTAGGCCTTCACCGAGGGACCCTCCTCTGGACCGACGATAGGGCCATTATGCCAGGGTCCCCGCCTAGAGCGGGGCCTCGCTGTAGACCCGCCAGCACAGAAGCGCGAGGGCGCTGCGCTGGGGCGAGAAGGGTTCGGAGGCGTCCCGCACCTGCCCTTCCGTGGGGCGCGTTTCCCACCCTTGCAGGCGGGCAAAGCCGCCGCGCACGGCAAGATCCCCCGCAGGCCACACATCTCGGCGCCCGAGGGAAAAGAGCAGATACATCTGTGCGGACCACACGCCGAAGCCGAGCACGGAGGTGATGGCCTCCACCACCGCCGGGTCTTCCATGCGCGGCAGGCGGCGCAGGGGCAAGGCGCCCGTCTCCACCGCCACCGCCAGGGCACGGAGGTAGCGAACCTTCTGCCCCGACAGGCCCGCTCCGCGAAGGGTTTCGTCGGAAGCTGCCAGCACCGCTCCGGCACCGAGCCGCCCTCCCAGGGCCTGGGTAAGGCGCTGACCGATGGCCCGGGCCGCGTGGGTGCTCACCTGCTGGCCCACGATAATATTCGCCAGGGTGCCAAAGCCCCCGGGGCGAACGCGCCGCTCCGGAGGACCCACGCGCCTAAGGGCCTTGGCTACCGCCGGATGGGCCGCCGCCAGCGTCGCTAAATCCTCCTCCAGCCAGTGCTGAGGGTGCGCTTTCCCTGACGTCATCATTTTTTTATCCCGCTGTCATCGGTCAGTGATCTTACGACCGAACACTCCCCTTCGCGAAGCCATTCTAGGGAGTTTTGCCATGACCCCGGCCCTTGAAGCCCCTTTCGTGCCCGCGCTCGCGAGCCCCGTACTGGCAGAGAACGACGCCTTCGCCGTCCACTGGATTCAGGGGCTTTCCTGCCAAACCCTGGCCGAAGCCCTGGGCTGGGCCCGGGAGCACACCTTCCGAGCCGTGGGGGAAGGGACCGGACGCCCCTTAGATCTCGACCGCTTTGATCCTCACTACGAGCACCTTCTTCTCATCCATAAGGCGGATCGGCGCCTCGCCGGCGCCTATCGCCTTGCGCCCCTAAAGCGCGGCCAGGGACTTCGGCACCGCTACTTGCCGACGCTTTTTTGCCTCGAGGACGTTCACCTCGAGGCCCTAGAGGGCGCTCTCGAGCTCGGTCGTTCCTTCGTATTCCCGACCTATCAGAAGGATCCGGGCGCGCTCTTCCTGCTATGGAAGGGCATCGGTCAGTGCATCGGATTCCACCGCGCCAAAAGCCTTCTCGGCCCCGTTTCCGTATCCCGGGACTACGGCCTCCGGGGCCAGGCCCTGCTTGCCCACTGGCTTGGCGCGGGGCGGGACCAAGCAGTGCTTGCGGGACGCCAGCCCTTGGCCCCGGAGGCCCTTGCCTGGGCCGAAGCGCAGCTCCCCGCGGGCGCGGACCAGCGCGCAGTGGAGGCCGTTCTCGCCACCCTCCCGGGCGCCCCGGCCAAGATTCCCGTCCTCCTTCGCCACTATTTGGGGCTGGGGGCGCGCGCCCTCGGATCGAACATCGATGGCGCCTTCGGCAACGCCTTGGACCTTCTGATGCAGGTGGACCTTAGCCAGCTACGCCCTGCGGTGGCCCGTCGCTACCTGGGCTGCGCCGGAGAAAAGACATCCCTCGGAAGGGCGGCCTAGGCGCCAGCCGACGCTCGGCGACCGCCCGTAAGCCCTCCTCTACGCTCCGCGCCAGCGCCTTCCGGGGCGCGGCAGGGAGCGCGGGCAAACGCTCAACCTCTACCGCCACCGCCGGCGCGCGGGCTAGACGCAGGACGCTTTCTAAGAGCGTATCGTCCCCTAGAAACGCCGGCGCCGGGCTGAGGCGCCCCGCCCCATCGCAGTAGCGTAAAAAGAGCGGCTGCACAGGGACGCCGGTGCGGGCCGCGAGCTCAAAGCCCATGGGCTTCAGTGGCGCGACGCCAACGCCATCGGTGGTCGTACCTTCCGGAAAAAACAGTAGGGACCGCGCCTGAAGCCCTTTCGCAAGCGCCGGCAGCGCCCGGTAGCTGCGAAAGGCTGAGGTCCGATCAATGAAGGCCATACCCAGGCCCCGGGCGAAGGGTCCGATCACGGGCCACCGACCCACCTCCGCCTTGGCCAAAAAACGCGTCTCCGAAGCCGGCGGCAGCAGCGCGGACAGCACCACCACGTCGAGCCAGGAGATGTGGTTGACCACGATGAGCTGAGGCGAGGCGGGCAGGGCGAGAGGCGCCGGGAGGCGCACAGAGAAGGCGTGGCATAGGGCCCAGGATCCCCAGCGAAGGCATCGGCGCTGCAGGCTCGGCCAGCGGGCCGTGGCCGTGACGCTGAGCAGGAGCCCCAGCAAGGTGAGTATCACAAAGGGAAGGCGCAGAACGCAGCGCCCCCCTTGCCTGAGCCTGGTCATGGCCATGAACCGTCTCCGCGGGACAAGGTGCGGGGCATTTTCCCCCCACCTCCCTTACCATGGCGTGACGACCCGATGACCAAGCTATGACGAGGGGGCTCAGCATGGAACTCTACGACGCCTTTCGCGGCACCTTTGCGGCGCGCCACTTCACCGACGATCCGGTCAGCGACGAAACCGTCGCCCGCCTTCTCGAGGAAGCACGCTTTGCCCCCAGCGGTGGCAATCGGCAAGGCTGGCGCGTGGTGGCGGTGCGAAGCCCCGAGACCCGCGCAGCCCTCGAGCCTCTCATGCTGCCCACCATGCAGCGCTATGTGGCCGAACAGCGCGCGGGGCTAAGCCCCTGGAACTCCCTTGGACCTTCTACCGTGAGCGCGGAGACCTGCGCGGAAACGGACGTGCCCGACGCCCTTCTCGCCCCCCTGCGCACGGCGCCCGTGCTGCTCTTCCTCTTTGTGGATCTGGGTAAGGTCGCGGCGATGGATCAGCACCTAGAGCGCGTGGGGGTGATTAGCGGGGCGTCCATCTACCCCTTTGCCTGGAACATTCTGCTGGCTGCCCACGCAGAGGGGCTGGGAGGAACCCTGACCACCTTCCTGGCCCCGGAGGAACATGCCGTGGCGGAACTTCTTGAGGTTCCGGAGCACTACGCCTTCGCCGCCATGATCCCCCTAGGGGTACCGAGCAAGCGCCTGACCAAGCTGCGGCGTAACCCCGTGTCGTCCTTTACGACGCTGGAGCGCTTTACGGGACCGGCGCTTCCGGAGGCGCCCTAAGCGAGGGGCGGCCCCGCCTTAAGCACTCCGGCGGCCTGCATTTGTCGAGTCGTCAGCCCCTCTCCGTTCGGTGCCCAGCCCGGCGGGCAGAGGAGCACCCCCCACCGCGCACGGAGCCCTTGCGCGGCCGCGAGATCCCGGCCCAGGGCCCGCCAGCTGGCCGTGGTGACGATCCAGGGGTTGGCCGAACGAATCGGGGTGAGCACCCCGAAGTCGGGGGCTTCGCGCTCCTCCGCAAAGGTGCCGAAAAGCTTGTCCCAAATAATGAGCGTGCCCCCGTAGTTTTTATCGAGGTAAGACAAGTTACTGGCGTGGTGAACGCGATGGTGCGCCGGGGTGACGAACACCGCTTCGAACCACCGGGGCATGCGCTTGATGTGCTGCGTGTGGGGCCAGAACATGTAGGTGATGTTCACTTGCAGGGCAAGCATGACCGCCAGCGGCTCGAAGCCCAGGAGCGCCACGGGCAGGTAGAACCAGGGCTCATAGAGCGCTTCCACCACGGACTGGCGGAGCGCTGTCGCCCCTAGGTTGTACTGGGTGCTGGAGTGATGAACGATGTGCGCCGCCCAGCCCAAGCGAACTTCGTGCAGCACGCGGTGGTGCCAATAGAACGCGAAATCTACCGCCAAGTAGCACAGCACAAAGGTAAGGGGCGTGGTATCCAGCTGCCAGGGCGCGAACTGGCTCGCAAAGAACATTGCCCCAAAGAACACCCCGCGCATGAGCACCTGGACCCCGGTGTAGGCCAGCCCCGTCGCGATGCTGCAGAGCGTGTCCTTAAGGCGGTAAAAGTGGGTGTTCCCCCGAAGCTCAAGGAGCGCCTCGAAAAGCACCAGGGCGCCGTAAAACCAAAGGGCGCCGGCGGCAAAGCCCTCAAGCTCCGCTTCCAGATTGCCCATGGGCTAGCTTTGCAGCCGCTTGGCGTCTAAGCGCAGACGCCCCAGAGCCAGGGTCCCCAGCACGGCCAAGAGGATCGGCGCCATGGGCGGCCCCCCAAGCAGCGCGACCACAATAATGGCCGCGGCCCAGGCCAGGCTCTGCATCACCATCATTTTCCCCATCTCAAAGCCCCTCCTACCTTCTCAACGCCTTATCTTGTCCCGCAAGCGTTTCAAGCGCTGCGCTCACGCCCGGGGCGGGGCCTTCTCGATAGGCCCGCCCGCGGCTTCCCAGCCCTTAAAGCCGTCGCGCAGGTGGGCCACCTTCTCTAGCCCCATGTGCTGCACCAGCTGGGTGGAAATGGCGGATCGCCAGCCCGAGGCGCAGTGGAAAACAAAGGTTTTATCTTCCCCAAACTCTTCCTTGAAGTAGGGGCTCTCCGGATCCACCCAAAATTCCAGCATGCCCCGAGGGCAATGGAAGCTCCCCGGAATGAAACCATCGCGCTGCCGTTCCCGCACGTCGCGAAGATCCACGATGAGCACGTCGTCGCGCTCGAGCAGAGCCTGCCCGGCTTCGCTATCGATTTCTTCGATCTGGGCTCGGGCCGCGGCCACAAGGGATGCGGCGGAATGTTTAAGGGGTTTGGCCATGGCTAGGCTCCTTTTTTCTGTGCATCAGCCTTCGGCGGCGTACGCGCCGAAAGCACCTGAATCAGCCGGTCTACTTCGTCTATGGTGTTGTAGTGCGCGAAGGACACGCGCACCACTCCACCCTCCCCCGCCAGCCCCAGGTGCTCAATCAGGCGTCGAGCATGGAAGTCCCCGTAGCGAACGGCCACCTGGGCGGCTTCCACGGCCTGGGCCACGGCGCCGGCGTCCCAGCCCGCAAGACGAAAGCTGATGATCGGCAGGCGATCCGCTGCCAGACCATCCGTGCTGCCAACGATGTCGACGTCCGGGCGACTGCGGAGATAGGCCAGGAGGCGCTCCGCCAAGCGCCCTTCGTGGGCGGCGATGGCCTCAAAAGCCGCATCGAGGGCGTCCGATCCCTCGACCCCCGGCGCGGCATGCTGACCCAGGGCCTCTAGGTAGGGAGTGATGGCAGCGGCCGCCGCCGCGAGCTCGTAATTGGGGTTGCCAGGCTCAAGCTTCTTCGGCACCGCGTCGATGAAGTGGTGATATTGCGGCTCCAGCGCTTCAAGGCGGGCGCGGCGCCCCCAAAGCACGCCCTGATGGGGGCCAAAGGTTTTATAGAGGGAGAAGGCGAGGTAATCGATGGGCAGGCGGGCCACGTTGATCCGCCGGTGCGGCGCGTAGGCAACGGCATCCACCGCCAGCTGCGCCCCCGCCCCCTGAACCCGCTCGCCAATGGCCTCCAGAGGCATCACTTGCCCTAGGATGTTGGACGCCCAGGTAACGGCGACGAGGCGCGTTTTCGGCCCCAGAAGCGCGTCAAGATCCTCCAAGCGCGGCACCCGGGTCTGGGGATCAAGCGCCCAAAACCGGAAGGTCACGCCCCGCTCCGCCAGCACCTGCCAGGGGCCAATGTTCGACTCGTGATCAAACACCGTGAGGATCACCTCATCGCCCGGGGCGAACTGCGGAGCCAGGGCCCGGGCCAGGAGCTGGAAACCCCCGGTGGTGGAAGGCGTGAGCACCACTTCCTCGGCTTCGGGCGCGCCGATCAGGCGTGCAAGGGCGGCGCGATGGGACGCCAAGGCGTCGGCAGCGGCCTGGGACCGGGGATAGGTACCGCCGGTTTGGACATTGGAATGGCGGAGATAGGCCGTCATCGCCTCTACCGAGGCCTCGAGAATTTGCGTGCCCCCGGCGTTATCAAAATAGGCCCAGCCATCGTCGAGGCCGCAAAAGGCATCACGGGCAAAGGCAAGGGGAAAGGTCATGGTTCGCTAGGCTCCTCTGGGGCAACGCCCGGGGACAGAAAGGCCCGTACCGCCGCCGGCGCTTCCGGGCCAAAAAAGCGTACTGCAGGTAGGGGCATGGTGAGCTGGCCCTCCCGAAGCAGCGCCACAGCATCGGCCCAGTGTTCGGCGAAGGCAAGGTCATGGGTCACGGTCAGCAAAGCCACACCGCGGGCTGTCAGTCCCCGAAGCACAGCGCCCAGCTCCGCAGTGCGCTCCGGGTCCAGCGCGGACGTCGGTTCATCAAAGAGGAGCACCGCTGGCCTGAGCGCCAGGGCCCGGGCGATGGCGACCCGCTGCTGCTGCCCCCCGGAAAGGGCGCCAGGCATTTTACCGGCAAACGCATCAAGACCCACCTGGGCGAGGGCATCAAGTGCTCGCTCCTCCGCTTCCCCCGCGCCCAAGCCCTGTGCTGCGCGCAGGGCTAAGGTGACGTTGCCGAGCGCATCAAGATGGGGGAAGAGGCGAAAATCTTGGAAAACGAGGCCCAGGCCTGCGGTGGGATCGGCAAGAGACAGCATGCCCCTATCCAAGGCCTCGAGACCCATAATGCACCGCAGAAGCGATGACTTCCCGGCCCCGGAGGGGCCCAGGAGGCAAAGGTGCTCGCCCGGCGCGAGCTCAAGGGAAAGACCCGCAAAGAGCTCATCATCGCCGAAGGCTTTCCTGGCGCCCCGAAGGCTGAGCACCACGGCGCTCACGAGGGGCGGCCCAAACGCCGCTCGAGCCGACGCACCATGGCCACTAGGGGCAAGAGGATGAGCAAATAAAGCCCTGCCGCAGCGATGAGAGGCGTGGGGTTGGCCTCGAGGGCCTGAGCCTGGGTGGCCTGCTTCAATAGGTCCGGCATGGCAACCACGGAGGCCAGGGCCGTGTCCTTCAGCACATTAATGCTATTTCCCGTCAGGGGCGGAATGACCAAGCGGAAGGCCTGGGGCAGCACGATCAGGCGCAGAATTTGCGGAAAGCTCAGCCCGAGCACCCGCCCCGCTTCGCTTTGCCCCTCGGGTACGGCTTCAATGCCGGCGCGCACGATCTCTGAAGTATAGGCGCTAGAAACCGCCGCCAGCGCCAGGGTTGCAGAGGCAAAGGCGCTGAGAGAAAGGCCCACAAAGGGCAGCGCGTAATAGACCAGAATGAGGAGCACCAGCACGGGCAAGGCCCGGAATACATCCACATAGGCCCGCACGAAGGCCCGCAGGGGCGCAGGGCCGTAGAGTCCGAGAAGCGCGAGGGCCAAGCCGCCTAGCCAGCCCAGCACGATGCTCAGGGCCCCCAGCTGAAGGGTCAGAAGGAGCCCCTCCCAGAGCAGGGGCCAGGCCCGCAGCAGCACCTCACCGTTAAAGAAGGTCTCAAGCATGGCTAGGGGGCTTGGGGACGCGGCAGGACCGTGACCGTACTGCTATCAGCAGCCGGCGCCTGCCCAAACCATTTCTCGTGAAGCGCGGCCAGGGTGCCATTGCGCTTCAGTTCTCCGAGCGCCGCATCTAGAGGCTCGAGTACGGCGCTGTCCTTCGCCAGCATGAAGGCGTAGCGCTCGCCGGTCTCGATGCGCTCGGCGATGCGCAGGAAGGGCTTGTCCTTGGCGTAGTACAACAGGGAGGGAATATCGGAGAGGTAGGCATCAATGCGACGGCTCTGCAGATCGAGCATGGCCGGCGCCAGGCCCTCGTAGCGCGCGAGGGCTCCGATGCCGTAGCGCTCCCGGGCCGCCGTTGCCCAGATATCTCCGGTGGAGCCCGTATCCACGCCCACCCGCCGGCCCTTCAGATCTTCAAGGCTTTCCACGGGGCTGGACCTCAGCACCGTGAGGGACTGGTCGCTGTCGTAGAAGGGCTGGGTAAAGGCTACTTGGCCCAGGCGCTGAGGCGTCACGGAAATGGAAGACGCGGCCACATCGATGCGCCCAGACTGCACCGCGGCAAAAAGACCGTTAAAGGGAATGTTGCGAAGTTCAAGATCCCGGCCCAGGGCCTCCGCAAGGGCCCGGGCGAGATCGATCTCAAAACCCACGTATTGCCCACCCCGCGCCTGGAACTCCCAAGGCACGTTGCCAATGTTCGCCCCCACCACCAGGGGCTCCGCGCGAAGACTTTGGGCCGCGATCAAAACCCCGAGAAGAAACAGGGACCAAGCCCCGCGCCGAAAGGTCACGCTCACCGTGTACTCCACTCCCCTTTTCCTAACATGAGCCTAGCACCAATTGGGCCTAGCCCTCCCCCGTAGCCAGTGCCTCGAGTTCCATCCAACGCTCGATGCGCGCCTCGAGCGTCGCTTGAAGCTCGGCCAAGGCCCCCAGGGCAGCTTCCGTCTCCGCCCGGTCACGGGAGAAGAAATCGGGATCGCTCACGGCCGCCTGTCGCGCTTCGACCTCCCCCTCCAACCTTTCGATTTCTTCCGGTAGCGCCTCTAGCTCGCGCTTCAGCATATAGCTGAGCTTGGCCGGGGCTTTTGCCGGCGCCTGAGCTGCGGCCGGCCGCGGCGGCGCCACTGCAGGCGCGATGGCCTCTGCCGGGGCCTCGCTCGCGAAACCCGATTCCGCGACCCGGAGAGTACGCCCCCGGCGCTTCCAGTCCCCGTAGCCGCCGACATACTCCTGCACGCCGCCCTCTTCAAAAACCAGAATGCTAGTGACGACGTTATCGAGGAAGACGCGATCGTGGCTCACGACGATGAGGGTGCCATCGAAGGCCAGAAGCTGCTCCTCAAGAACCTCAAGCATTTCCAGATCAAGATCGTTCGTGGGCTCATCGAGCACCAGGAGGTTATGGGGCTTGGTAAAGAGCTTGGCCAGGAGCACTCGGTTGACCTCACCCCCGGAAAGATGGCGGATCTCCGTGCGCGCGCGTTCCGGGGTAAAGAGAAAGCCCTGAAGGTAGCTGTAAATGTGGCGGTCGACCCCCCCGACGGTCACCGTGTCCCGGCCCTCGGCAACGTTAAAAGCGATGGACTGATCCCAGCGGAGCCCCTCCCGGGTTTGATCAAAGTAGCCTACGGACAATTGCGTACCCCGGCGCACCGCGCCCCCTTCGGGCGTGAGGTCCCCTAGGAGAATCCGTAAAAGCGTAGTTTTCCCGACGCCGTTGTTGCCCACCACGCCAATGCGATCACCGCGCAGTACTTCCAGGTGAACGCCCTCAAGCAGCGTTCGCCCGGCAAAGGCCTGGGCGAGGCCTTGAGCTTCCAGCACGCGCTTGCCGGAGGCCTCCCCCGAACTCAGGGCCACCTCCGCGCGCCCCTGGCGCTGAACCCGCTCAGCTCGGGTGCGTCGGAGGGCCTCCAGGGCACGAACCCGCCCCTCGTTCCGCGTGCGTCGGGCCTTGATACCCTGGCGAATCCAGGCTTCCTCCTGGGCTAAGCGCTTATCGAAGAGCGCCTCCGCCGCTGCCTCGGCTTCCAGCGCCTGCGCCTTCAGCCGAAGATAGTCCGCATAGCCTCCGGACCAGCTCTGCACCACGCCACGATCGATTTCCACAATGCGCGTGGCGAGGCGCTCCAGAAAGGCGCGATCGTGCGTAATAAAGACCACGGTACCCGAGAACTCGAGGAGAACCCCCTCGAGCCAGGCGATGGTGGCCAGATCCAGATGGTTGGTGGGCTCGTCGAGGAGCAGAAGCTCGGGCTTGGTGACCAGGGCCCGGCCCAGGGCCACGCGCCGGCGCCAGCCTCCCGATAGCTCCTCCATGCGCGCCTGGCCCGGTAAGGACAGCTGGGAGAGCACCGCCTCCACCTGCTGCTCCGGCTGCCAACCTTCCATCGCGTCGAGCTCAGCCTGAAGCGCTGCAAGCTTTTCGAGGCTCGCGTCATCCGACGCCTCGGCGCTCAAGGCCTCCAGCGCAGCCAACCGCTCAAACTGCGGCGCCAGCGCCTCCCGGAGATAGGCCCGCACCGTGAGCGCGCGCTCCTCCGGCAGCGCCTGCGGCAAGGTGCTGACCCTGAGCCCGGTGCGGGCTTGGACCGTTCCCCCATCGGGCACGACCTCCCCGCTCAGGATAGAGAGGAGCGTCGACTTGCCGGCCCCATTGCGCCCAATCAGGCAGACCCGCTCACCCAGCTCCAGAGCGAAGCTGGCGTCCTTGAGGATCGCGCGATCACCGAAGTGGATGGAAAGGGCGTCGCAGCGAAGAAGGCTCAAGAAGGGGATCCGCGCCGAACGAGGGGGGCCCCGAAGCGATAGCCTTCGCCGCGCACTGCGACGATCAGCCGCGCCTCACCTAAACCTTCAAGCTTTTTCCGAAGCCGGCTGAGGGCCGCAGGTAAGCGGTTTGACGCCTTCGCCGGCTCGCTATCCCCAAAGATAGCCGCTAAAGATTCAACTGGAATTGGCCCGCTTCCGGACCTTAGGAACGCCAACGCGATCGCCGTTTCCGTCGCACTTAGGCGCACGGCTCGCCCCCTGGGCGAATGAAGCTGCTGAGCCGCTTCATCCAGGCTCCAGGAGGCCTCGCTGGTCCCTCCAGACCGGCGAGCTACGCTCCGAATAACCGCCTCAAGCTCCTTAAATTCCGCGGGTTTCACGAGGTAAGCATCGGCGCCCTCTCGCCAGCCAAGCAGCCGATCCCCAGGACCGCTTCGCGCGGTCAGCATAATAATCGCTAGCTCAGGCCGGTGCTCCCGCAGGGATGCCGCAATGGCCAGACCGTCTATTTCCGGAAGCCCGAGATCTAGAATAACCACCTGCGCTGAGGTGTCGAGAAGCGCAGGCAACACCCCCCGCCCATCGCTTTCGAAGACCACGGAAAAGCCTCGATGCTTGAGAAAAAAAACGAGATCTTCCCGCAGGGAATCGACGTCTTCGATCACGGCGCAGCGTAGCTCGTCCACTTAAGCGTTTCCCTCCGGTAGCCACATCGTTAATTCAACGCCCGAAGGACGATTAGGCTCAAATTCTACCCGCCCTCCGTGGGCGATCACGATCTGGCGAACCAAAAATAGGCCCAGCCCAAGGCCTGCCTTACCTCCACCGCCCCCAAGGCGCTCGTACTTTTTAAAAGCTTGCTCTTGTTCCCGGCCACTGAGGGCAGCCCCCTCATTTTCCACCCGAAGCTCATGGCCCGCCCGGCCGCTATTGTAGGTTCGCTTAACGGCAACATTCACGATCGAGTCCTTCGGAGAATAACGAAGCGCGTTTTCGAAAATATTGAGCAGGGCTAGGCTGAGGAGCCTCCGATCCCCTTCGACGAAAATTTCCTCGCAAGCTTTCTGAACGCGGATCCTTGCGGCTTCCGACCTGGGGAGTAGCTCAAGCACTTCCTCGAACAGGTCAGTCAAATCCTGGCGCGAAAGCCGGGGCCGAAAGACGGGGTCGGCAGATGGCGCGTTGCTGCTTAACAACAACCTCAGGCGCTCCACGGATTGTTCGAGGGTTTGCAATCGGGAGGCTTCCTCTGGCCCCAAGCCCCCATCCTCCTCGGCAAGCGCCTTAAGTTGAGCGCGCGCGTCGTCCACCTGCGCGAGGGGATGGCGAGCAGCGCCTACGAGTGCGCGGATCATCGATTCCCGCTCCCCAACGGCCAGCATGGTCTCCCGGCCGATGGCCTCGGCCGCTTCTACTTCGCGCCTTTTTTCCAAGGTTGCCAATTGGTACGCCCTGCCCCGACGGCTCGAGTTCGCGTTGACGAGCCACATAACGGAGAACTGGGAGATTTGGGCCAAAGCCGCCGTAACTTCCGAATACGAACTTACGACTAAAACTTGGTAGAAGTGGCAAAAAGTGGCGAGGAGGAAAAGCGTCAACGATAGGGCCTCGCCCCACACCCTTGTCCCAGGCTGCCAGCGCGTCCAGGTTTCGGCCACCAGGGCGGGTAAGGCGGCCAGGGTGTAAAGCTGCACCAGCGGAGCCACCTCCCGGTAGGCACCCCCCAAGGTGGCCAAAACGGCCCCCAGGCTGAGGGCTATCCCACCCAGCGCCAGGTAATGGAACCGGGGATAACGGCTTCGTGCCTCAAGAAACTTGCTGAAGAGCCACCAGTTTGCGCCAACTACCAGCAAACCCAGTACCGGCTGCGCCGAGTCCACAAGCTGCGGCGAATGTGGAAACAGAAGCGCTCCAAGGAGCCCGTCAACCGCCATCCAGTTGAGGATGTTGAGAAAGAGAAACGTCGAAAAGGTCGCAAAAATCCAGCGTCGAAAGATGAAAGCGAAGATGACGTTAGCGATCAAGAGGGCAAGCACGACCCCATAACGAAGCCCCAAAAGAAGATAGTCTTCGAAGGCGTGGCGCCGAAGGTCCCAAGGCGTCCAAAGCCGAAATAACGCGTGCAACGCCCCTCGCGACTCGACAGAAACCAGGAACCGGTTATAACCCGGTTGAAGAAGAAGTCGAAAAACGCCGTGCCGGTAAACATGCGGCCGCTCGCCGAAGGGCCGCGTATCGCCGAGCACTCCCCTAAAGGCCCAGGGTCCGATCTCGCTTTTTTGGTAGACCTGAACGAGGTCAAGGTAGCTGGGGCGGACCTCGAGGCCTCGGGGCCGAGGGTCCTGACCAGGCACGTAGAGCTCAAAAAACACCCAGGCCCGGCCCTGTTCATAGGCTAGGTCAAGATTGCCAGGCACCCTCTCAAAGAGCCCCGCTTCAAGGGCTCGCTGCGCATCTTCAAAAGAGCTCCCAGCACTTTCGCTCCCCCAAAATTTCAGCTTCCCCCCACCAAGTTTAATGAATGGCTCGTCCCCCACGACGAAAGCCGTGGACATTGCCGGGACTGCCGCCTCGGCCATCGCCGTTATTCCCGCGATCAGCAAGACACACAACGCGCCCAATCGAGCCATCATTTCGGCACCTCGGGTAGGAAGATCGCCCATTCAAGAGTCCCCTCGGGCCAGCGAGAAAATACTTCTCGCCCACCCTCGAGGGACCGCAGCACCGACGAGAAGAGCACCAGCCCGTCTAAACGTGCGGGCTGCTTCCGAGGCGCCCCAACGACTCCTCGCAAGGTTGCCCAAGGCTTCTCTTTGTCCGTCCCGGGCGCCACGCGCAAAGTAAGCCTTGGCACCTGATCCTCCTGGTCCAGCAAGGATAGGAATATGAGGGCCAGAACATCCTCTACCACCTGAGGGTCGCCCTGCACCGCGGGGGACGACCCAAGGGCCTCCAAGGTAACGCTATGCCTGAGCGTTTCGGGGAGGCGATCAAGCGCTCGGCGCACCACCTCGAAAAAGTCCGGCGTAATACCCTTGGCCGGAGAGGTCGGCGCCCGCTCCAAATCAATGGCCAGAGAGAACACAAGGCGCAGGCGATCCACCGCCGCCGCAAGGGTCCGTAAAGCTTGTTGACGCCTCTGCGCGACCGCGGCGCTGGCGTTCTCCAACAGTAAGGACAGGATTTCACGAGAAGAATTGATTCGGGCTACGGGAGTCCGAAGTTCATGGGCCAACAAGGCCAGGAGCTGTAGACGATCTGCAAGCGCCTTTTGCCGCCTTGCGGCCCCAGCTTGTTCCGCTGCCAGCCCTGCGCTGATTGTGGCGCGGGTTTGAGCCATCTCCCCCATGCGGAGGGACAAAGCTGTGGTGAACGCCGCCAAGAACACAAAGTAAGGGCTGCCGGAGACAAAAAGAGGCGGAAGCGGAGTGTCGTACAGCCCCAGGTTCCTGAGCAGAATGGCGACGGTGGCCATGACGTAGGCGAAAAATGCCGCCGCAAGCGCCCGGGGCGCGGTCCCTGGGGTCCTTAGCAGTCGATAAAGAACTGCGGGTGACCCTAAAACGCCTAAAGAAGCGTAACCCTGGACCCAGGGCCCAAGCTTCGGATAGGCGCCGAAGGCGCCGAGGGCTGCCGCGGCGAGGCTTCCCCATACGCCTAAAAGACCGATTCGGTAAAGCCACCGGTGGTAGCGCGCCGCCTCGAAAAGCTCAATAAAAAATAGCCACATAGCAGCGGCATAGAGGGGCACCAGGATGCTACCCCCTGAAGCGATGAGGCCCTGCCGGTAAGACCATTGAAGGGTGGCTGCGACGATCGCAAGGAAGAAGGCGCCGGACAGGCGATCTTTTTGATTAAGGAAGCGCAAGGCGCTCACGATGGAGGACGCTGCGGCAAAACCCAGAACTAGACCGAAGATCCAAAAGCGCCACAGCGCAGCCTTCTCAAAAGCCCTCGGCTGCCAGAGGTCGGGACGCGCGGTTAAGCCCGACGCCGAGGCGAGGCGGAGGAAGACCTGGTGCTCTCCCGGCGAAAGTTGAAGGCGGAATAGGGTCCCCGAATCGGAAGCGATGGGGATAGATTGCTGAGCAACTCGCCCCCCTTTTATGGAACGCAGCATCCCATCAGGCAATCTATGGAAGACATCGACTTCGTCGATATAGGGTTCGGCGGCTCGTAACCAGCGCTCCTCTTGCAAACCCGGGGGCACGAGCAAACTAAAGTGGAGCCAAACCGCGCCGTCTTGAAACCCAAACGCTAACCCTCCGGGGAGGCGCTGAAAGGCACCCACCGAAAAGGCTGCTTCGGCGTCAGCGAAGGTGGCCGCACCGGCAGAATCTTCCCAATAGCTAAGGGCCCCGTCGGCCAGGTAAAGACGATCCTGAGCCTCCACCACCGCTACGGCTTCGGCCTCTGTAAGGCTACTCACTAAAAGCAGCGCTAGGACGACAAGCCTTCGGGCGATCGTCTCTCTTTTGGGCGAATCCCTTCGCATGTCGTCGTTTACCAGGGCCTAAATGCACCCCCATCATAATCGAAAACCCAGTCGTTCCCAGGAGGGCTCCTAACCACGTGGATCACCGTGCTACCCTCCCCACAAGCATGGCTCCTGGGGGGAGCATGCGGGTTTTTACGCTTTGGCGTGTCCCTAACCCTGTATGGAGAGTGATATGAGCGAAGAACAAGCGGTCATCGTAGAGCGCCGGGGGCGCGTGATGGTGATCACCCTGAACCGGCCCGACGCTATGAATGCCATCAATGGCGCCCTGTCCAATGGGCTCTGGAATGCCATCCAGGAACTGGATAGCGACGATAGCCTGGTGGCCGGCGTTATCACCGGTAGCGGCCGCGCCTTTTGCGCCGGCATGGATTTGAAAGCCTTTGCCCGGGGTGAGGACATCGGCCCCCTGAACAAGTTTGTCCGCAGCGGCGCGGAGAAGCCACTCATTGCCGCAGTTAATGGCTTTGCTCTCGCTGGCGGCTGCGAAATCATGCTCACCTGCGACCTCATCGTCGCGGCCAAGGGCGCCAAGATCGGCATTCGGGAAGTGAAGGTCGGCCTCTTCGCCGCCGCCGGCGGCGTGTTCCGCTTACCCGCTCGCGTCGGCTACGCCAAGGCCATGGAAATGGCCCTGACCGGGGAGCCCATCACGGCAGAGGACGCGATGGATGCGGGGATGCTTAGCGCCCTGACCGAGCCTGGCGAGGCCCTGGACGCCGCCGTCGCCCTGGCGGAGCGCATCGCTGAGAACGCCCCCCTAGCGGTCAAGGCCTCAAAGAGCCTCGTCCGTTCGGCGGCCATGGGCATTGAAGAAGATAAGCTTTGGGAAATGCAGATTCCCTGGCAGCAGAAAGTCTTCACCTCTAATGATGCCAAGGAAGGGCCGAAGGCCTTTGCGGAGAAGCGCGCCCCGAACTGGACCGGAACCTAAGTTAGCTAAGGCTCAGCAAAAAGGGGCGCTTAGCGCCCCTTTTTTGGTCGGCTATTTGCTTCGCTACAGCGGGTCACCCCCTAGCACCGCTGGCGTTTCACAGTAGGTCGTCAGGACGTGGTGCTGATGGGCCTCGATGCGCGGGGACATGGCCTCGGCCACCGCCGGCACCTTTCCGTTCGCCGCGAAGAATTGAAGCATGCCTTGATTTTGCTTCGTCACGGGCATGATCGACG
>JADHNT010000095.1 GCA_016779385.1 Pseudomonadales bacterium
GAGACGTGCTCTGGGAAACCTCGCGCACCACGGCCTTCATCTTCGCTATTTTCCTCGGGGCAACGGCCTTTTCCCTGGTGCTGCGGGGTCTCGGGGGGGATGCGCTCATCGACAGGACGCTTCTCGGCCTGCCCTTCGGTCCGGACGGCATCATCCTCACGATCCTGCTGGCAACCTTTATCCTCGGCTTCTTCCTCGACTGGATCGAGATCACCCTGATTGTGCTGCCCCTCGTAGCCCCCGTGGTGCAGACTCTGGGCTTCGATCTGGTGTGGTTTACCGTCCTCTTTGCGGTGTGCCTCCAGACGTCCTTTCTGACGCCCCCCGTGGGCTTCGCCATCTTTTACCTGCGGGGCGTTGCGCCCCCGGCGGTCAGTGTGGGGACGATCTACCGGGGCGTCGTGCCCTTTGTGCTGCTGCAGCTGCTGGGTCTGGCCCTCATCTACCGCTGGCCCGCCCTGGCCACCTGGCTACCGAGCCAGGCTTACGGCAGCTAGGCGCCAATCACCCCCTCCGAAAGGAGCGCTGCAACCTCCGCCTCACTCCGTCCCAGGGCCCGCACCAGCTCGGCGCTGTGGCCCCCATGATCGGGGCTCTTCAGCCCTGGCGCCGGGGGCTCATCCTGGAACTTTAGGGGTGCGCCCAGGAACTCCTTGCCGGCTTCATCTTTTAGCACCATCTCCCGGGCCGCCAGCTGCGGCTCGTGGAGGGCCGTGCGAAGATCATTCACCGGCGCCCAGCACACGTCGAGAGGCGCCAGGAAGGCTTCCCAGTGAGCCCGAGGGGCAGAGGCGAAGGTGTCCTCCAAGAACGCCACCACGGGAGCCTGCCCAGCCCCCGGGGTGCGGCAGAGAGGCACGAGATCCCGGCGGTCCAGGGCCCCAAGAAGGGCCTCCACAAACTTCATTTCTACGCCTCCGAGGACCAGGTCAAGGCCGTCCTGGCAGCGGTAGATGCGATAGAAGGCGTTGCCGCCCCAGATCCGCTCCTCCAAAGGCACGGGGGCTCGCTGCTCCGCGAAGGCCGCGCCCATGGAGTTCGGCATGCTAAAGAGGATGGAATCCATCATGGCCAGATCGAGGTAATCCCCGCGCCCCGTTTGCTCCCGGCGATAGAGCGCCATGGCAATGCCGGCCACGGCGTAGGCGGCCGCCAACATGTCCCCCGCGGGCATGGCCGGCAGCACCGGCCGATTGTCCCGATCCACGTTATTGGAGAGAAGGCCAACCAATGCCTCAACGGCCAGGTCGTGAGCCGGCCGCCCCGCGATCGGGCCGGTCTGACCGAAGGCGGAGATTGAAGCGTAGACAATCCGAGGATTCACCGCTGCGACGGCGTCGTAGTCCACCCCCAAGCGCTTCACCACGCCGGGGCGGAAGGCCTCCACGATGACGTCGGCGGTCTGGGCCAGCTCCAGGAACAGGGCGCGCCCCCGGGGATTTTTGAGATTCAGCGCAAGGCTCTTCTTGCCCCGGTGTGTGTTGTCGAAGTAGACAGAGCGATCGCCCCGGCGCTGGCCGATATGCCGGTTCGGCTCCCCCTCGCCAAGGCTTTCCACCTTGATGACCTCGGCGCCGTGGTCCGCGAGCATCACGGTTGCCGTGGGGCCCGGAAGAAAAAGGGATAGGTCGAGAACCCGAATACCATCAAGCTTCATGAAAAAATCCTTAGGGCGTTGCGATCCGAGCCAGGGCCGCTTCGTGGAGGGCCGGGTTCGCTGCGGCGAGCACCGCCCCCTGCGGGCCCAGGGAGGGGGCCCCGTCCCAGCCGGTCACAACGCCGCCGGCGCCTCGAATGATGGGTAGGAGGGGTTCGATATCCCAGGGCGACAAGCCCGACTCCAGCACTAGATCGAGCTGGCCCTGGGCCAGCATGCCGTAGCCATAGCAATCGGTACCGAAGCGGCAGTGGCGCGTGGCGCTCCGCAGCGCCTGGAAGATCGACGCCTTCTCTTGAGGGAAGAGATAAGGGTCGGTTGTGGCCAGGTGCGCCTCGGCAAGGGAAAGGCCCGTCCGGGTCCGCAGGGGCTGGCTGAGGGCCCCGCGACGATAGCCGGCCTGAGCTCCGTAGCCCCACCAGAACTCTCCCGTAAAGGGCTGGTGCATCACCCCAAGGACCGTTTGCCCCTCGTAGGCCAGACCCAGCAGTACCCCCCAGTGCAGGAGCCCCGTGATAAAGGCTCGGGTGCCGTCGATGGGATCCATGATCCATTGGTAGGGGCTTTCCGGACGCTCGTCTTCCCCTTCCTCACCGCGAAGCCCATGATCGGGAAAGGCCTCGCGAAGCACGGCCCGGATCGCGCGCTCGGCGTCTTGATCGCCCCGGGTGACGGGGTCGAAGCGCCCAGGGCCGGCCTTGTTCTCCACCGCCGGCGCTTGGCGAAAATAGGGCAAGGCGGCATCGCCCGCCGCCTGCGCCGCGGCGAGGGCCACGCTTAGGGCGCGCTCCGCCCCCAGTGCTCCAAAGGCCGCTTCGGCCATGGCATCTGCTCCCCTGCCTAACGATGCGAGAACCGCTAGTATGGCACGACCCTTTTGTCACCACTCGCCCGGAGGCCCATCCATGAACCCAGCGCATCACGCCCTTGCCGACGCCCTCTGCGCCGCCCTCGAGAAGGGAGACGCGGATACGGTACGTACGCTCTACGCGCCGGATATCAAAATTTGGCACAACTTCGATGGCCTCGAGCAGGACGCGGATACGAACCTGGCCTCCCTGGCCTGGATGACCAGCGTGCTCCCGGAGCTTCACTACGACGTTCACCGCCGGGAAACCGCCGAAGATGGCTTCTGGCAGGCCCATACCATGCGCGGGAAGACCAAGGGCGGCACGGAGATCACCATGCCCGCGGCCATTCGCTTTACCGTGGTGGACGATCGCATCACGCGCATTGAGGAATACCTCGACCCCGCCCCCCTGATGCGCGCCCTAAAGGCCGAAGGTTAGGCTCGTGACTGCAGGCAGGGGCGCCCCGCTGGTGCTCTTGGCAGCCCTGGCCGGGGCGATCGCAGGGTTTGGCGCGGGAAGCAGCCTGACGGTGCTGCCCCAACTCCTTCTAGCCATTCTTGTGGCCGAAGCCTTCGCCGGCCTCGTGCTCCTGAGCACCTGGGGCCGGGGGCGCCTGGGCAGCCACCGCTGGCTGACCGGCGCCGAGGACCAGGGGCCCTGTGCAACCGCATCCGGTGCCTTCCTCCACAGCGCCCCCCTTTTGGCCTTCGCCATGCTAGCCGGTGCCCCCAGCGCCGGGGCGGGGCTCACGGTGGCCTGCGCCCTCAGTGCCCTCGCGCTGGCCCGCTCGCCCCTCCCGCTTAAGCAACCGGGGGTCCTCATGCTGTGGTTTCTGCTGGCCATCGCCGCCCAGGGGGCCCTGGGCACGCTGGCGCCTTTTTATGCGCCCCTAGTCTTTGCCAAAGTGCTACTGGGCGCCCTACCGGAGGAGACCATGGCCACGTGACCTTGCGCTGCCCCCGCTGGATGCTTGTCCTGATACTCACCGTCCTCGCCAGCGCTGCGGGAGCGGAGGCCAAAGAAGGCTTCGAAGGCCGCTGGCGCGTGCTTGAAGAGAGTCAGAAAGCCGTTGAGAAAGCGCTCCGCGGTGCCCGGCGTGAGCTCCGCCGGGGCCGGGGCCAGGCGGTGCTTCGAGATCTCCGGATGCCCGAGGCCACCCTGACCGTCACCCTAGAGGACGGCGCCGTACACTTTCGCTTTGACGACCACCCCCGGCCGCCCCTCTACACCGACGGCCGTCCCTCGGTAATCGATAGCGAAAATCCCGTACTGCGCTTTGCGGCCTGGGAGAAGGACACGCTTTACGTGGAACGCACCAATAACTCAGGCACTCGCATCGAAGAGCAATGGCGCCTAATCACCCCGCCGCCGCCCCGGGAGGGCGCGGAGCCGCCGCAAGGGCCATGGCTCGAGGCGCGATTTATTGTTCGCAATGCGCTCCTCGAAGAGCCCCTCGAACTTCGCTTACTCGCCGAACCCCTTAAGGATGCCGCCGATGCACTTTGATGACCTCCCTCGGGTGACCCTGGGTCACCTCCCCACGCCCCTCGAGCCCCTTGCCACCCTGCAAACCACGCCCACGGGGCCACGGGTTTGGGTGAAGCGGGACGATTGCACGGGGCTTGCCTTTGGCGGCAACAAAACGCGGAAGCTTGAATACCTACTGGCTGACGCGGAGCAGCAGGGGGCGACGGCCATCGTTACCTTCGGCGCGCTCCAATCCAATCATGCGCGGCAAACGGCCGCCGCCTCCGCTCGCCGCGGCCTTGCCTGCGCGCTGATTTTGCGGGATGCCGTGGGGCGCCGGGTCGACGATTACGAACGCAATGCCAACCTGCTTTACGACGATCTCTTCGGCGCAGCCGTCCACCGCGTGCCCGCCGACAGCACACCCGAGGCCATACTGAAAACGGTCCTCGCGGAGCTGGCCCAGGCCGGCCACCGCCCCTACGTGGTGCCCACGGGGGGCAGTAGTGAGGTCGGCGCCCTCGGTTATGCGCGCTGCGCCCTGGAAATCGCCTCGGAATTCAAAGCTCGGGGCCTGTACCCCGGGACGGTCATCCATGCGACCTCCACCGGCGGGACCCAGGGGGGCCTTGTGGCAGGCTTCCGCTATGCCGGGCTGGCGACCCGAGTACTGGGGATCAATGTTTATAAGACCGACAGCGCGGCCATCGCAGCGGAGGTGAAAACCCTGGGCCAAGCGGTGCTTGATCGCCTCGATCCGACCCTTCGCTTAACAGACAAGGACGTCGAAGTAGTCGACGGCTTTCTCGGGGACGGCTACGGGAAGCCCACCGCCGCCATGGTCCAGGCTCTAAGGCGCCTGGCCGCTCAGGAGGGGCTCCTCTTCGATCCGGTCTACAGCGGAAAGGCCCTCGCGGGCCTTCTGGCCTTGTTGGAAGCGGATCGACTCTCCGATGACGTGGTCTTCATCCACACCGGCGGCGCTGCGGCCCTCCCGGTTTACGCCAGCGAGTTCCTGGGCCCCTAGGGGTTCGCCCCTTCCCTCCCCGAGGGTATGCTCGGATTCAACCATCCTGGGGAGGATAGAACGATGAACCCTACGCTTCGTTGCGGCGCCGCCGCCTTACTGCTTACCGTGGCCGGGCACGCCCTGGCCTCCGACGGGCCCCTGCCGCCCTCGCCCTGGGGCCCGGACGATACGCTGGGGTCCCTCAATCGACTAAGTGCAGAAAAGGTCCTCGAGGCCGCCAAGCTTATTACCGCGGGAAAAACTTACGCCTTGGGCGGCGTCACCGGGCGCAGCACGCCGGCCTACGCCCCGCGCACCTTCGACATCACCGTTCTTCAGCCCGGGGACGGCACGGGCACCACCATGGGCGCAAACAAGGCCACGGGGAATGACGATTTGCTCCGGACCTGGATGGGCATCGGCAGCCAGATCGATGGCCTTGGCCACATGGGCCGGGAACACGTGTACTACAACAACACCCCGGCGGAAGCCTTCGTGACGCCCAAGGGCCTTACGAAATTTGGCACCCACGCCCTGCCGCCCATGGTGACGCGGGGCGTGCTCCTGGATATGACCCAGCACTTTAAGCAAAACCCCATCGCCGCGGGCACGCCTTTCAACCGCTCCGAGATCGACGCCGTGACCAAGGCCCAGGGCATCACGCTCCGGGAGGGGGACGTGGTGCTATTCCACACCGGCTGGGCGGCCATGGCGGAAAAGGATCCCACCGCCTTCATGAGCGGAGAGCCAGGCCTGGGGCTAGACGGTGCTCGCTATCTTGCAGAGCTCGGCGTCATTGCCGTGGGCTCCGATGGCTGGGCCGTGGAGGCTCTGCCCTTCGAGGATCCCACGCTGGCCTTTCCCGTCCACGTCGAGCTTCTGGCAAAGAATGGCATCTATATCCTCGAGAGCTTAGTGACGAAGGATCTGGCTGCGGACGCCACCTATGAATTCCTTTTCGTCCTCGGCCAACCGCGCTTCGAAGGCGCCGTGCAGGCCATCATCAACCCCATTGGAATTCGTTAACCATGACCGCAACCCAAACCCTTGATGCGGCCCTCGACGCCCACGCCTCAAACCCCGAACTGCCCATGATCTTGGCGGGCCTCTGGGATAGAGACGGCGCCCGCTACCTCGGTGCCCGGGGCGCCCTGGACCGAAGCAGCGGCGAAGCCGCCACTCCCGCCGCGCGCTTTGCCCTGGCCTCCATGACCAAGCCCCTGGCCACGGTGGCCGTGCTTCAGCAGGTGGAAACGGGGGTTTTGGATTTACAGGCACCCATGACCACCTATCTTCCGAACCGCGCCCTCGAGGTGCTGGAGCGGGATGAGGCCGGCACGCTCAGACGCCAGGCACCGAAGCGGGCCCCCACGCTACATGAGCTGCTCACCCACACCTCCGGTTTCAGCTATGAGTTTCTGGACGGGACGCTGCTTGCAGCTGTGCAGGCGGGCGCCGTTCCTAGCCTTTTCACCGACCCCGTTGGGGGCCTTGAGGCGCCTCTGGTGTTCGAACCCGGCAGCGCCTGGGGCTACGGCATTGGCATCGATATCGCTGGGCAAATCCTTGAAGCCGCGCTGGGAAAAACGCTCGACACCATTTTGGCGGAGCAGATCTTCGAGCCCCTGGGCATGACCCGAACGAGCTTTAATCCCGATGCGGAAGGCATGGCCAAGGTGCACGTCGCCGCCAGCGACGCCCTCCAAGGCCTGCCCCCCGCTCCCCAGCACCCGAGCGGTGGTGCAGGGCTCTTCAGCACCCTAGAGGACTACGGCCGCTTCCTGCGCGCCCTCCTAGGGGGCGGCGCGCTCGACGGCCAGCGCATCCTGAGCGAGGCCATGATGGCCCAGCTCGGCTCGAATCAGATCACCCCCCTGGCGGTGACGCCATTGACCAGCGTGCTGCCCGCTATGAGTCTAGATTCGGACATGGGCTTTGGCTCTGAGGCCAGCTGGAGCTACGGCTTCCTGCGCCACGAGAGCTCCGGGGATAATGGCCGGCAGGCCGGAAGTCTCAGCTGGGCCGGGCTATTCAATAGCTTTTTCTGGCTCGACAGCGCCTCGGGACTTGCCGGGGTCTGGGCCACCCAGCGCTTGCCCTTCTGCCACCCGGCGGCCATCGCGGGCCTTGGCGCCTTCGAACGCGCCGCCTACGACCGCTAGCTGGAGTTTTCGTTCCGCACCGGACCCGTTAAGCTCTGGTTATTAATCGGGAGGGCTTAACGGGCCTTTTTTTCTCTACGGGCTTAACGAGGGAGACCTTGTCCATGAGTACCGCTACCAGTGCCGCTGGCGACGCTTTCCGCGAATCCGTTCGCAGCTGGGTGGAAGCCAACTTCCCCCGGGAACTCAAAGATCAACCCGCTTCCATGGAAGGCGCCGGCGACGGCGACCTGGCCCAAGCCCTTGAGCGCTGGCGCGACGCGCTGGCAGGGCAAGGCTGGGGAGCCCCCACCTGGCCCAAGGCCTATGGCGGCGCGGGCCTTACCCCCGCCGAAGCTCGAGTGATCTCCCAGGAAATTGGCCGCGCCGGGGGCTACAACCCCATCCCCCTCATGGCGGGCATGGGCGTGACCATGGTGGGGCCGACGCTCCTCGAATACGGCACCGATGAGCAAAAAGAGAAGCACCTGCCCAGCATCGCCAGCGGTAAGATCCGCTGGTGCCTCGGCCTTTCCGAGCCGAACGCCGGCTCGGACCTCGCCGGCCTCGCCACCAAAGCCGAGGACAAGGATGATCACTTCGCCCTAAACGGTCAGAAGATCTGGACCTCCGGGGCAGACATTTCCCAGTGGTGCGGCGCCCTGGTGCGCACTGAACCCCAGGCACCGAAGCGCGACGGCCTCTCCTTCGTGCTCCTGCCCATGGATCAGCCCGGGGTGGAAACGCGCCCGATTAAGCTGATCTCCGGCGCCTCCCCCTTCTGCGAGACCTACTTCAATGATGCTCGGGCAGAAAAGAGCGATCTCCTTGGCCCTCTGAACAAAGGCTGGAGCGTGGTGAAGCGGCTGCTCCAGCACGAGCGGGCGAGCCAAACCAGCGCCCGGGGCCCCGGGGCCGGCGGCAAGAGCGAATCGCTCTACGCCATCGCCAAGCGCTACGCCGGGGAAACGGCGGACGGCAAGCTTGAGGACGCCGATCTCCGCGCCCGGCTGACGCGCCACCTCATGGACGCGGAAGCCCACCGCCTCACGGCAGAGCGCATTGCCGCGGAAGCCAAGGGCAACGTGGAAGTCAGTGCTGCGGCCTCCATCATGAAGAATTCCGCCACCAGCGTCTCCCAAACCCGCTCCGAGCTGATGATCGAGCTCATGGGATACCGGGGCCTGGGCTGGGAAGGGGAAGCCTTCCGACCCCAGGAACTCGATACGGTCCGCGAGTGGCTCTGGGGCAAGGCGATCTCCATTTACGGCGGGTCCGCTGAAGTGCAGAACAACATCATTTCCAAGAACATTCTCGGCCTGCCCGAGACCACGCAAAAAGGTTAATGCTGGCATGGCTGCACTGACGGAAGAACAGACCCTCATTCGGGATCAGGCCGAAGCTTGGGTCCGGGACGAATTCCCGGTCACCAAGTTCCGCGCCATGCGCGACAGTAATGCCGACGGCGCCATCATGGGCGATGCTTGGCAGGGTATGGTGGAAATGGGCTGGACCGGCATCCTTGTGCCGGAAGCCCATGGCGGCTCCGACCTTGGCTATCTTACCTTCGGCCTCGTCCTCGAGGCTCTCGGGAAGAACTTGACGGCCTCGCCGCTCCTGGCTTCCGCCCTCGTGGGCGCCAGCGCCCTGCGCCTCGCCGGCAGCGAAGCCCAGCAGGCCGCCGTGCTCCCCGGCGTGGTCGATGGCTCCATCGTCCTTTCCCTCGCGGTGGACGAAGGGGCGCGGCATAATCCAGCCCAAATCGCCTGCACGGCGACGCCGCAGGGCGATGGCTTCGTGCTGACAGGCGAAAAACGCTTCGTGCTCGAAGGCATGAGCGCCACCCACTTCATTGTTCCCGCGCGCACCGCCGGGGCGCCGGGAGAAGAAGCAGGGCTCACCCTGTTCCTTGTCGCCGCGGACGCCGACGGGCTCAGCCGCACGGGCCTCTCCCTGGTGGATTCCCGGGGCTATGCGGACCTCACCCTCAACAACGTCGCCGTGGGCGCCGATGCGGTGCTGGGCGCGGTCGATGGCGCCTTCCCCGTACTCGATGCGATTCTGGATCGG
>JADHNT010000013.1 GCA_016779385.1 Pseudomonadales bacterium
GCGTGGGGCCCTTAGAGCCCCAGAACCAGCTTCGCCATGATGTTGCGCTGCACTTCGTTAGACCCCGCATAGATGGAGGCCTTGCGAATGTTGAAGTGATGCAGCGGCGCCTTAGCAGAGGTCCAGTCGTAGACCGGCTCTTCGTTCATGCCTGCGCTTGGATCCGGGTGGTGGAAGGGAATGCCCTGGGCTCCCACCGTTTCCAGCGCGAGCTCTGCCACCTGCTGCTGGAGCTCCGTGCCCCGGCACTTGAGCATGGATGATTCCGGTCCAACGTTTTGTCCGGAGGACAGGGCGCTCAAGATTCGCAGCTCCGTGAACTCCATGGCGCGGATGGCGATTTCCGTGTCCGCCAGCTTGCGCTGGTAGCCAGGATCAGCAGCAAGGGGCTCGCCGCTGGCTTCGAGCTGGCTGGCATAGCTGCGGATGCGGTCGAGCTTCGCGAGCAGCGCCGGTGCGTAGGCGTTGCCGCGCTCGAACTCGAGGAGGTACTTGGCGTAGGTCCAGCCCTTGCCCTCTTCCCCAATGAGATTTTCCGCCGGGACTTTCACGTTCTCGAAGAAGATCGTGTTGATTTCCTGGTGCCCAGGCGGTGGGTTATCGATGGTCACGATGGGGTTCACCGTGATGCCTTCGCTCTTCATGTCGATGAGAAGGAAGGAGATCCCATCTTGGCGCTTCTCCTCTTTGGAGGTGCGCACGAGGCAGAAGATCATGTCGGCGTGCTGGCCCAGGGTGGTCCAGGTTTTCGTGCCGTTGACGATGTAGTGATCGCCTTCGCGCTTTGCCGTGGTCCCGAGGGAGGCAAGGTCCGAGCCGGAGCCGGGCTCGGAATAGCCCTGGCACCACCACACCTTGGAGTCCCGGATATCGGGGAGGTACTTCTCCTTCTGCTCCTGAGAGCCGTACTTCATGATCACCGGCGCCACCATGGTGACCCCAAAGGGCAGCACGCGCGGGGCGCTGGCTTTGGACATCTCAAGGTCGAAGATGTACTTCTGCGTGGCCGTCCAGCTGGGACCGCCCCACTCCGCCGGCCAGTTCGGCACGGCCCAGCCTTTCTTGGCGAGGCGCTGCTGCCATTCAATCTGAAGGGTCTTGGACAGGTGCCCGGTGGGGCTGCGCTGCAGCACTTCCCGCATGTCAGGGGTGAGGTTTTCGTCGATAAAGGCCTTAACCTCGGCCTGGAAGGCGAGATCCTCGGCGGAGAACTCAACGTTCATAGGTGCTCCCTCGTGGTTAGTCACAGCGGTGCCCGCTTCTCCCGGAGTATACGCAGCGATGTCTTCCTTTGCATTGCCTTGACCATCGCTTTTTCCCGGGCTAAAAGCTAGAAAGCGATGCGCACCGCATCCGGGGGAGAACAGCATGGCAGAGCAGGCACCGGGGGCCGGCGCTTCAGCGCAGGGTGATGAGCAGTTTGGGCCCGTTTATCGATGGTATGCGCTGGGGCTGCTCTTCGTTGTTTATATCTTTAACTTCATTGATCGCCAAATCCTCGGCATTCTGGCCCAGCCCATCAAGGAAGATTTGGGTCTGTCGGATACGCAGATGGGCTTCATGGGGGGCATTGCCTTTGCCCTTTTCTACACCTTTCTGGGCATTCCCATTGCGCGCCTCGCGGATCGGGGCGTACGCCGAAACATCCTCGCCGTATGTCTTACCATTTGGAGTGGCATGACCGCGCTCTGCGGCCTCGCGGGAAGCTTTATTCAGCTCCTGGCCTGCCGCATTGGGGTCGCCGTGGGTGAGGCCGGGGGCAGCCCGCCTTCCCACTCCATGATTTCCGATATTTTCCCCGCCGACCGCCGCGCCACGGCTTTGGGGATTTATGCCCTGGGTATCCCCATGGGCACCATGCTGGGGAATCTAATTGGGGGCTGGATCAACGACGCCTTTGATTGGCGCATGGCCTTCTTCCTCGTGGGCATGCCCGGGGTTGGCCTGGCCTTGCTGGTGCGCTTTACGCTTCGGGAGCCGGTGCGTGGGGCCGCCGACGCCAAGCCCGCGCTTACGGAGGCGCCGAAGGCAGAAACGGCCTTGCCCCCGGTGAAGGACGTTTTCCTGGCCCTCTGGGCGCGGAAAAGTTTCCGCTATATGGCCATTGGCGGCGGGCTTCATGCGTTCGTGGGCTATGGCGTAGGCTATTGGATCCCCGCCTTCTTCATGCGCACCCACGATTTCACCAGCACGGATATTGGCACGGCGTTGTTTTGGCTCGGTATTCCGGGCATGGCCGGGACCTTACTTGGGGGCCTCCTAGGGGATCGCTTCGCGAAGCGGGACGTGCGCTGGTACGTGTGGTTGCCGGGCCTGGCCACGCTCATTTCCGTGCCCTTCGCCTATTACGTATACACCCATGAGGACCCGTGGTTAGGCCTTTGGGTATACGCCATTCCGACCTTTCTGGGGTCTTACTATCTGGGCCCGACCTTTTCTCTGGCTCAGAGCCTTGTGGGGCTGCGCATGCGTGCCCTGGCCGCGAGCATTCTGCTCTTCATCCTGAACCTCATCGGACTAGGCCTCGGCCCCCAGTTTGTGGGCATCATGAGTGATGTACTGCGGTCGAGCTACGGGGAAGGGTCGCTGCAAATGGCCCTGGTGATTGTGCTGATCTTCAACGTCCTTTCGACGGGGAGCTACCTGCTAGCGGGCCGGACCCTAAAGGCGGACCTCGCCCGGGCGCATGAGCTGTCCTAAGGCGCGGATTGATAGAGCGTGCTAGGACGGGCGGTCTGAGAGAACGTTCTGAGGGGGCTAAAAAGGGGAGGACGGCACGGGCCGCCTCCCCTCTATGCTTTAATGGCGAGCCTTGGCCAGCGATAGGCCCGTCATCCAGCCAAATACCAAGCCAAATACGCCATAGACTTCGTACTGTCCGGTCCACCAGCCCAAGGCAATGCCGGCGGCGAGGCCGATTCCGGTCCACAGTAGAGCAGACGCGCCGCCCTTTCCTTCACTGGCCATGCAGGTTCTCCCAGTTGCGGGGCAGCTCCTGCTGCCCACCGGTTAGGCGCTTTTGGAAAGCGCAATTCGAAGGCCTAGGCTAAGAGGGCCCGGCCCACCACCTTCAGCGCGAGGGTTTCCTCGGCGCCTTCAAAGATCGAGAGTACGCGGGCGTCCACGAAGTAGCGCGAGACGGCCGTTTCTTCCGCGTAGCCCATGCCCCCATGCAGCTGGAGCGCCTCCCGGCAGACCGTCTCTGCGGCGCGGCAGGCGTAAAGTTTAACGAGGCTCGCTTCCATTTGCCCGTCCCCGGCATCAAGCAGCTTGCCCACTTCCAGGGTCAGCATGCGTGCGCTTTGCAGGGCCATGGCCATGCGCGCCAACTTGACCTTACTGAGGCCGTAGCGGCTGACGCTTTGCCCGAAGACCGTGCGGTCTTCGCTGTAGCGCAGGGCCGCTTCGAAGGCGGCCTCCATGAGGCCCGTAGCCCGGGCGGCGGTTTGAATCCGCCCGCCGGAGAAGCCCCGCATTTGGTAGTAGAAGCCCTTCCCGAGCCCCTCCTCCCCGCCCAGCACGTGGCTATCCGGCACGAAGAAGTCGTCGTAGAACATTTCGTAGGAATGCATGCCTCGGTAGCCCAAGGTGGCAATCGCGCGCCCGCTCATTTCTCCGCCGCCGGGGCTGCGGTGGGCGAACTCGTGGGCATTCGTGCCAGGCTTCTCTACGAGGAAAAGGGAGAGGCCCCGGTGCCCTGACGTCGGGTCCGGGTCCGTGCGGGCCAGCACAAGAATCAGTCCGGCTTTCCCGGCGAAGGTGCACCAGGTCTTGGCGCCGTTCAAGCGCCAGCCGCCTTCGCAGCGGGTTGCCCGAAGGGCCACGGAGGCAACGTCGGAGCCCGTGCCCGGCTCCGTGACGGAGATCGCCACGAGCGGATCCCCAGCGGCAATGCGCGGAAGCCAATGGGACTTCTGTTCTTCCGTGCCCCCGGCGATTAGCGCGCGGGCCAAGATCTCCGGCCGAGTGATGAGGCTTCCCGCCGCCCCCAGGGAGGCTTTGGAGAGGGCCTCCGTGGCTACGATCATGCCCAGCGTGTCCTCTCGATCGTCGGGGAGCAGGCCTCCGAAGCGCTCCGGGACGGACAGCCCAAAGCAGCCCAGGGCCTTCAACCCCTCGATGATGTCGTCGGGGATAGTGAGGTCTTCCCGATGGATGGTTTCCGCTTGCGGGGCCACTACGTCCCGAGCAAAGCGCTCAAAGGTGTCGCGCATCATGCTGGTGGCTTCCGGCAGTACCACGGGGCCGAGATCCCCCTTCCGCGCCAGAATCTCCGTTCCCAGTGCCTCCAGGGCGGCGCGATCGTTCGCCCGCTCGAGCGCTTCATCGATGGCGCCCCTAAAGGGTGCTTCGAAGGCCGCCCGGCTCATGCCGTAATCCCGAGTTCGGGGCCCCACCCGTTGCCGTAGCTGGGTCAGGGTGTCGGCGATAACGGCTCCGGCCAGGGCCTGGCAGAAGGCCCCATCGCTGCTGCTCTGGGCCGTGGCCCAGTACTGCATAGCCTTCGCTGCGGAAAGTTCGGCGCGGAAAAAGGCGAGGTCGTAGACCGCGAGCTGATGCTGATCAATAAGGTCTTCCCCGGGGGCAAGCTGCGCGCTTTGTCCTTTAAGGTACGCAAGAGCGCCGCCGAGGCATGCCTCCATGGCCTGGAGGGCGGCTTCGTAGTGCTTCAGATCCGCGGCCGGGGGCGCGCTTAGGGATTCGGCAGTGCTCACGGCAGCTCCTTAGCTTTCAGGATTGGGGCTTTAGGATAGCAGGTGGCTCGTCCTCTGCGCTTAGGGAAGCGTATGATTCGCAGATGAACCAGCCTGCACCCCCTCCTCGCTTTCGCATGGGCATGACCGCCCGGGTCACGGCGGTGGTGATGCTGGTCGCCTCTCTTGTGCTCGTGGTGAATACGGTGGCCTCCCGCCTTGCCTTTCAGTCCCGCTTTTTGACCTACGTGAATGAGCAGGAAGCGGCCATACTGGAGCGCATGGCGGAACAAATCGCCGAGATCTACGGGCGCTACGGTGACTGGGATGCGCTTTCCGAGGCCATTCCGCCGCGGCGGCTCCTCCTCTGGTCGGCCCGGGTTTCCAGCCGAGAGGTACCGGGAAATCGCATCGATGCCCTGGTTGATGCCCCGGTAGCGCCCTTCCCTTCAAACGCGTCCCTGGCGGCCCCTCCGGAGAGCATGCTGAGTCCGAGCCGGAGCGATCTATCCGGGCCTTCAAGCCGCCCCTTACGACGACCAACGATGTCGCGTTTGGCTCTGATGGACCTGAACGGGGAGGTTCGCGTGCCCGCCCCCATGCAAGAGCTCGGGGAAGCGGAGGTGCGGCGCCAACCCATTCGCTGGGCCGGCGAGGTGGTGGGCTACATCATGCTCTACCCCGTACGCCGTCTTGATCAGGAAACGGATCTGCGCTTCGAAGCAGATCTGCTTCGGACCCTATGGGTCATCGCGGCGCTGATTCTTCTGGTTGCGGGTTTCGCGGGCTGGCGCTTATCGAGAAGCCTACTGGCGCCGGTGCGGGACCTCGCCTCCGGAGCTAAGGCGCTCGCCGCGGGGCGCTACGGCACACGGCTACGCCTCACCCGTAGCGACGAGTTCGGTGCCCTTGGTCGGGACTTCAACCGCTTGGCCGAAGCCCTGGGGCAGGCTCGTTCGGCGCGCCGGCGATGGCTCGCGGAGGTTGCCCATGAGCTCAGGACGCCCCTCACCGTGCTCCGGGGAGAGCTCGAGGCGCTCGAGGATGGCGTACGGCCCCTAACGCCGCAAAATCTTGGGTCCCTGAATACGGAAGTGCGCCAGCTCGGGCGGCTAGTGGAAGATCTTCATGCCCTCGCCCTTGCCGATGCTGGGGCCCTCGCCTTTGAATACGAGCCTTGTGAGCCTCAGCAGCTACTCGAGGACGCCTTCGCGCGCCATCAGCGCCGCTTTGAGGAGGCGGGTCTTACGCTCACGCTCGGCGAGGCGCCCGTAGCGCTCTCCCTTTCCCTCGATCCTTTGCGTATCGCTCAGCTGCTGGACAACCTGTTAGAAAATGCGCTCCGCTACACCGAAGCGCCCGGGGAGGTGCGCCTCCGTCTAGAGCCGAGGGGTCAGGGGGTGTGCTTGATTGCGGAGGATTCGGCTCCGGGGGTTAGCAATGACGCCCTCGAGGCTATGTTCACCCGCTTCTGGCGTCAGGAAGCCTCCCGGGCTCGGGCCAGCGGCGGTGCGGGGCTGGGCCTTGCTATTGTGCGGCGCATTAGCCGCGCTCACGAAGGCGACGCCGTTGCGGAACCCAGCCCCCTCGGGGGCGTTCGCATTTCGATTTTGCTCCGGACCCAGGAGCCGGAAGGAGGTCGCCCATGAATGGGGCTGCTCGCATCCTCATCGTGGAGGATGAGCCAAAGATTGCACGCCTGGCCGCGGATTACTTGAATGCGGCAGGTCATGAAACAGTGCTGGTGCACCGCGGGGATGAGGCGGAGGCTCGCTTTCAGGAAGGAGCCTTTGACTTGGTGGTCCTGGATCTGATGCTCCCCGGGATCGATGGGCTCACCCTGTGCAAATCCTTTCGTGCTCAATCGACCGTGCCCATCATCATGGTGACGGCTCGGGTGGAAGAGGTAGATCGGCTTTTGGGTCTTGAGGTCGGCGCCGACGATTACCTGTGCAAGCCGTTTAGTCCTCGGGAGCTGGTGGCTCGGGTCAAGGCCCAGCTCCGGCGCCAGGATTGGGCTCGGGGTACGCCGAAGCGCGGGCTAGATCTTCAGGAGGACGCCCTGCGGGCCGTCTACGAAGGCGCGGCGGTCGATCTTACACGGGTGGAGTTTCGGATCCTGTCGGCGCTCCTGGCCCAGGAGGGCGTCATCCTGTCCAGGGATCAGCTCATCGCAGCTGCCTACGAGGATCACCGCGTGGTCAGCGACCGCACCATCGATACGCACATGAAGAATCTGCGGAAGAAGCTCGTGACGGTCATGGGTGACGCCATGGGGATCCGCTCCGTGTACGGGGTGGGCTATCGCTGGGAAGTAGAACCCCAGGCCCTCGAAAGGGCCTAGGGCTTAGGGCGCTTACTCCGCGGCGCCAATTATGCAGACCGCCGCCACGTTGGACATCGGCGATCCCCCAAGGTTGTGGGTCATGCCAATGCGCGGCGCATCTAGCTGCCGGGGACCGGCCCGGTGGGACAGCTGCAGATACATTTCATAGAGCATGCGAATCCCCGAGGCCCCGATGGGATGACCGAAGCACTTGAGGCCGCCGTCGATTTGGCAAGGAATGGTGCCCTCCGCATCGTAGAACCCATCAAGCACGTCCGTGATGGCCCCGCCCTCGGCGGACAGCTGGAGGTCTTCCATGGTGACCAGCTCCGTGACCGAGAAACAGTCGTGGCACTCGAACATGGAGACTTCTTCCCGGGGCTTCTTAATTCCCGCTTCCTCATAGGCTTTCCGCGCGGCGATGCGCGTGGTGTGGAAGTAGCTCCCATCCCAACTGTTGTGCCCGGCCTCGCTGCCGTTGGAGAGGGACAGCTGGAGCGCCTTTACGGTAACGATGCGTTCCTTCCCCAGCTGCTTCGCGATCTCCGGGGTGGTGACGATGCAGGCCGCTGCGCCGTCGGACACGCCGCAGCAATCGAAGAGCCCCAGGGGCTCGGCAATCATGGGGGCGTTTAAGGCTTGCTCTTCCGTAATGGGCTTGCGCAGGTGCGCTTTGTCGTTTTTGGCGCCGTTGGCGTGGGACTTCACCGAAATGTGCGCCAGAGCCCGCTTTAGGTCTTTCCGGCTAACGCCGTGCTTTGCGCGGTAGGCCGAGGCCAGCTGAGCGAAGTTTCCCGGGGCCGAGCCCGTGGCCGCCCACTGGGCATTTAGCGTGCCCCCGAGGCTACCGGGAAGGCCGCCGTAGCCCGTGTCTTTGAGCTTCTCAACCCCGAGCGCGAGGGCGATATCGCACGCGCCGGAGGCAACCGCATAAACCGCCCCTCGGAAGGCTTCCGAACCGGAGGCGCAGAAGTTTTCTACCCGGGTGACCGCGATATTCGGAAGGCGTAGCGCCGTGGCGAGGGGAAGACCGCCCTTGCCGACGTTGATTTCTTCGTAGTGAGTCGAGAACCAGGCGGCGTCTAGCTGGCTTCCGTCAATGCCCGCATCGAGCAGAGCTTCTTCATACGCCTCCACCATGAGCTCCTCAGCGCCGCTCTCCCAGCGCTCGCCGAAGCGTGAGCAACCCATACCTAAGATTGCGACCTTATCTTTGATTCCTCGTGCCATTGCCTAGCCCTCCCGCGGTTTAGGCGTCTTGGCCGCGCTGTGGCACGGCCTTCCAAAAATAGCGAACAAAGCCCCGGAGGCCATCGCGCGATTTGATGCGGAACATCATTTTCACCGGTGTGCCTACGTCGAGCTCGCCGACGTCCACGTCCGTGAAATCGGTCATGAAGCGGCCCCCGTCCTCGAAGGTGATCATGCCATAGTGGCTTGGGGGGTTGGGGATGTAGGTCAGGTAGTCCGCGGACCAGGTCAGCACGGAGGCCTTGCTGTCCCGGAAGCTGTGGGGCTCCTGGGTATGATGGGCGCCGCACTGGGGGTTCACGCAGATGTCCGTGCGGGGGAACTGAAGCGTTCCGCACTGAGTGCACTTACCCCCTTCCAAGGCCAGCAGCATGTCCCGCTTTCGGTAGGTGACGGACAGGGCCGTTTTGTAATCATCCCGCTCCGCGCGCATGCCCTTTTCTAGGGTGACCAGATCGTTGAAGGCAAGATATTGCATGTAGTTATCGCTGGTCTTGCCGAGGGCCAAGTGGCCCCGCACCCCAAGCTTCCCCTGCGGCGCCGCCGCTGCCTCCGTGGCCCGGAACAGCAAGGCGTCACAGCCCTGCCCAAAGGCCGCCACTAGCACGAGGGCGCCGGGCTTAAGCCCGCCCTCGAGGAGGTGGCTGAGCATGACTAGGGCGTGGGCGGTCCCGCACTCCCCTAGGGTTGCCGAGAGATTATCGCCCAGGGCCTCAGCTTTGATGCCCACGCTTTTGGCGACGCCGTCGGCAGCCCGGCCAATGGTGGAGGGGAAGATGAAGTGGTCGATGGCGCTGGCCTCGACCCCGGCCTTAGCGAGGACTGCGTTCACCGCCTCCGGGACGATCTGGCTGATCCCTTCGTCTCGAATCCAGCGCTCTTCCCAGGTGTAGTCGAAGGCTTCTCCCGCGCCGCGGAAGTGATCGACGAAATCGGTCGTTTCCGTGACCCCGGCGAGGAAGGTCAAAAGCCCCTCCCCCTCCTCTACGAGCAGCGCCGCGGCACCATCGCCGTAGGCAAGCTCCCCGGCGGACGCGACCTTGGCTGGCCGCTTATCCGTACCCACGACCAGGGCCTGGTCGCTATAGGGGCCCGAAACGGCATGCAGGGCTTCGAGCAGCGCCGTGGTGCCGGCGCGCTGGGAGCCGGTGATGTCTAGGGTGCGACGCTGGCCGTCAAGGCTCAGGGCCGTGGCGACGATGCCCGCGTTCTGGCGATCGGCGAAGGGCAAGGTGGTGGACGCGAGGTAGAGGGCATCAAGGCTAGCGCTGGCCTCCGGGCCCGGTGCTGCGCCGTGAGCGAGGCAATCCCGGGCCGCTTCCACGGCCATGGTGATGGCATCTTCGTCCCAATTCGCTATGGCGCGCTCGCCCTTTCCTTTCCCCTTAAAACTGGGATCGGACCACTGATGCGCCGCAGCAATGGCACTGCGGGCCAATCTCAAGCGTGGAACGTAAGCACCGTAGGCGGAAATACCGGCCATGCCCCCTCCTTTCCTGTTATGCATGAATAATCCCCTTGGCCCGAGCATAAGCTTTGATTTAGGACAAGGCACCCCCTGGCCTGCCCCGGCGTCCTCAAGCTATGGTGATCACTGCACAAATAGGGAACCCACTTTCATGGCTCAGCAACCCTCCGTCGGACCCTTTGTCGACTACTTAAAGACCCTTCAGGATTCCATCGTGACGGCGCTCGAGGCGGCGGATGGGGAGGCCACGTTCCTCCGGGAGGAAATTGCCACGGATGGCGGCGGCCTTTCCCGGCCCCGCGTGCTCGCCGATGGTCCGGTGATCGAAAAAGCGGCGGTTCAGTTCACCCATTCCGTGGGGAAAGCCCTGCCCCCGGCGGCGACGGAGCGCCATCCGCATCTGGCCGGGCGCGGCTTCCAGGCCGGCGCCGTCTCCCTCATTGTGCATCCGCGAAACCCTTACGCGCCCACCACCCATATGAATATTCGCATGTTTGTGGTTGATGGCGCGGTGGATGAGCCCGGTGCTTGGTACTTTGGCGGGGGCTTCGACCTCACGCCTTACTACGGTTTTGATGAAGACGCCCTCCATTGGCACCGCACCAGCGCAGCGGCGCTGGACGGCCATGGAGAGGGGCTCTATCCCCGTCTGAAGGCGTGGTGCGACGATTACTTCGTGCTCACCCACCGCCAGGAACAGCGCGGCCTGGGCGGGATCTTCTTCGACGATTGGACCGAGGGCGGCTTTGAAGCTGCGCAGGCACTGACGCAAAGCGTCGGTAGCCACTTCCTGCCGGCCTACCTTCCCATTCTGGAACGCCGTAAGGCGATGCCCTATGGCGAGCGGGAGCGGGACTTCCAGCTCTATCGTCGAGGACGCTACGCGGAGTTCAATCTCGCGATCGATCGGGGCACCAAGTACGGCCTTCAGTCTGGCCGGCGCATCGAATCGGTGCTGGCTTCCCTGCCGCCCCTCTGCACCTGGAAGTACAACTATCAGCCGGAACCGGAAACCCCCGAGGCGGCCCTTTACGAACGCTATCTGGTGCCCCGGGATTGGTTAGGTGACGCGTAAGCGGCGTCAATTCTTTGGCGGTTGTCCACAAAATCTGTGGATAAGTTTGGGGACAACCGGTCGGCGTGGGCTCGGAGGCGAGACAGACAGGGAACTTCTTTCCGCTGGTTAAAAATTGAACAAATTTCAAAAATTCATTTAAGACAAGTGCTTAAAAGCTTTTATTTGTGGAGAAACTGAGGAGAAAGGACTAAACGGCGCCCTTCCGAACTCGATCTTGCGGGTGTGCATAACCTTGCTGACGTTGACGCCTGGTGGCAGCGAAGGTCCGGGGCCCGTTCGGGCCCCGGACCTCAGCCGCCAATCTAGCTTCGGCCCTTGCCTCGCGGATAGGCGTCCACTACGCGCCATACCCGCAGCAGATTTCCAGACAAAATGCCCTTGATTTCCCCCTCGCTGTAGCCCCTTGAAAGGAGCCCCGCGATCAGATGGGGGTACGCCGCTACATCGCGCATGCCGATCGGGAGCGTATCCCCGACCCCGTCGAAGTCCGTGCCGACACCTACTGCATCGATGCCCGCGATACCAGCGAGGTAGTCAACGTGATCCAAAACGTGCTCCAGGGTCGCCCGGAGATAGGGGTTTTCCTTTGCGTAGGCGGCGCGCCAGGCCTGCCCGGCTTCGCTATCCCGCGCCTCCCCGCTTTCCCGTAGGTAGGCCTGGAAAGCCTGGGTGGCCTGTTCGCTGCTTCGACGGGAGGCTTGGCTGAGGAAGGAGGAGCCGATGTTGACCATGATGACGCCTCCCTTTTCGCCGATAGCCCGGAGCAGATCATCGTCCGGGTTGCGGAGGAAGCCCGGGATGAAATGGCGCGCGCTGGAATGGGAGGCAATGACCGGTACGGCGGAGAGCTCCAGGATCTGATAAGCCGCCTTGTCGGACACGTGGGATAGATCCAGCATGATGCCTGCATCGTTAAGCGCCGGCACGAGGGACTTCCCCAGGGGCGATAGGCCATCCCAGCGCTCGTTGATGTCGTAGGAGGAGTCGGACAAGGCATTGCTTCGAGAGTGCGCCAGGGACGCGTAGCGAATGCCCCGCTTCTGCCAATGGGCCACTTCCTCTACGGAGCGGATGGGCCCGGCGTTTTCCATACCCATGGGCAGGGAAATCTTGCCCGCGTGAAAATTCGCGACGAGCTCCCCGGGGCTTTTCGCCAGGGCGAATTTGTCGGGGTCTGCGGCGACCAGCGCCTCCACGGAATCGATGAGGCGGTCCGCGAGCTTCGAGCCCTGGTCCTGGGCGTCGACGTCGGCAGGGATGTAGATGGACATAAAGGGGGCGTCTAAGCCGCCGGCCACGGCCCGGGGATAATCGAAGTCCCCGCCCTCTGTAGCCTCGCTCACATCCACCCAGCCCCGCTCAAGGCGATAGGGCACATCGACGTGCGTGTCTAGAATGATACTTTCCGCGGCAATGTGCCGAGCCTCCGGCAGGAAGGCTTGCACCTCCGGGGCCAGGCTAGGGATTCGCTCGACGAGGCCCTGGCCATAGCCCGGGGGGTGGGCCTCCCCGGCCTGGGCCAGGGGCGCTAGGGTGAGGGCCGAAAGGGTCCATGCTAGAGTCAATCGTCGCATCGCGGTCTCCTAGTGGGTAAGCGTCGCGCCCGAAACGCCGGGGCCATGGCCGGAGCCTAGCACCCGCGCAGTTGTAGCCCAAAGCCCATGGGAGTTGCTGTGACCGCTGCGGAAAAATCCCCCACGAGCCTGCCTGAGGCCCTGTTTCCCATCGCCCTCCTGGTGACCTTGCTAGGCGCCTCCGTGGCGGTGTATGGGGAAGACAGCTCCTACGGCCCTAATCAGATCGCCCTGCTCCTCGCGGCCCTGGTGGCCGGGCTTTTAGGGCTGCGCCATGGCCATCGCTGGCCCACCCTCGAAGCGGCGGTGGTGCGGGCCATCTCCGTGACCATGCCCGCCTGCCTCATCCTCCTGGCCGTGGGGGCCCTCATCGGCGCGTGGATTCTTTCCGGTACCGTGCCCTATCTGATTCTGCTTGCCGCGGAGCTGCTTTCACCGAACTGGTACTACGCGGCGTGCTGCCTCATCTGTGCCCTGATTTCCCTATCTATCGGCAGTTCCTGGACCACCGCTGGGACCGTGGGCATCGCCCTCATGGGGGCGGCGGAGGCGCTGGGGCTCTCGCCCATGATCACCGCCGGCGCCATCATCTCCGGCGCTTATTTCGGGGACAAAATGTCGCCCCTCTCGGAAACCACAAATCTCGCCGCCGCCGTGGCGGAGGCTGATCTCTTCGCCCATATCCGCAACATGTTGTGGACCGCCCTCCCTGCCCTCGCCATTGCTCTGCTGCTCTTTTCTTGGCTAAGCGCCGCCCCGGTTGGCGCGAGCGCCGATGTTTTTGCCCAGCTGGCCACGGCGCTCGAGTCGGAATATGACCTAGGGCCCCTGAGCCTGCTGCCCTTGGTGCTCCTGCTGGCGCTGTCCGTGCTCCGCTTCCCTCCAGTCCCGGTGATTGCCGCGGGCACGCTTCTGGCCCTGGTGCTCGCCCTGCTGACCCAATACCCCGCGGCGCTGTCGCAAGCGCCGGCGGGGCTCGAGGGGTTCCCTGCGGCCTTGGCGGGGTGCTGGACCGTGCTCTATGCCGGCTTTGAAAGCCAAAGCACGGTGGAAAGCGTGGCCAGCCTCCTCTCCCGGGGCGGCATGGCGAGCATGCTCAATACGGTGTGGCTCATCCTCTGCGCCATGGTCTTTGCTGGGGTGATGGAGGCCACGGGGGCCCTGGCGCGGCTTGTGTCCGCGATCTTGTCCCTGGTTCGTGGGGTGGCGAGCCTTCAGGTATCGACCCTCGCGACGGCCCTGGTCACCAACATTTTGGCCGCGGATCAGTACATGGGGGTTTCCATTCCTGGACGGCTGTTCCAGGGCGCCTATGCCTGGCGCGGGGTGCATCGCCTGAACCTCTCTCGGAATCTTGAGGACGGGGGCACGCTCACCTCCGCGCTCGTGCCCTGGAATACCTGCGGGGCCTACATGGCGGCCACCCTGGGGGTGGGCACGTTGGCCTACCTGCCGTTTTGCTTTTTCAATATGGCGTCTTTCGGCGTCGCGGTGCTTTGGGCCCTCCTGGGCATTGGCCTGCTGGCCCCGGAGGCCGCAGCGGAGCCTACCTCTTAGGGTTTGGGTGAGCGGGTTTTGTTGAGGGGGAGATAATCGATGGAAGCACAGGACAACTGGCGGGAAAGCACCCTCGTAACGGAGGGGCTTCGCTTTCCCGAGGGCCCCGTGGCCCTGCCCGATGGGCGGGTGCTGTTGGTGGAGATTGCCCGGGGCACGATCACGGAGGTTTCGCCCAATGGCTCGCAGCGCATCGTGGCGAGCCCGGGCGGGGGCCCCAACGGTGCGGCGCTCGGCCCCGATGGTGCGCTCTACATCTGTAATAACGGCGGCTTTGAGTGGCACGAGCGGGAGGGACGGCTCTATCCCGGAGACCAGCCCGCTGATTACAGCGGTGGCCGCATCGAGCGCCTCAATCTCACTACAGGGGAACTGACCGTTCTCTATGATGCCTGCGAGGGTCGCCCGCTCTGCGGACCGAACGATCTCGTGTTCGATCGCAACGGGGGCTTCTGGTTCACCGATCATGGCAAGAATCGCCCTCAGGACCGGGACCGCACCGGGGTGTTTTATGCCCGGGCTGATGGCAGCGAGATCAAGCAAGTTATCTTCCCTCTAGAGGGGCCGAACGGCATTGGTCTATCCCCGGCAGAGGATGCCCTCTATGTTGCGGAAACCCTGACCGGGCGGGTTTGGGAATGGCACCTAGCCGGCCCGGGCACGCTGGCGGCAGGGCGCCGGGACCGCCCCGACGGAGGGCGACTTCTCCCTGCCCCCGCGGGCTACCTGCTTTATGACTCCCTCGCCGTAGACAGCCTGGGGCGGGTATGCGTGGCCACCTTGATTCAGGGGGGAATCACGGTGATCGACCCCGTGGCCAATACAGCCGAGCTTCGTCGTTTCGACGATATCCTCACTACCAATATTTGCTTTGGTGGCCCGAACCTGCAGACGGCCTTCCTCACCCTGTCCTCCACGGGGCGGTTGGTGAGCGTACCCTGGGATGCCCCCGGGCTTGCCTTGAACTTCGGCGGGGAGGCCTAGCATGGAAAAGTTTCTAACGCGGAACGGGGTTACGCTTTTCTATGAGGTGCTGGGCGCTGGCCCGACCCTTCTTTTGAGCCATGGCTTTGGGGCCTCGGCGGCCATGTGGGCGCCCCAGCGCGAGGCGCTGAGCGCGAGCCACCGCCTGATTCTGTGGGATATGCGCGGCCATGCCCGCAGCGACAGCCCAGAGGATTCCGCCGCCTACAGCGAAGCAGAAACGGTGGCGGATATGGCTGCTATCCTCGATGCGGAAGGGGCGGCCTCGGCTCTCGTCGGGGGCCTCTCCCTTGGGGGCTATATGTCCCTGGCTTTTGCCCTTTCCCACCCAGAGCGCGTCGACGGGCTTCTCCTCTTCGACACGGGCCCGGGGTACAAGCAGGATGAGGCTCGGGCGAAGTGGAATGGCTTCGCCCAGCGCCAGGCGGAAAAATATGAAAGCCGGGGCCTTGTGGCTGCGCCCAAGGGGCCAGAAACGGAAGGGGCAGCCCATCGTTCCGCTCTGGGCCTAGCCAACGCGGCTCGGGGCATGCTCGCGCAGGTAAACGCGCGGGTGATGCTGGGGCTCGACTCGATTGCCGTGCCGACGTTGGTCCTCGTGGGGGCTGAGGATACGCCCTATCTGGGGGCCGCGGATTACATGGCGCGGAAGATTCCCAGCGCGTCCCAGGTGGTGGTGCCCGCGGCGGGCCATGCGGCCAATTTGGATCAGCCCGAGGCCTTCAATGCCGCGGTGTTGAGCTTTTTAGGAGCGCACTTTTCCCAGGCCTAAGGGTTGTGAAGTTAGCTGCCCCGTGTACACTCCAGAGCCGTGGGAAGGGACTAAAAACCGCTACGGCGGCCCAGGGTCAAAGCAACAGGAGAATTTATTCGTGCGACGTCGGCTTGGAGCCCCGCAAGAGGATGACGAAAGCTCGATCGATTTGACGCCCATGCTGGACGTCGTCTTCATCATGCTCATCTTCTTTATTGTGACCGCTACCTTCATTAAGGAAGTGGGCCTGGATCTAAACTCTCCTGATCCGAACAAGACGCCGCCGCCGCCGGACCCGGACAAGCAGAGCATCGTGGTGAAGATCTCCAATCGGGATCGAATCATCATTGCTCAGCGTGATGTCGACTGGCGCTCCGTGCGGGCCAACATCGAGAGGCTCCACGCGGAGAATCCAGAAGCTCCGGTGGTGGTCGTTCCCCATGCGGATTCCTCTACCGGCGCCCTTATCCACATCATGGACTCGGCCCGGCAAGCAGGGGTTTACGATGTAAAGCTCGGGAACATGGCGGAGTAGGCTTCCCGGGATTGAGAAAGCGCGCCCACCGGCGCGCTTTTTTTTGCCTGCGATTTAGAGGCCTGACATGAGGCCCATCATGGCCCCGGTGCTTAGGGTCGCCAGATTCCCTGAGATGAGGGTTTTCGGCGCGAGGGCCAAGATGTCCTCCCGCCGCTCCGGGCACATGCCTAAAAGGCCCCCGATCATGATGCCGAGGGAGCCCAGGTTCGCGAAGCCGCAGAGGGCATAGGTCATGATGATGGTGCTGCGCTCGCTGAGGGCGCCCTCCCCAAGGCCCGTGAGCTGCAGGTAGGCCACGAACTCGTTCAGGATGATCTTGCTGCCTAAGAGGGCTCCGGCGGCGCCCGCTTCGGTCCAAGGAACGCCAATAGCCCAAGCCAAAGGCGCAAGAAGCCAGCCAAGGAGGCGCTCGAGAGTCAGGGGGGCCCCAGCAAACTCTGGACCGAGGCCCAGCAGGCTATTGGCCAGGGACGTGAGCGAAAGAAACACCACCAGCATGGCCACCACCGCGGCGGCCAGGCGCAGCCCGTCGAGAGTGCTTTGGGTAATGGCATCCATGGTGGATCCATAGCTGACCATGGGCGTGTTGCTGACGCCATCCGTGGTGTGCTCCGAGGGCACCATGATGTGGGCCATGACAATAGCTGCGGGAACGCTCATTACCGAGGCCGCGAGGATATGGCCAAGGGCCCCGGGCACCACGGGCTCGAGCACCGTAGCGTAGAGAATCATCATGGTTCCGGCGACCGTGGCCATGCCGCAGGTCAGCACAATAAAGAGCTCCCCTCGGCTGAGGCGGGGCAGCATGGGGCGGATCGCCAGGGGTGCTTCCACCATCCCCACAAATATGGACACCGCAGCGCCGAGGCCCACGGCGCCTCCGACCTTGAGGGTTTTGCGTAGCAGGCGGCTGAAGCCACTGACCAGCAAGGGCAGGATGCGCCAGTGCCAGCCAAGGCCTGCGAGGACGGTGAAGAGCAGAATTTGCGGGACCACGCGAAACGCGAGCACCGTGCCATTTTCCGGGGCGGTCACCGCAAAGGGCGTGGGGCCACCGCTCAGGTAGGCAAAGAGGAACTGGGCGCCGGCAAGGCTTGCCTCCTCCAGGAGCGCCACCACCGCGTTGAGGCTTAGGAGCCCATCCCGAAGCGGTGCGATCTTCACCAGAGCCAGGGCAATGACGGCTTGGAAAAGCATGCCCATGGCGATGAGGCGCCAGGACACGCGGCTACGCTGTTCGGAAACGAGCCAGGCGAGCCCTAATAGGGCCACGAGGCCAAGAATTGCCTGCATGGAAAGCTCCTGCCTAGGCGCCAAAGGCTCGAAGTGTACACGCATCCTTCCTAGGGCTTTGCCTAGAGCCGGGTCGCTCTTGCATCCCGGAGCGCCCTCGCCTACCTTCGCGCGTTCCTGGAAGGGAGGAACCCATGACCCCTGGCCGTATCGTGTTGCTCAATGGCGCCTCAAGCGCTGGGAAAACGACCCTTGCCCGCGCTTTTCAAGATCAGCGTCACGAGCCTTGGTTCCACTTGGCTCTGGATCAGTTTCGCGATGGCATGCCGCCCGCCTATCGGGGCCTGAACTCCCCGGAGGGCAGCCCCGGCGCCCGAGGTCTAAACGTGGTCCCCGTTACTCGGGGCGAGCGCCGAGTGACGGAGGTACGCTTCGGCGACGTAGGACAGCGCATGCTAGCCGGTATGCACCGAGCGATACGCGCCTTCGCCCTCGCTGGCAACGATGTGGTGGTCGATGACCTGTGCCTCGAGCCCAGTATCCTGGAGGATTACCTGGTGGCTCTGGAGGGGCTCTGGGTGCTCTTTGTGGCGGTACGGGCGCCCCTCGAGGTGGTGCAGGCTCGGGAGGATGCGCGCCCCGGCCGCTTCCCCGGCACGGCCTATTCCCATTTCGATGCGGTGCATGCCCACGGCGTGTACGACCTCGAAGTCGATACGGGCGCCGAGGGTCCGGAGGGCTGCGCTCGGCAGATCTCCAGCTTTATTGAGGCGGGGCTTGAGCCCTCGGCCTTCGACCGCCTTCGGCAGTCCTGGGGGGCTACGGCCCAAGGTGTTCAGCCATGAGCGCCTTCGACGCCGTCCCAGCGGCGGTCCCCCATCGGGGACGCGCCCTCCTTTTTCTGATTCTGGCCGAGCTCTGGGAGCGCTTCTCCTATTACGGCATGCGCGCCATCCTCGTGCTGTATCTCACCCGAGCCGCGGATTTTTCCGATGGCGATGCGCTACGCCTCTATGGCGCCTACCTGGCTCTGCTCTATGCCCTTCCCGTGCTCGGCGGCGCCCTCGCCGATCAGGCCCTGGGTGCCCGGCGGGCCGTCTACTACGGTGCGGTGGTGCTCGTGCTGGGCCACGCTATCCTCACCTTGGATGGGGCGCAGCTGGGGTTCGCGCTGCCGGTCAGTCCTCTCTACCTCGCGCTGGCGCTGATCGGTATTGGTACGGGCCTTTTGAAGGCCAATATCTCCACCCTCGTGGGCATGCTCTATGCCAAGGAGGACCCGGAGCGGGACGGCGCTTTTAGCTGGTTTTACCTGGGCATCAACGTCGGCGCCTTCACCGCTGCCCTGGCCGTGGGCTACGTGGGGGAACGGCTCGGGTGGCACTGGGGCTTCGCTCTGGCGGGCCTAGGCATGGCCGTTGGCCTCTTTGTCCTGGTGCTGGGTCGTCGGGCCCTGACCGGACTTGGGGATCCGCCCTCGCAGCCCACCCTGGGGCCCCGGGTGCTGCTGGCGACGGCGGTGCTGGCCCTGCCCGTGGCCTATCAACTGCTGAGTCACCCCCCGCTCATGGGCGGTACCTTGGCCCTCGTGGGCTGCGGCGCGGTGACCTTCGCGCTGTATTACGCCTTTCGGCGCCTGCCCCGGGAGGCGCGGCACGACACCCTGCTCATGCTGACCCTGATCGCCTTCTCGATTATTTTCTGGTTTCTCTTTGAACAGGCTGGCGGCGCGCTGAATCTATTCACGGACCGCTTCGTGGATCGCACCCTGGGGGCCGGAGAGATTCCCGCTTCCCAGCTTCAGTCCTTGAATGCGTTCTTCATCATTCTCTTCGCCCCGCTCTTCGCACGCCTCTGGCCCTGGCTGGCCCGGCGGGGTTGGTCCCCGGGCCTGGCTCGGCAGTTCGCGCTGGCGCTGGTTCTCGTGGGACTGGGCTTTGCCCTCTTAGTAATGGCAGGGCAAGGCGTCGGCTCCGCGCCCCTGTGGGCGCTCGTGGGCACCTACTGGCTTCACACCATGGGAGAGCTGTGTTTGTCCCCCGTGGGCCTTGCCATGGTGACGCGCCTCGCCGTGCCCCAGCTTGTGGGCATGATGATGGGCGTATGGTTCCTCGCTGTGTCCGCGGCGGGCTATCTCAGTGGGCTCTTCGCGGAGACCCTGGTCTCCGCCGATGCCGGCGCAGGCATGGAGGGCTTTCTCGGAGGCTTTGAGCGCCTTGCGGTTCTCGCCGTGGGCGCCGGGCTCCTGCTGGGCCTTTTCGCCCAGCATCCGTTCTTCAAGCCCGCTCCAGCGGCCGAGCCACACCGCGATACAGATACGTCAGCACCCTAGGCCCGGGCATGCCGTAGCCCACTTCGTGGTGGGCCTCCTCGATTCGCCAGCCGGCGTCTTCGAGGAGCGCCCTCGGATCGCGGATTAGCTGGCAACCGCCAGCCAGCGCCCCCCAAAGCGGATTGAGCCGCCGTTGCCATCGGGCGACGGTGGATTCCGGCGCGAGGCCATGCTCCAGAAAGACCAGCTTTCCGTCCGGCTTCAGCACCCGCCGCGCCTCCCGCAGCGCGGCGTACACGTTCGGGATGGTACACAGAGTGAAGGTGGTAAGCACCGTATCGATGCTCTGGTCCGCCTGGGGTAAGGATTCCCCGGAGATGCTCAGCAGCTCCACGGGTACGGGCGCTTCGGCAATCCGCGCTGTGGCCAGATCGGTCAGGGCCACCCCGGGATCGACCCCGAGGACCCTTGTGACCCTTTGCGAATCGTAGAGCCCTAAATTCAGCCCCGAGCCCAGGCCAAGCTCAAGCACGATCCCCTCGGCGAAGGGCACCACTTCAGCTCGAAGTTTCATCACCTCCGGGCCTCCGCAGAGCTTGTCGATGCCGGGACTTAGGCAGTAGCGGTCATACCAGGACTGGCACACGGCGCTTAAGTGGGGTCGCGGCGGTAGGTGCCCACGAGGCGATTCATGCCCAGAACGTGGGGTTCAATGCGCTCCAGCAGCGTCCAAAGATCTAGCCCCGGCGGCAGGCCCAGCGCCGAATCGAGGGCGAGGAGCCAAAAATAATAGCGGTGCAGGCCGTGGCCCTCGGGAGGCATGGGGCCGCCATAGCCCTCGGCGCCAAAGTCGTTCCGTCCTCGAGTGCCACCCTCAAAGCCTTCCGGGAGCGCATCGAGGGTCGAGGGCAGGTTGTAGAGCACCCAGTGCACGAAGCCGTAGTGGCCCGGGGTAACAAGGGGTGCGTCCGGGTCATGGCAAACCACCACCAGCTGCTGCGTCCCTTCGGGAAGGCCATCCCAGCTGAGGGCCGGAGAAGTGTCCGCGCCCTCCCCCGTATAGTCCTTCGGGATGGCGCCGTCTTCCGCAAAGGCCGGCGATCGGAGCGTCATGTCTGACAAGGCGAAACCCATGGTGCTCTCCTGTTTCGATAGGGCGAGGTGATCGCCAGAAAATACTAGAAAATATCCTCGAGGGCCTCCGGGAGGGTGGGAAAGCGAAAGGAGAATTCCGCGGCTTCCGCCACCTTCGGCAGCACCCTGGGGCCGCCCAGGAGCAGCTCCTCTCCCATTTGCCCGAAGAGGACTTTTACCAGAGCAGCTGGCAAGGGAAAGGGCGTGGGGCGGCGCAGCGCGCGCCCCAGGGCCTCGGTAAAGTCGTCGTTACTGACGGGATGGGGGGCTGTGCCATTCACCGTCTTCGGTAGCACCGGCGCGCCGCGTAGCCAGGACAGCAGCCCTAGCACGTCGTCGCGATGAATCCAGCTCATGCCCTGCGCGCCATTGCCAAGTCGTCCGCCTAGGCCAAGGCGAAAGGGCAGCGCGAGGCGTCCTAGAAGCCCGCCGCGAGGGCCCAGCACGAGCCCCAGGCGCAGGCAACACACCGCGGTCCCCGCTTCCTCCAGGGCTCGGCTTTCTGCCTCCCAGGCTTCGCAGAGCGCTGCAGCAAAGCCGTCACCCCGGGGCGCGCTTTCCTCGACCGGCGGATCCCCCGCGGGCCCGTAATAGCCAATAGCGGAGGCGGCGATCATGCGCGCTGGGGGAGCGGCACGAAGGGCGTCTACGAGGCGGCAGGTGTAGTCCACCCGCGAAGCCCAGAGCGCAGTGCGACGCTTGGCCGTCCAGCGCGCGTCCGCAATGCCCGCCCCCGCCAAATGCACCACAAGGGTAGGTTTAAAGGCGGCAGCGGCGTCGACATTGTCAAAGATGGCCTCGTGCGGAAGGCCTAGGCTAGCGGCGGCGCGCGGGACGCTTTGCGTCAGCGCGGCGATCTCCCCGCTGCCCTGCCAGGCCCGAAGCAGCGCTTGGCCGATAAAGCCCGTGGCGCCGGTGAGCAAAATGCGATCCATGGTCCACTCCTGCGCCCGTGCCTGTGGAGGAAAGGGAGCAATGATAAGCTTTCCCCCTGGTCTTGCGGAGGGAGAGTGCATGAATCCCCGGGGAAAACTGCGGGCGCTGGTCGGCGCGGCCCGCCGCGCCGTGATTTTTACTGGTGCGGGCATGAGCACCGATTCGGGCATTCCGGATTTTCGCAGCCCCAGTGGGCTGTGGACCCGCATGAAGCCGATCCCCTTCGACGAGTTCATCAGCTCCGAGGCGGTGCGTCGGGAAAGCTGGCGCCGGCGCTTTGAGGGGGACGATACGCTGACCCAAGCTGCGCCTAACGCTGGCCACTATGCTGTGACGGCCCTGCTCGCTAAAGGCTATGCGCGCTGCGTGCTGACCCAAAACGTTGATGATCTTCACCGCCGCGCCGGGGTTGATCCGAACGCGCTGATCGAGCTCCATGGCAACAGCACCTACGCCACCTGCCTGAGCTGCGGCCAGCGCTATGAGCTGGCGGCGCTGAAGGCCGCCTTCGAGGCCACCGGCGGCGTGCCGCCCTGCGATGCCTGCGGCGGCATCGTCAAAAGCGCCACCATTAGCTTCGGCCAGGCCATGCCCGAGGGGCCTATGGCTCGCGCCGCGGAGGCCATTGCCGCCTGCGACCTGTGCCTGGTCCTGGGCTCATCCCTGCAGGTCTACCCGGCTGCCGCCTTTCCCGAGGAAGTAGCGCGGCGCAGGGTGCCGCTGGTCATTATCAATCGCGAAGCCACCCCCCTTGATGGCCTGGCGGAGCTGGTATGGCATGAAGGCATTGCGGAGGCCCTCGCCGTGCTTGACGATCTTCCGACCCTGGAGCTTCCCCTATGAATCACTTATTTCGCTGCCTGCCTCTGCCCGCCCTGGCTCTGGGGCTCGCGCTCGTCGCTGGGGGAGAGCGGGCCGAGGCCGCGCCCGCAACGGAAAGTCTTGCCTTACCGGGCCTTAGCGCCCCCGGAGAGATCCTGGTCGATCGCTGGGGCGTGCCCCACATCTACGCCCAGACCCACTACGACGCGTTCTTCCTCCAGGGCTTCAACGCAGCCCGGGATCGGCTCTGGCAGATCGACCTTTGGCGGCGCCGAGGCCTCGGCCAACTGGCGGAGGTCTTCGGTCCCCAGTTCGTGGCCCAGGATGCGGCGGCTCGCCAGTTCCTTTACCGCGGCAGCCTATTCCGGGAATGGCTGGCCTACGGCTCCGACGCCCAGGCCATCGCCGAGGCCTTCGTGGCCGGCATCAACGCTTTCGTTGCCTTGACGGAAAGGGACCCCAGTCGCCTGCCCCCGGAGTTCAAGGCCTTTGATTATCGCCCGGCTCGCTGGGCGGCAGAGGACGTGGTGCGCATCCGCAGCCATGGCCTATGGCGTAACGTCATCAGCGAAGTAGCACGGGCCCGTAGCGCCTGCCAGGGATCGCTCGCCGAGGATCAACTCCGGAGCCCCCTCGAGCCTCCCCATGCGCCCGTCGTGCCCGAGGGCCTTGATCCCTGCACCGTTCCCGAGCGCGTGCTGGATAGCTACCTCTTGGCCACCAGCGCCGTGAGGTTTAAGCGCAGCGGCGATCAGCTCGCCCTCGCCCAGGAGCCGCTCGATGCACGGGTCCGGGATCTGCGTTCGGCGGGGTCTAACAATTGGGTGGTGGGCCCGGAGCGGAGCGCGACCGGGCGCCCGATCCTCGCGGATGATCCCCACCGGAGCCATGCCCTACCCTCCCTGCGCTACATCGCGCACCTGAACGCCCCGGGCCTCAACGTGATCGGCGCCGGGGAGCCCGCGCTTCCGGGGATCTCCATCGGCCACAACGAACGGATCGCCTTTGGGTTAACCATTTTCGCCATGGACCAGGAGGATCTCCTCTTCTACGACCGGGAGGGCGATCGCTACCGCTACCAGGAACGCTGGGAGCCCCTAGAGCGCATCGACACCACCATCGCCGTGCGCGGCGAAGCGCCGGTACCGTTTTCCTTGGCCTTTACGCGCCACGGGCCGGTGATCTTCGAGGAGGAGGATCGCCTTTGGGTTGTTCGTGCAGCCTGGCTCGAGCCCGGTATGGCGCCCTACTTTGGCTCCATCGAGTACATGCGCGCGTCGAGTTGGCGGGGCTTTGTGGCGGCCCTGAACCGCTGGGGGGCGCCCTCGGAAAACCAGGTCTACGCCGATATTGATGGCAACATCGGCTATAAGCCTGCGGGCCTTTTGCCCCGGCGCGTGAACTATGACGGCCTCCTCCCCGTACCCGGGGACGGACGCTACGAGTGGGCGGATTTCCATTCCATGAGCGACATGCCGGAGGTGCTCAACCCGGAAAAGGGGTGGTACGCGACGGCCAACAATCTCACCCTCCCTGAAGACTTTCCCATCGATACCGTGCGGGTGGGTTACGAGTGGACCGCGCCCTGGCGCATCTCTCGCATCGAGGAAGTGCTGAGCGCCGCCCCGCCCCATCGCCTTGAGGACAGTCTCGCCCTGCAGCGGGATTTCACCTCCGTGCTAGCCCGTCGCGCCAGCGCCGCCCTCGGCGCTTGGCCTGCCCCCGTGGAAGACGACGCCCGCCGAGCCTTCGACCTTTTGAAGAATTTTGATGGCGTGCTCGCCGCCGACTCCTCTGCTGCGGCGCTGTTCCAGCTGTGGTTCACCGATCATTGGCGTCGGGCCCTGGTGGCCAGCGAGGCCCCGGCGCTGGTAGGGAACCTCCCCCGGGTGGATACGCGGGCGGCCCTTGCGCGCTTGGAAACCCGGGGGGCGCGGCTCCAAGGGGTCTTCGAAGCCAGCCTCGCCGACGCCTGGGAGGACGCCCTGGCCCGCCTGGGCGCGGATCCGGCAGGCTGGCGCTGGGGCGCGCTCCACATCATGAATTTCGCCCATCCCCTGGCCGAGGTGAGCCCTGCCGCGGCGGCCTGGAGCCTGCCGCCGAAGGCCCTCGGCGGGTCGTCCTACACGGTGAATAACACGGGCTTTGGGGACGACTATAGAGTGCGCTCTGGGGCCTCTTGGCGCATGGTCCTTGATGTGGGTAATTGGGATGCGGCGCGCATGACCAACGCGCCGGGGCAAAGCGGCGATCCGGAAAGCCCCCACTACGGGGACCTGCTCGATCCTTGGGCGGCGCTGGAAAGCCGTCCCCTGCTCTACAGCCGGGAGGCGGTGGAAGGGGTCACCACGAAGGTGCTTAAGCTGACCCCCGCTCAGTAGGAGCGGGGCTGGTCGAGTACCTGCTCGGCGATAAAGTTGCGGATCATCTCTTGGCTCACGGGGGCGATGCGGGGAATCATGACTTCTCGGAACAGCCGTTCCACGTCGTACTCCTTTGCATAGCCCATGCCTCCGTGTGTCAGCACGGCCCGCTCGCAGGCTTTAAAGGCGGCTTCCGCGGCCAGGTATTTCGCCGCGTTGGCATCGGCTCCACAGGGCAAGCCCGCGTCGTAGCGGCTCGCCGCCCGGAGGGTCATGAGCCAGGCCGCCTCCAGCGCCATCCAGCATTCCGCGAGGGGATGGGCGATGGCCTGGTTCTGACCGATAGGCCGATCAAACACCACCCGCTCCCGGGCGTAGCGCGCTGCCCGCTCCAGGGCGGCCTGTCCCAGACCTACGGCTTCCGCGGCAATGAGGATCCGCTCCGGGTTCAGCCCGTGCAGGAGACAGCGCCAGCCGTCCCCTTCTGCGCCAATGCGGTGGGCCTCGGGCACGAAGAGATCGTCAATAAAGAGAGCGTTGGAGTCCACGGCGGCCCGTCCCATCTTCGGTATTGCATTCACGGTGATCGCGCTGCGGTCGAGGTCCGTATAAAACAAGGTGAGCCCTTCCGTCGCGCGCGCAGCCTCTTCCCGGGGTGTGGTGCGGGCGATCAAAAGAATCTTGTTTGCGACCTGCGCCGTGGAGGTCCAAAGCTTTTGTCCGGTGATGCGATAGCCCCCAGGTACGGGCACTGCTCGGGTTTTAAGGGCCGTGGTGTTCAGCCCCGCGTCCGGTTCGGTCACCCCAAAGCACACCCGATCCTTGCCCGCGATGAGGGGTGGAAGCATGGCCTCCTTCTGCGCGTCCGTGCCAAAGACCACGACGGGATGGGGCCCAAAGAGATTGATGTGCACTGCCGAGGCGCCGCTCATGCCCGCCCCGGAGCGCGCGACGGCATGGGCGAAGAGGGACGCCTCCGTGATGCCCTGCCCCGAGCCTCCGTAGGCTTCGGGCATGGCGACGCCGAGCCAGCCGCCCTCGGCCACGGCCTGCACGAAGGCTTCCGGGAACTGTCCCTCCTGGTCGCATTTACGCCAATAGGCGGCGTCAAAGGGCGAGCAAAGTTTGCTGACCGCATCGGCGAGGGCTTGTTGCGCTTGGGTGAGTTCAAAATCCATGGGGTCTCCTAACCGAGCACGATGCGCGCCCGAACCACGCCCGGGGTATCGGTTCGATCAAGGGAGAGATTCAGCACCTGCAATCCCCGCTCCTCGGCGAGCTCTAAAAGCCAGGCGATCAGGGCCGGATAGGCGGCCTGGTCTAGGCTCAGCGCGAGCCGGCCCCCGCCCTCCGGGGAAAAGCGATTGAGCGTTAGACCATGGGACTGGGCGGAGGCGGCCACGGCGTCGAGGGCCGCCTCGCCCTGGGGCGCCGCCTGCTTTCGCTGGGCCAGGGCCGCAGACAGCGCTTCGTAGTTGCTGTTGAGCCAGGCCAAATCATTCTGGGCCTGAGTGAGGTCTCCGGCGGCTCGATCTCGGTAGCTGAGCACGGGATTCAGCACCCCCACATAGAGGAACACCAGAGCAAGAAAACCCGAGAGCCAGCGAAGGCGCTGCTGGTCGCTAGGGCTTTGCTGCAGGAACCAGTGCTGCCCCCTCGCGACTGATGCGGTCAAGCTGAGGAAGGGCGATTTCATCTTAGGGTCTCCCCTGGAGCGTTAAGCGCGCACGCACGCCCGACTGATCCTGCGTAGCATTTTCCATGGCTACGTCAAGGCCTCCCTCGCTCTGTAGCCGCTGCTGAAGGGTTTGCAGCGAGCCGAGGCTTGCCGTTGTGAGTTCCACTGCCAAAGTGCCCCGGTCCCCCTGGTAGCGAAGCTGGTTGATGCGATGCTCGTCGCTCATGGCCCCGGCCAGCGCATCTAAGGTCGGAAGCAGGCCTACCCCCGAACTCCCGTTGCCCCCGAGCAGTAAGGACAGCTCCCGGCGAGGGTTGGGGCTGCTCCCGGCCCGTTCGGGCCAGAGGGTGGCAAAGCGCGCTTCCAGCGCTGCGCGCTGGGCCTCGGCCTGGTTCCGAAGCCAAAGCCCCTCCCCCAGGGTTCCGCCAAGAAGAACCACCGCAAGGGCCGCGGCGAGGCGGCTCGGGGCGCGCCAGGGGCCTAGGCCTTCTCGTGGGCGAACCCTGGCCGTGAAGGGCCCTTGGAGCGCTGCGGGGGTCTTCGGCCCCGGCGCTTGGGCAGAAAGGGAGGGGAGGGTTCCCGGGCAGTAGGAGCGCGCACCATAACCCTGCCCTTCCAGGGCGGCCTGCCAGGCTAGGGGCAGCTCAGGGCTCGGGCCGACTACGGTCAGCGAGGTTCCGGTGCCGAGGGCTTCGCCTAGGCCCGTGAGCAGGGCCGGGGTGAGCGCGAGCTGGCGACCCTCTCGAGGATCGAGCCAAATGCCCTCCGCCTCCCCGGTGAGCCAGAGTACCGGCTGGCTTTGGTCGGCAAGGATGTCGCAGAGAGCACAGACTCCGTCCGGTGCCAAGCCCAGTGCTTCGAGCTGAGCCAGATCCTCCGCGAAGGCCGCCTTCCCTAGGGCTAGAGCGCCCAGGGTTCCCCCTTCACCCCGCTCCGCGAGGGCCACGTGGAGGGTTTCCAGGGGTTCCGTTAGGTATTCCTCCAGGAGGAAGGGGGCCGCGCGCCGCTGCACGCTGGCGCGCTTCCCCGGCACCGGAAGGTTCAGCCGAAGGGCCTGGGACGGGTCGAGGGCCCAGTCGATGCGGGCAGGGGTCAACCCTCCCAGGCGCGCTTGAAGGGCTTCGAGCCCCAGCCCCGTTTCCGTAGCTTCCGTCGTCCCTTGGCGAAAGGTGAGCTGCCATTGGGCAGCCCGAAGGGAGCCTAGGAGGAAAAGATGGTCCGGGCCCATGGCGTTAGCGCTCCTTATCCTTTGAGGGGGATGGCCAGCTGGCAAAGCTCTGGGAGAAATCTCGACTCATGATCCTCACTTGCCCCGTATTGGGATCCCGGTAGAGCGTGGAGCGTAACGTAAAGGCCCCGTCGAAGGCTTCCACCAGAATCAGGGATTCAAAAAAGAGGCTCCGGGTGGCGAGGACACCCTCCTCCGGGGCGAAGGCCGCCTGGCTGCCAAGCACTGACCCGACGTCGGGCCAGGGGGGGCTCGGCTGGGCCAGGGGCCACACTTGTTTGGGATCCAGCCCCGGCGCCAGGGTCGCGAGCACTTCCGGCGGCGCCAGGTTGACGTTGATCCGCTCAAAAGCGGGGGGCAAGGCTGCCACGAAGGGCCGAAGCCTAAGCCACTGGGTTCGGGTTAAGCGCGTACCCTCGGGGATTTCCGTCTCCGTGGGAAACGGGGTATTGCCTGCGCGCCGCGGCGGCGTTTGATCCCAGTAGTAACCATCTTCCGCGCCCCCCGCCCGCGGGGTCTCATCGCTATCCACCCAATCCGCGACCTGGGAAGCCAGCTGGGGATCGAGTTCAAGCTGGCTGAGGAGACGCCCAAAGCGCTCTAGGGCCGCCGGCGAAGTGAGGTTGTTAACGTTGAATAGGGCGTCCAGGGCCCGGCTGCGGCGGTAAAGGGTTCCTGGCCCCTGCGTCCTCTCCTGCGCTGTCCGCCACGCGTCCATCACCCCATCCACCGCTTCGGAGGCGGCCAGGTCAGCGCGGAGCTCGGCACGGAAGCGCGCCTCCTCGCCGAGGACCAGGGCCTTCCGGGTGCTATAGCGGTCCACCTGCCCCGCCAGGGAAAGGAGCCGGGCTTGCTGGGTCAGAAGCGTCGTTGCCAGCAGCGCAACCAGGGCCGTCACCAGCAGCATGGTAAGCAGGGCGACGCCCCGGGTCCGTCGCGAAGGTGGACGCCCATGCCCTGCCCGGCTCATCGTCGACGCCCCGTCGCCTGGGGTTCCACGCTCACCGGTCCGGTGGGCGCCGGATTAGCGGTGGCCGCGTTGGCGTTCGTCAGTTCCGGGAAGCCCTCCGGGAGGCGCCAGAAGCGACTTAGGGTTGGCCCCCAGACCTCTGATTCAAAGGCACACTGCAAGCCCCTCGCCTCGGGTTCTAGGCCATTCTCCGCCCGGGAGGCCAGCATCTGCGGATCGAGGGGCCATTCCCGGTAGCGTTGGCCGTCGCTGGCGAGGATCTCGCAGGTCAGCTCGGTGAGTTCTAGGCCGAAGCTCACCTCCCGAGCTTTGGTTTCAGGCAGCTGATCGAGCACGGGCCAATAGCGCCGGGTGAGCTCCCCCTTCTCGAGGCGCCAAGCGACGCGCTGGAGCTCCCCGCGCGCTGGGGCGTCTTCGGCTAATCCCTGCTCGCCCCGGCGTCCCGCGCGGGTGAGGATCAACTCGCCGGCGGACAGCGAGAGGGCCGGGAGGGGGTCGCCATAGCGATCGCGCACGGGCCGCTGTACCCACTGCTGAACATCCTGTTCAAAGCGGAATAGGCTTCGCACCAGAGCGCCCAGGGCTGCCTCTCTAGTGCCCAGGCTCTGGCTTTGGGTGACCGCATCGCGCAGGAGCCGCGCCGAAGCCGCGCCAATAATCGCGAAGATGGCGAGGGCGACCAGCACTTCCATGAGGGTGAAACCTTGGCGCCGGCGGTGGGCGGTTCTGTGGATCATGGCGGAGCCAGCCAGGCCGAGGACAGGCTGGCGGCGGGGGCGCCCTGCTCTCCAGCGGGCCACACCCGAAGCTCGACGGAGAAGAGCCCAGGGAGATCCGTGGGCTTCGTTTGCGCTTCCAGCCGCCATCGGCGCCCGGCAAAGAGCGCCTCCCCCTGTCGCTGTCCCGGGGTCGCGCCCTCCTCAAAGTCGAGGCCCCAGCGCTCCAGCGTATTGCTCGCGAGATAGGTCGCGAGGATGCGGGTCTCCGCCTGGCCCTGAACCATGGCCCGGTCCCCGAGCCGGCCCTGCAGGGTCAGCATAGCTAGGGCGAACACCGCGAGAGCGACCAGGACTTCGACCAGGGTAAAGCCTCTTTGATGCGCCCTAGCCATGGGCAGCCTCGTTAAGGACCAGCGCCGCAAAGCGCGTGCTCGCCGGTTGTTGCGATTCCGGGGCCTGGAGTTCGGGCAGAGCGATGCCATCGCCCTTCAGATCCAGCTGTTGGTTGCTGGCCTTGTGCTCAAAGCGCAGCCAGAGGGCCGTCCCCTCCCCGCTTGAATAAAATAGAGCCGCCCAGGGGGTCGGTGTGGCCGGACGCCCTGCCGCGCTGAGGCTGGTAAGCGTGAGGCTCGCCTCAAGCGCCTGGGGCGCCAGCCCCGCCCGGTCCTGGAGTAAGCGCCAAGTGCCGTCCCGCGGATCCTGGCGGTGAAATTCGTAGCCCCGCTCCGTGACCTTCAGCCCGAGCACAAGCCCATCAGCGAGGGCCTGTGTCTGGGCGAGGCGAACGGCGCCCTTCAGGGCATCCCCGGACCGCTGGAGGGTTTGTTGCCCGTCATCGGGACGGGCCTGGAGCATAGCGAGACCCGCAAGCAGCCCGATGACCGCGACGGTCACGAGTAACTCGATGAGGGTGAAGCCGCGGGCCACGCTAGGGGGTTTCGAAGCCAATATCCGCCCCGCTACCCTCTCCCCCTTCTTGCCCGTCGGCGCCTAGGCTGTAGAGCTCAAAACGCTCCCCGCTGCTCAGATACTGGTAGGGCGTGCCCCAGGGGTCTGTGGGAAGGCGCCGTAGGTAGCCGCCGCTCTTCCAGCGCCGAGCCTCGGGGTAGCCCGAGGGCTGGGTCACGAGCGCCTCAAGACCCTGCTCCGTGCTGGGATAGGCGAAATTGTCCAGGCGGTAGAACTCAAGTGCATTGGCAAGGGCGTTGAGATCGCTTTCGACAGCGGTACGCTGGGCCTGCTCCTGCCGACCGGCGATGTTCGGTACCACCAGCGCAGCCATAATGCCAAGGATGACCACCACCACCATGATTTCGATGAGTGTAAAGCCTTCGATCTTCGGCCGCAGGCCCATGGAAAGGGAGCCGGTGCGGGTAGGGGGGGGTAATCGGCGCATGGGGCGCTCCTTAAATCGCAAGCTGATTCAAATTCAAAATGGGCAGCAGGATCGCCAGCACAATCAGGAGCACGAGCCCGCCCATGAAGACCAGAGTGAGGGGCTTTAGGAGCTCTAGAAAGGCTGACACGAGCCGTTCGTTATCCCGCTCGAGGTGCCCGGCTACGCGCTCGAGCATGGCTTCCAGCTGACCCGAGGCCTCACCGCTCGCCACCATATGCAACATGAGGGGCGGAAAGTAGCCGACCTCCCGAAGGGCCTGGTGCAGGCTGGTACCCTCGGTCACTGCCTGCCGAGCCGCAACCAAGCGCTGTCGAAGCACGCCATTGGTCAGGACGTCGGTGGCAATGCGGAGCCCTTCCAGCAGGGGTACGCCGCTCCCCGACAAAATCGCAAGGGTGCTCGAAAAGCGGCTGGCGTGGACCCCCTGGGTGAGGCGGCGCCAGGGGGCCCCGGTGAGCGCGAGGCGCTCCATCCGCGCTTTCACCGAGGGAACCTGGTAGGCCTGGTAAGCGGCAAAGGCAAGGGCCAGGGCGGCCAGGAAGACCCAAAGGCCGAAGGCGTCGAGAAAGGCCGCAAGGGCCAGCAAACCCTGCGTTAAAAGGGGTAAGGCCTGCCCCGTCTCTGCATAGACGCCGACGAGCTCGGGAACCACATAGGTGAGGAGGCCCAGCACAATCGCGAGGGATAGGACGAGTAGCAGCACGGGATAGAGCAGAGCCATTTGCAAGGTCTGCCCCGTTTCCTGGCGCCGTTCCGTGAAGCGCGCCAGGGCGTCGAGCACGCGATCGAGATGCCCGGCCTGTTCGCCCGCAGCCACGGTGGCGCGGTAGAGATCATCGAAGGCTGCCGGGTAAGCGCCGAGGGCCTGGGCAAAGCTTTGGCCCTCAAGGATCCGGCCCCGAACCCCGAGCAGCAGGCTCTGGGCCCGGCCCTGGTCCGCCTGGGCGGCGGCTGCCCCCAGGGCCTCCTCAAGGGGTAGGCCCGCGGCAAGGAGCGTGGCGAGGTGGCGTGTGACAAGGGCGCGTTCAAGGGGGGCGAGGCGAGGCCTGCGTACGAAGAGGCGCCCCTGGCTGGCGCCCTCTGCCGCGGGGGACACGTCCATGGGCGCCCAGCCCCGGTCCCGAAGGAGCTGGCGCACCTGACGAGGGCTATCACCCTCTAAAACGCCTTTTTGCTCTCGCCCTGCCCCGTCAAGAGCTCGAAAGTCAAAAGCGCTCATCCTTCGTCCCGGGTGACGCGGAGCACTTCCGTTAGGGTGGTTTCCCCGGCCAGAATTTTTTGCTTTCCATCTTCGAAAAGCGTGTGACCGTGCTGGGCCGCCGCCTCCGCGAGGGCCTGGGCCGGGGCGTCGTCATGGATGAGCTGGGACAGGGCGCTATCGAAATTCACCAGTTCGTAGATCCCCGTCCGTCCCCGGTAGCCTGTGCCAGCACAGGCATCGCAGCCGACGGCGTCGTAGAGCATGGGCGCATCTTCTCCAAGCCCCAGGAGCGCTCGGCTGCGGGCGTCCGCGGGCGCCGCCACCTTGCAGTGCCCACAGAGCCGACGCACAAGACGCTGGGCCAGCACGGCACTCAGGCTGGAGGAGAGAAGGTAGGATTCTACTCCCAGATCTCGAAGGCGGGCGATGGCGCCGAGAGCGCTGTTGGTGTGCAAAGTTGAAAGCACAAGGTGCCCGGTGAGGGCCGCCTGGATTGCGATCTCCGCCGTTTCCAGATCGCGGATTTCCCCGACCATCACCACGTCCGGGTCCTGGCGAAGGATAGCCCGAAGCCCTCGGGCGAAGGTCATCTGCGCCTTGCTGTTGACCTGGGTTTGGCCGATGCCCGGAAGGTGATACTCGATGGGGTCCTCTACGGTCATCACGTTGGCGCTTTGCGTATCCAGGGTGCTCAGGGCCGCGTAGAGGGTGGTGGTTTTTCCCGAGCCCGTGGGGCCGGTCACCAGGACGATGCCGTGGGGACGGCGCACCACGGCCTTCAGTGCCGCGAGGGCGTCCGGCGCCATACCGAGCTTTTCGAGCTCGAGGCGTCCTGCCTGCTTATCCAGAAGGCGAAGCACGACCCGTTCGCCGCTGGCCGTGGGAAGGGTCGAAACGCGTACGTCGACCTCCCGCCCCGCCACCCGTAGGCTGATGCGTCCATCCTGCGGCACCCGCTTCTCCGCGATATCGAGCTTAGCCATGACTTTCAAACGGGAAACGAGCAGCGGCGCTAGGGCCCGCTTCGGGCGAACGATTTCCCGAAGCACACCATCGATGCGAAAGCGCACGGCCAGTATGTGATCGAAGGTTTCAAGGTGGATGTCCGAGGCGTCTTCCCGGATGGCTTCCGAGAGGATGGCGTTCAAGAGGCGAATGATCGGGGCTTCGTTCTCTTGAGCGAGGAGATCTTCCGTTTCCCGGACTTCCTCGGCGAGGGCTGCAAGATCGAACGCATCACCGAGATCTTCCACCATCTGGCGAGCTGCGGAGCCCTCGCGCTCAAAGGCGCTGCTCAGCCTTGCCTCAAAAGCGTCCTCGTTCTCGTTGATCCAGGTGACGGGCCCGGGCGCCCGGCGTTGGGCCTCGGCGATCGCCGCCGCCTGGGCCGAGGGGCGGAAGTAGCCCTGCGTGGCGCCCTGCCCATCCAGCATCAGCAAAACCCCGTGACGCCGGGTATAGGCAAAGGAGAAGAGCGGGCCAACTTTTGCCGAGTCCGGTGTCGGCTCGTGGGCGACATCGCTTAAGGATTCAGTTTTCGTCATAGCCATAGGCCCGCCTCAGTTAGATTGTCATAATAGCAAGGGGGGGCAGTGCCCCTCTATGGCAATTGCGTGACAGGAGTGCCCATGCAGGTAGCATCCCCCGGCCGCGGCGGCGCCCGCACGGATCTGAATCTCTATCGCGTCCTCGATGCCATCTACGCGGAGGGTAGCCTCACGAAGGCGGGTCGACGCCTAGGCCTTTCCCAGCCCGCTACTTCCCACGCGCTGGCGCGGCTTCGGGACGCTTTCGGGGATCCGCTCTTTCTGCGTTCGGCCCATGGCATGGTGCCCACAGCGCTGGCCAAGGACCTTATCGGTCCCGCTCGCCAAGCCCTCCGTCTTCTTGAGGATCCCTTGGGCGCTGCCCAACCCTTCGAACCCGCTGGCGCGACCCTGCGCTTTCGCATCAGCATGAGCGATTTAAATGAAGCGCGGCTGTTACCCCGGCTGGTGCAGCTGCTCCGGGAAGAGGCCCCCGGGGTAACCCTGGAAAGCTTTTCCGTGCCGCGGCGAGACCTGGTGCAGGCGCTTGCAACCGGAGCGCTTGATCTGGCCCTCGATGTCCCCCTGCTGTCCGATCCCCTCGTGCATCACGCGCCGCTGGCAGAGGATCGCTATGTCTGCGTGTTGCGCCAGGATCATCCTCTGGGCGCCCAGGTCCTGACCCTCGAGCGCTTTCTTGAGCTTGACCATATCCACTTGTCGTCTCGCCCGAGGGGCCTCGGCCACGTGGATCTCGCCCTCGAGCGCCTGGGGAAGCGGCGGCGCATCATGCTGCGGGCCCAGCACTTTCTGGTGGCGCCGGAGGTGCTCATGACCTCCGATCTTGCCCTGACCGTGCCTGAGAGCTTTGCGGACCACATGGCCTTGCGCTATCCCCTGCGTCGAGAGCCCCTGCCCTTTCCCTTGCCACCTCTGGAAAGCCATTTGTATTGGCTGTCCCAACGCGACGCCGATCCGCCCCTGCTCTGGTTTCGCACCTTGCTCGCTCAGGTGGCCCAGGGCCTGGGGAAATAACGTAAACTCGTGCTATCCACTAGGGATTGAACAGCATGATCAAAGCGTTTGCGGGGCAGCACCTCCTTAGTGTTCAGGACCTGACCCTCGAGGCCGTGGAGACAGTTTTTTCCGTCGCCGACCGCATGGTGCCCTTCGCCGAGCGGCGCATGGTGACCCGGGCGCTCGAGGGCGCCATTCTCGGCAACATGTTCTTCGAGCCCAGCACGCGCACCCGGGTCAGCTTCGGCTGCGCTTTCAACCTCCTCGGGGGGGAGGTGCGGGAAACCATCGGCGTGGAGAGCTCTTCCCTGGCCAAGGGGGAATCGCTAGAAGACACGGCTCGGGTGCTTTCCGGCTATAGCGACGTGATTGTGATGCGCCACCCCGAGGAAGGCGCCGTGGATCGCTTTGCCCAGGCGAGTCGCGTGCCTGTCTTGAATGGCGGTGATGGCGCTCGAGAGCACCCCACGCAGGCGCTGCTCGATCTCTACACCATTCGCCGCGAGCGAGCGGCCCTGGGACTCAGCCTTGAGGGGCTCCGGATCGCCCTCATGGGGGACCTACGCTACGGCCGCGCCGTCCACTCGCTGGTGCAGCTTCTGAATTTGTATCCGGCCATCGAGTTTCATCTTATCAGCCCGCCAGAGCTCGCCTTGCCGCCGGTGTACGAAGAGGCGCTACGGTCCCGGGGCCACCGGGTGTTTCGCCACGACACCTTGGCGCCGGGGCTTGCGGCGGCGGATATCGTCTACGTCACCCGTACCCAGGAGGAGCGCTTCCCGAGCCCCGAGGAGGCCGGGCGCTATCGAGGTCTATTCCGCCTTAATCAGGCGGTCTACACGGAGCACTGCGCGCCGCAGACGGTAATCATGCATCCCCTGCCCCGGGATTCCCGGGCGGGCGCTCAGGAGCTCGACCCAGACCTCGACGCCCATCCGGCCCTGGCCATCTTCCGTCAGGCGGACAACGGCGTAGTGATTCGCATGGCGCTCTTCGCCTTGTGCCTGGATGTGGTGGGGGAAGTGGAAAAGGATCTGAAGCCGGTGCGCTGGTACACGGGTGGACGCCGGCCTTAGGCACGCTTTCCGACGTAAAAAAGCCCGACATCGCCGGGCTTTTCAATAGCTTATAAGCTAAAACTAGATTTGCCCTTCAAGCTCCGGAACCGCTTGAAACAGATCCGCCACAAGGCCGTAATCCGCCACCTGAAAAATCGGCGCGTCTTCGTCCTTGTTAATCGCCACGATCACCTTGGAATCCTTCATGCCCGCAAGGTGCTGGATGGCGCCGGAAATGCCCACGGCGATGTAGAGCTCTGGGGCAACGATCTTGCCCGTTTGCCCCACCTGCATATCGTTCGGGACGAAGCCGGCGTCCACCGCGGCCCGGGAGGCGCCCATGGCAGCGTTCAGCTTGTCCGCAACCCCTTCCAGGATCTTGAAGTTCTCGCCGCTGCCCATGCCCCGGCCCCCCGATACCACCACCCGGGCGGCGGTGAGCTCGGGACGGTCGAGCTTGACGATTTCTTCATTCACGAAGCTGGAAACGCCAGCGTCGTGGGCGCTGCCCAAGGCTTCCACCGCAGCGCTGCCACCGGTGGTGGCCACGGGATCGAAGGCCGTGTGGCGCACCGTGACCACCTTGACTGCATCGGAGCTCTTCACCGTGGCGATGGCATTCCCTGCGTAGAAGGGACGCTTGAAGGTGTCCTCGCTTTCCACGGAAATAATGTCGGACACCATGTTCACATCGAGAAGAGCAGCGACCCGCGGCATGGTGTTCTTGCCGTTGGTGCTGTGTGCGGACAGCACATGACTGTGCCCCGCTGCGGCTTCCGCAATAAGGGGGGCGACGTTCTCCGCAAGTTGCTTGCCGTAGACCGCGGCGTCGGCGCAGAGCACTTTGCTCACGCCGGGCAGCGCGGCCGCGGCGCCCGCGGCGGCGCCGCAGCCTTCCCCGGCCACCAGCACGGTGATGTCTCCACCGATGGCCTGCGCTGCCGCCACCACATTCAGCGTGACCGGATTGAGCGCGGCGTTGTTGTGTTCTGCTACAAGAAGAATACTCATGGCTTAAAGCTCCCTAGCGCGCCCTTAGATTACCTTGGCTTCGTTCTTGAGTTTGTCGACGAGGGCTTCCACCGAGTCAACCTTGATGCCGCCCTGGCGCTCCGCCGGGGGCTCGACCCGGAGGGTTTCAATGGTGGCCTTCACCTCCACGCCCAGCGCTTCCGGGGTGAGCGTATCGAGAGGCTTCTTCTTCGCCTTCATGATGTTCGGCAGGGACGCATAGCGCGGCTCATTGAGGCGCAGGTCCGTGGTCACCACGGCCGGAGCCTTCAGGGCCACGGTCTGCAAGCCGCCATCTACTTCCCGGGTGACGTTCACCGTATCGCCGGCGATTTCGACCTTAGAGGCAAAGGTGCCCTGGCCGAGGCCCGCGAGGGCCGCAAACATTTGCCCCGTTTGGTTGTTGTCGGCGTCGATGGATTGCTTGCCGAAGATCACCAGCCCAGGCTGCTCCTGGTCGTAAACGCCCTTCAGCAGCTTGGCGACCGACAGGGGCTGGGGGAAACCGTCGGTTTCCACGAGGATGGCGCGATCGGCGCCAAGGGCCAGCGCGGTGCGCAGCTGCTCCTGGCATTGGGTCGGCCCCACGGCCACGGCGACCACTTCCGTTGCTTGTCCGCTTTCCTTCAAGCGCACTGCCTCCTCGATGGCGATTTCGCAGAAGGGATTCACCGCCATTTTGACGTTGGTGAGGTCAACGTCGCTGTGATCGGCCTTGACCCGCACCTTGACGTTGTAATCGATGACGCGCTTGATCGCGACGAGCACTTTCATGGGCCACTTCCCATAGCTAGGGGGCCCGGAAGGCCCGTGGACAGCAAAGTAAGGCGCATAGGGGCACCTTAGGAACGGCGCGTATTCTGACCCTGGCCCCCAGAGGGGTCAAGGCAAGGGTCCGGCCCCGTGATGGAGCCCCCCTGCCCCGTCGTTTATACTCCCGGGCTCACGGGAACCGCTCGCAAGGGCCTAGAAAGGGAGAGAGGCGTGGACGCCGTAGAACGGGAAGCGATGGAATTTGACGTGGTCGTTGTCGGCGGTGGTCCTGCGGGGCTCTCGGCGGCCTGTCGAGTCATGCAGCTTGCTCAGGCCGCGGGGCAGGAATGGTCCGTTTGCCTCGTCGAAAAAGGCTCGGAGATCGGCGCTCATATTCTGTCCGGGGCCGTGGTCGAGCCGCGGGCTCTCGATGAGCTCTTCCCGAATTGGGCAGCAGAGGGCGCCCCTCTCAACAACCCGGTCACCGATGACGAGGTTTATTACCTCCCCGATGGTGACCACAAGGTGAAGATTCCAGGCTTTTTCGTACCGAAGGCCACCCACAACGAAGGAAACCATGCGATCAGCCTGGGCAACCTGTGCCGCTGGCTTGGGGAGCAGGCCGAGAACCTCGGCGTGAATGTCTTTCCGGGCTTCGCCGCCAGCGAGATCCTCTATAACGATGACGGCGCCGTGGTCGGCGTCGCCACCGGCGACCTCGGCGTGGGTCGGGATGGTCAACCTAAGGGTTCCTTTACCCCGGGCTACGAGCTTCGTGCCAAGTACACGATCTTTTCCGAGGGCTGCCGCGGCCACCTGGGCAAGCAGCTCATTAAGAAGTTCGCGCTCGACAAGAACGTCGGTCCGCAGCACTACGGGATTGGCTTCAAGGAGCTTTGGGACATCCCCGCGGAGCAGCACGTGCCCGGTAAGGTTGTGCACAGCATTGGCTGGCCCCTCGCGGAAACCACTGGGAATACCGGGGGTAGCTTCCTCTACCACCTTGAGAACCAGCAGGTGGTGGTGGGGCTGATCGTGGACTTGGCCTACAGCAACCCCCATGTCTCGCCCTTCGATGAATTTCAGCGAATGAAGCACCACCCGCTGTTCGCGGAAACGCTCAAGGGCGGCACCCGCGTGGCCTACGGGGCCCGAGCCATCGTGAAGGGTGGCCTCCAAGCCCTGCCCGAGCTCACCGTTCCCGGAGCCGTTCTCGCCGGCGACGACGCGGGCTTTCTGAACTTCCTCAAGATCAAGGGCAGCCACACGGCCATGAAGAGCGGCATGCTTGCCGCTGAGGCCATCGTCGAGAAGCTTGCGGCTGGGAGTGAAGGGGGTGAGACGGTCCCCGCCTTCGCCGAGAAGTTTCAGGATAGCTGGCTCTACGAGGAGCTCTCCGAGGCGCGCAATGCCGGGCCGGCCATGCACAAATTTGGCATGCTCGCAGGCTCGGCCTTCGCCTGGGTGGACCAGACCCTCTTCGCCGGCAAGCTGCCCTTTACCCTGAGCGACAAAACGCCCGATTACGCCACCCTGAAGCCGGCCAGCGCCTGCAAGGCGCCGTCCTATCCGAAGCCCGATGGGGTGCTCAGCTTCGATAAGTCCTCTTCCGTCTATCTCTCCAATACGAACCACGAAGAGGATCAGCCCTGCCACCTTCAGCTCACGGATCCGGACCTCCCCATTCGGGAGAACCTGCCCCGCTTTGACGAGCCGGCGCAGCGTTACTGCCCCGTGGGGGTTTATGAAGTGGTGAAGGAAGCAGACGGTCCGAAGTTTGTGATCAACGCGCAGAATTGCATTCACTGCAAAACCTGCGACATCAAAGATCCGGCGCAGAACATCACCTGGGTAACCCCGGAGGGTGCGGGCGGCCCGAACTATCCCAACATGTAGAACAGCAACCCATCGACGAAACGGGCCTACGGGCCCGTTTTTCGTTGCGGCGTCTACACCGCTTTCGGGGCGCCCTCAGGCACAAGGGGGAAGCGCAGCCCTGCACTGACTACCGCAAAGGGGGGCTCGCTATCGGCCAGGGAGGCCAGATGATAGTAGGTGGGGCGATCAAGACGGGCCCACAGCTGTCCTCGCACTGGAAGCACCACTCCACCCCCCGCGGCCTCGTCGCGCGCCACCAGGGGATGGGTGGCATCCACGGGTACCCAATCGCCGACGTTCGTCTTCAGCATGAGCTGCTGCCCCGCGCCCTCCCCGGCCACCTCTAAATCGACGGCGAGGAAGGGGGTGTCCTCCACCGTAATGCGTAGCATCTCCGCCGGCGTGACCAGCCAATGCCCTTCTTCATCGCACCGTAGGATCGAGGCGAACAGCGCCACCAGCGCCGGCCGCTTGATCTCTCCCCCCTCATGGAACCACCGTCCATCGCGCGCAATGGTCATGTCGATGGTGCCCCGGTGGCTGGGGTTCCAGGCGTCTACCGGGGGGCGCTTCTGCCCGCTGGCTTCCGCGAGGCGTTCGGTGAGGGCTTCCAGGGTCAATCGAGGGAGAGTCACGGTTGGGCTCCTAGCCGCCAATGAATTTCATCACCATGGTTCCACCGGTAAAGGCGACGGGTTGCTTAGCCTTGAGGGTCGCCTCAAGAAGCGCCGGCAGCTGGGCGAGGGCCTCCTCCCGGGGCAGCGCCAGC
>JADHNT010000096.1 GCA_016779385.1 Pseudomonadales bacterium
TCGGATCTCGGGATCCTCAATGAGGATAAGCCGTCGCGTGGCGTCGCCGTAGGCGGCGAGGTCGGCGTCATGATTAAACTGCTGCGAAGCCAGATTAGTGTCCTGATTTCTTTTACGCACGGCCCCGACGATCTGAACACGATCCTTTCGAATCATGGCGGCTTGGGCGCCTAGATCCGACTCGAGATTATTCCAACGCTCTATTGCGGCTCGTACGTCGCTGGCGTCATCGGCTTTCGCAGAAAGGGAAAAAAAGGCGATCCCAAAAAAGAGGGAAAAGAGTACGGTTTTAGCGGACACAGATTTTCTCCTTGAAAGGGTTCTCATATAGCAGAGTGCCTTAACTTCCATGAGGGGAAGTGACTCGCGTTCAAATTTTGCTTCCGATTCTGACAAGGGGTTGTCTTCGTCAGCCGTATTGACTGATTTCGTCAGCTCAACTTTTGACAGCAATGCCACTGCGTCTGCCCAAAAATTTTGCGATCAATTCGCGCACGGTTCTGAAAATTTCTCTTACAGAATTTGGAAGCTTGAATTTCAGTTTTTGCCGGCCGTCGTGTGCTATCCGAAGGGAAAACACAGGCGCAATGAATCATTGTAAAGATCCCCATTGATGAACGCTTTTGCGTCATCTAAACCATAAATGGGGAGTTTACTTATGAAACGGTTTTTAAAAATTGCCTCCGCCGCGCTGGTGGCCACCAGCGCGCTGTCCGCTGTCGCAGCGCCGCATGATCCGATTGCCGAATATCGAGTTGAAGCCATTCCATTTTCTTTTCAACCCGGAAAAAGCATGGATGACCTGATGGCCCTGAAAGAAGAGTTTGGGAAGCTTTCAGAGGAGGGTGATACCCAGTACAGCGCTTATATTATGACGCCGCACTTCGTGAGCCAGGGCAGTGGCCCTATAGAAAACGACTATGACGGTGTTTGGATTGGAGTTGCTCCTAATGCGACCGCAATAGCGAAGGGGTTTCGTAACTACCTTGAAAATGGGAGCCGCCTCGAATCGAAGTTTCAAAAGGTCATTTCCTTCCGACAGCGCATGCTAAATCGAGGGGAAATTATTCATCGCGGGGACGGCGAGGACGCAGAAGGGCCAGTTTTTGCCATGTTCAGTACCTGTCGCCTAAAGGAGGGGGCGTCAAGGACGTCCATGCGAGCGGCGGATAGCGCCTGGTCTGCGCGGGTCGCTGAATTGGGGCTGAAAGGTTCGTCTCATGTCTGGTGGGCAGGCTTTGGCGTTCCGGACGCGCTTCAGGGTGCTTTCATCACCGCGAGATTTTTTCCCAATATTGAAGCTTGGGGTGAGTCGCTCGATAGCCTAAACGCCAACGGTATGTTCATGACAGCAGAGTGGCGCGCTATGAGAGAAACGATGAGCTGCGGTCCTGCCCGCACCTACCTTGGAACCGCCTTCTACGAAGCTGAGTAAACCGCCTAGCCCGCTGGCGCCGTCGCAATAGCCAGCGGGCTAGCTCTCGATTTTCCAGGCCACCTAGAGGCCGGGGCGTTCCCGGCGACGGAGATTTTGCCGGTCCTCCAGAGTTCGTCTGTGCTTGTATCGAGTCCGCTCAGGAGAGGACAGCCCCTTGGGCGCGCGCTAAGCTGATAGCTCATTGGTTTGGGCAAATGGCGCCATGAACCCGATTCCTCGAAGCGAGTACCCGCGGCCGCAATTGCGTCGAGCCGAGTGGCGTTGCCTTAATGGGCTATGGAGTGTTCGAGGCGACGATCGCAGAGAGGGGTTGCTTAAGGGTTGGCACCGCGCAGGATTAGGGCCGGAAGCGCTTTCCATTATTGTGCCCTTTACCCCGGAAGCGCCGGCCTCCCAGGCGGAAGCGTTGCGTGGCCTACCTTGCCTTTGGTACGAGCGGGAGTTCGACGCGCCCCCCTGGGGAGGCCCGATCATGCTGCACTTGGGTGCGGCGGATCATTGGACGCGGGTTTTCCTCAACGGCGAGGAAGTGGGGCAGCACCGCGGGGGCTACGCGCCGTTTTCCTTCGAGATCTCCCATGCCCTGCGCCCGGGGCGTAACCGGCTCACCGTTCGTGTTGAAGACTCGCCCTCCTGGAGCCAGCCCAGGGGTAAGCAAGCCGGTACGACGCGCTGGCCCATCGATTACGATCCCGTTACGGGCATTTGGCAGTCCGTATGGCTCGAGCCCGTGCCTCCCTCATCAGTGAGCTGGCTCTATCCACGCTATGCCGTCAAGGATCAGACCCTGGTCCTTGCCGCTGGCTTTTCCCGTCAGCTTCAGGGAAGGCTCTCCGTCACGCTGCTTCACAATGAGGTAGTCGTTGCGGAGCACACGGTTGGCGTGGACCAGCGCGCGGAGGCGCGCCTAAGTTTCGCGATTCCAGATCCGCAGCTTTGGGCGCCCGAGCACCCGACCCTCTACGACGTGAGGGTAGTCCTCGAAGATGAGCTTGACGGCCAGGTTGATCGGGTAGAGGGCTATATCGGCCTTAGGGAGCTCTCCTGGGACAGGGATGGCCTGCACCTAAATGGCGAAGCCCTCTTTCTTCGAGGCGTGCTTGACCAAGGCTATTTCCCTGAAGGCTGGTATACCGCCCCCAGCGATGAGGCGCTGCGGCGGGATGTAGAGCTCACCCTTGCCCTTGGCTTCAACTGCGCTCGAAAACATCAAAAAGCCGAGGACCCTCGTTATCTTTACTGGGCTGATCGCCTGGGGCTGTTGGTCTGGGCAGAAATGCCCTCGGGGCGCATTTTTTCCACGGAGCTGGTTGAAACCCTCACCCAGGAGTGGATGTCCCTCCTTAAGCGGGACCGCGCCCATCCCTCTTTGGTCACCTGGGTTCCCTTCAACGAGTCCTGGGGGGTGTGGCACCAAGGGGACCGGCCGGAGCAGCGTGCCTGGGTGGATAGCATCGTCAAGCTTACCAAGGCGTTGGACCCCTCCCGTCCCGTGGTGGGGAATGATGGATGGGAATATTCCTCGGGAGATTTTTGGACCTTGCATCTCTACGAGGAGGATCGCCCCCTGGAGGATCGCCTAGCGGCGCTGCGGCAGGCGCCCGAGTCGACCGTGACAAGCGATTGGGGAGGGGCCCCGGGCAGAGCGCGGCGCGGCGCCCTGCCTGGGGCCGAGGTCTCAATGCTTCCCATGCTCCTCACGGAGTGCGGCGGTATTGGCTTTGGGGATGCGGGTGGAGGCGCCTTTGCCTACGGGGATATTCCGGAAACGGAGCATGCGTTCCAACGCCGCATCGAACAAACCCTAGGAGAAATTGCTGCCAGTCCCTCTTTAGCGGGCTATGTTTGGACCCAGCTCACGGATGTCCAGCAGGAGATTAATGGGCTTTTAACCTTTGACCGGCAGCCTAAGCTGGCCCTAGAGACCCTTCGCGCTTTATTTTCCCAAGCAGGCCCCCGTCCCTAAGCGTTCGGTCGCCTTTCTTCTCCCATGGAGCATGGACGATGGCGGACTTTTACCAGGCAGGACACAGAGCGCTACAGGAGGAGTTCAAGTCCGCGGCGCTTGCCGATCGGCTGCGGGAGGTCATCGTCCGCCCTGCCTTGGACGCAGACGCTCAGACCTTCATCGAGCAGCAGGACCACTTTTTTCTATCCACCCTTGGAGCAGACGGCTTTCCAACGGTCTCCTACAAGGGGGGGGATGTAGGTTTTGTGAAAGTCCAAACCCCGGAGACCCTCCTCTTTCCTTGCTTCGATGGCAATGGCATGTGGCTGTCCATGGGCAATATTCAAGATCACGATAAAGTCGGGCTGTTGTTTATCAATTCCGTAGTGCCCCACCGAGTGCGTGTCCAGGGTGTTGCGACGTTGGTTCGGGCCCCCGCTATCCTGCGGCTGTGGCAGGACGTTGGGCTGGCCGTACAGGTGAAGATTAGGAGCACGTGGATTAACTGTCCGCGCTACATCCATCCCATGGAAAAGCGAGGGCAATCCTTGCACGTGCCCAGTCCGGATCGGGAGACCTTACCTGCGGATTGGAAATCCCTGGATCTGGTCGCTGACGTGCTGCCGCCGCAGCCCCATGAAGTGAAGAAGTAGGGCGGTTTGGGGAAAAGAGAACAGGAGGGAGCCCATGACCGATAGTCCAGCGCAGCGCGCCGTAGGAGTTGCGTACGAGGCGCTCCAGGCCGAGTACGTGGCGGCGAATCCTAAGAGCGCCGCGGCCTTCGCGGCGGCGAAGGAGGCAGGCATCGCTGGCGGCACCAATCGCGCCTCCGTGTTCTATCCCCCCTTTCCCCTGACCTTTGTGAACGCGCATGGCGCGACGGTAGAAACGGCAGACGGCCAGCAGCTCACGGATCTGCTCGGCAACTTTACCGCCGGGCTCTTCGGCTTCTCCCCGGCACCGGTGCAGGCCGCGGTGCAGCAGGCTATGGCCCACGGCCACGCCCTCGGGGGCGGTCCGAATCTTCACGAGGCCGAGGTGGCCCGTAGGCTGACGGCGCGCTTCCCCTCCATGGAGCAGATCCGCTTCACCATGACGGGCACGGAGGCAAACACCTACGCCATCAACACGGCGCTGGCGGTGACGGGCCGGAAAAAAATTCTCGTCTACGATGGGGCTTATCACGGCGCCTGGATTCACGGCGGTCGCTCCGCAGGGCCCTTAGATACGCCCTACGAGAAGATCACCGTGCCCTACGGCGACGCCGATCTCATCGCCCGCACCATCGCGGAAAACGCTGCGGACCTGGCCGCCGTTATCCTCGAGCCGGTGATGGTGAATCCCACCACCTACTTAAAGCGCGTTGCCCCGCGGGCCTATCTTCAACGTATACGGGAGGCCTGCACCGCCGCAGGCGGCGCCCTCATCTTTGACGAAGTAATGACCTCACGCTTGGCCCCGGGCGGGGCCCAGGCGCTGGTCGGAGTTGTGCCGGACATGACCACCATCGGCAAGTATTTCGGGGGCGGATTACCCTTTGGCGCCTTTGGTGGGTCCCGGGCGTGGATGGCGCGCCACGATCCTCTGCATCCCCAGACCATCAACAGCGGCGGCACCTTTAATCAGAATGCGCTGTCCATGGCGGCGGCGGTGGCCGTGCTCGATGAGCTCTGGTCCCCGGAGCAGTGCCTGGCCCACAACGCCCGGGGCGATGCGCTCCGGGAGGCGATCAATCAGTTGGCGCAGCAACATGGCGCGCCGCTCCAGGCCTGTGGCTCGGGGAGCCTCACGACCCTGATCTGGCAACGGGATCCCGTGATCGGCGAGATTGACGATGAGACAATCGCCCATGAGCTGAATATTTCCGGCCATCCCGCGGTGCGTCAGCTGCCCACCATCTTCTGGTTCTACATGGTTCTGCGCCACGATTTCCTTGCGGGAAGCCCCCGGCTCAACTACCTCACTCTGCCCACTCCGGTGACGGATGATGACTACGATCGCTTCCTGTCGGCTTTGAGCGATTTCCTTGTGCGCTATCGAGAAATGCTCCAGCTTTTCGCTTACGAGTCGGTTTAGGGGAAGGCTTCCTTGAGCACGGCGATCTGCTCGGCGAGATAGACCTTAAAGGCTTCGTGCTGCTGGTCCTCAAGGGCTTCCAGCATGGTGTTCTCAAAGATGCTAAAGCGTCGTTTATGTGCCCGCGCTATTTTCTTTTCCAGATCGGCTCCGCCGCGCCTCAGCACCTTTTCCGTATCCGACCTTAGGCCTTTTAGGCACTCAGCGAGGGATGATTGAAAGATTTCCCGCTGCTCCTGCGTCATCTCGATGCTGAGGATTTTTTGCGCCAGGGAAGGAGTGAGCCAGCCAGGGAGGGTCGTGCTCTCTTCTCCATGAGCGAAATGGCTAAAGAGGCATAGAGCCAACATCAACAGAATGGTACTGCTTCGGCGCATTGTAGGCATGGCGTTCATGGCTAGGGCTCCATTTTCATAGGCTCTGTAGAGCAAAGAGTAGAGGCGTTCGGCTTAGTTGGCCGCGCGATGCCCCTCAAACGAATGGGTCAGCGCGCTGCTTCCATAAGGAATCCTTCGTACCCTTCATCTGAGACCTCCGTCAGGCGCTTGAAGTAGGTAGAGCCGTTCAGGTGGCCCAGGAACTGCCGAGGCTTTCCGGGAATATTCGCGCCGAGGTACCAGGAGTCGGTGCGGGGGTAGAGGGTGCCGGAGGCAATGCCCTGAATTTCCTCGTCCCAAAGAGTTTCCGCCTCTGGCGCGGCTTCGATGGCGCCGAGGCGAGCGCTGCGCAGGTGGCTGATGCACCGCCCGATCCAGTTTACCGTGCACTCCCCGCCAAGGGGCATGGTGAAGAAGACCCCCGGGGAGCCAGGGCCGTGGACCATAAACAGGTTTGGGAAGCCCGCGATGGCCGTGCCCAGGTAGGTTTCGAAGCGATCCGCCCATTTCTCCTTCAGGCTCACACCACCCCGACCCTTCGGGTTGATGGCCAGCATGGAACCGCTGACGGCGTCGAAGCCCGTGGCCAGCACCAGCATATCGATGGGATGGTCGCCCGCGCGGGTTCGAAGGCTCGTTGCGGTAAAGGATTCGATGGGGTCTTCCCGCAAATCTACGAGGGAGACGTTGGGCCGGTTGTAGGTCTCGAAGTAGCCGTTATCGAGGATCATGCGCTTCGTGCCAATGAAGTAGTCTGGCAGCAGCTTCCGGGCCGTCTCCGGGTCCTTAACCGTCTCACGAATTTTCCCGCGCACGAATTCCGAGACCTCGTCGTTCAGCGCTTCCTTCGTGAGCACGCCGCGATAGCTGTTGATCAGCAGTTGCATGCCCCCCTCGGCCCACATTTGTTCGTAGCGCGCCTGGCGTTCCTCCGCCGTGGCGTCCTGGGCCCGAAGCTTGGTGGTGGGGAAGGGCGATCCGCCCCGATGGATCATGGAGCCGCGGTAGTCTTCCCAGTTCGCCCGAAAGGCGTTCAGCTCGGCCTTGGGAAGGGGGCGATTGCGCGCAGGCAGAGCATACTGCGGGGTGCGCTGGAAAACGGTGAGGTGCTTGGCCGTCTTTGCGATTTCCGGGATGGCCTGCATGCCCGAGGAGCCCGTGCCGATGACGGCCACGCGCTTGCCCTCGAAGGAGACCGGTTCGTGGGGCCAGCGCCCCGTGTGGTAGACCTCCCCGGTGAAGTCTCCGATGCCGGGGATGGCGGGTCGGTTTGCGACGAACAGGGCACCGGTGGCGCAAATCAGGAATTGGGCCGAGGCCGTTTGTCCCGTGTCGGTTTCCACGGTCCAGCCTTGCGCGGCTTCGTCGTAGCGGGCGTCGGTGATGCGCGTGTTGAACTGAATGTCCCTGCGCAGATCCAGCTGGTCCGCCACGTACTCCAGATAGGCGAGCACGGTGCCCTGGGACGCCTGGGTCTCGGGCCAGTCCCAGCCCTCAACGAGCTCGCGGGAGAAGGTGTAGGCATAAAAAGGGGTGCTCGGGGCATCGACCCGCGCCCCAGGATAGCGGTTGTACCACCAGGTGCCGCCAACCCCGCCGGCGCTGTCGAAGACGCGGACAGATAACCCGAGCGTGTCTCGAAGATGATGGAGCGCGTAGAGCCCTCCGAAGCCCGAACCAATCACGATGGCATCAAAGTGCGGCATGGCGATCCCTCCTTTCCCCTCGTTTGAGCCTACCACTAGAAATCGCTTTAGGGAGGCTCGGACAAGAATTCTAGGGCGCGGACGGGGAAGGCCTTCGCCAGGGCGTCGCTTCCGCCCCAGGGCCAGAAGAGGGCGTGTCCCAGGTTCGGGACAATCCAGAGCTGGGCGTTTGGCAGGGCCTGGTAGGTTCGCAGCACGGAAGGGACGGGGAATACCGCGTCCCGGTCCCCGGCCAACAGTAAGGTTTTCGTTTTCACTGGCGCGAGATCCCCATCTTCGAGGGCTTCGACCAGGGCCATGCGGATGAGCTTCTTAATCTGGGGCACTCCGCGGGGATGATTCCGCAGCATGTCTGCCTGAAAGGGCGGTGGCATAGCTTCCCAAGCGGGGCGGGGCGGCGCTTCCTCGAGCATATGGGCGCTAGAGGCAAGAATCATGGCGTGGATAGCCGTGGGCCGCAGGGCAGCCATCTGGAGAAGGGTCATGCCGCCGGCGGAGTAGCCCACGGCGCGGATCTTGGGCAGCTTTAGGGTATCCAGCAGCTGCCACAGGGCTTGGGCCGAGGCCGCCACCTCAAAGTTTTTCCCGGTGATCGAGGAGGTGCCGTGGCCCAGGAGGTCGGGCGCGATGACCGTGTAGTGTCTACTGAAGGCCTCAAGGAATGGCTCCCACTGCCGGCCCTGGCCGAAGTAGCCGTGAGGCAGGAGCAAGGGCGGGCCGGCGCCGGCGATGCGGTAGCCCACTTCTCCCCAGGGGGTCCGGTGTATGCCTTCCGTATGCCAGGGGCTGGCTGCGAGGCTACTGCTTCCCGCGGCGAGAAGAAAAAGTAAAAG
>JADHNT010000014.1 GCA_016779385.1 Pseudomonadales bacterium
GACGCAAGGTCCAGGCCCGTAATCTCTGCCCCGACGGCGGGGGCGAGGGGACGAATATTCCAAGCCTCCGCGGCCTGACTGTGTGCTGCGGTCATGGTGACCCTCCCCGGTCTCCTTTCTGATCAGCGAGGAGCATAGCTCAGAGGCACCGGCGGGGGGCAAGGCCCGCCTCGCGACGGGACGCCCACGTCGTTATGATCCTTCCCTTCGCAAGCGGACAACGGTCGGAGGCCATGGGCTACCGCATTGCCATTGCCGGTGGCGGCCTGGGAGGTCTGACGGCGGCCCTCGCCCTCAGCCAGGGGGGCCACGAGGTCATCGTGCTGGAGCAAGCGACCGCCCATCGCACCGCAGGCGCCGGCATCCAGCTTTCCCCTAACGCCAGCCGCGTGCTCCTGCGCTTAGGCCTAGGCCCCGCCTTGGAAGGCAAGGTCACGGCAACGGAACGCTCACGCTTTCGCCACTTTCGTACGGGCCGAACGATCACGGAAGCGCGCCTCGGCGGGGAAGCGGAGGCCCGCTTCGGCGCTCCCTACTGGCAAATTCATCGCGCCGATCTTCACAAGGCCCTTCAAACAGCCCTCGCCAACCATCCTCACGCGGAACTGCGGCTGGGCCATGCGGTCAGCGCAAGCGCCATTAGGGAGGAAGAGGGGGCCGTCACCCTGCCCGGGGTCGACGGGCCCGTAGATATGCTCCTAGGAGCCGATGGCATTCACTCGGAGGTGCGCCGCTGGTGCTTCGGCGAGGCCCCAGCTCAGTTTACGGGGCAGGTGGCCTGGCGCTTTCTCGTGCCTAGCGAAGGCCTCGCGCCGGCCCTTCAGGCTAGGGATAGCCAGGTGTGGTGGGGGCCCGGGAAGCATTTTGTGCACTACCCCGTGGACGGCGGTGCGCAGATCAACGGCGTGGCGGTAGTGGAAGCTGGGGCCTGGACCGAAGAGTCCTGGGCCCTCCCCGGCCACCCGGAGGATCTTCGCTCGGCCTTTCAGGGATGGCATCCAGAGCTTGAGCAGCTTCTCGAGCGCGTCACTCCCGAGGGGCTTTTCCAGTGGGGCCTTTTTGATCGCGCGCCCCAGCCCCGCTGGCATCGGGGACCGGTAGCGCTTCTGGGTGACGCCTGCCACCCTACCCTCCCGTTTTTGGCCCAGGGGGCGGCCATGGCCATCGAAGACAGCGCAGCCCTGACCCTCGCCCTAGCGCGGGTACCCACCGTGAACGATGCGCTAACAGCCTATGAAGGATGGCGCCGTCCGCGTACCGCCCGCATTCAACAGCTCTCGCGCCGCTACGGATGGGTCTATCACCTGGGCGCGCCCCTCGCGACCTTCCGCGATCTGGCAGCGCCCCTAGCCCGGGGCACCACCATGGATTGGCTTTACCGCTACGACGTTCGAGATCACGGCGCGCTAGATCAGGGAGTGCCTAAGCGTGAACGAGATGTTCGGCGTGGAAGGCCAGGTGCTCATCGATGAAGCTCGCGATGAAGAAGTAGCTGTGGTCGTAGCCGTCATGCAGATGGTAGTCGAGGGCGTGCCCACCCTGGGCCGCCGCCTTCACCAATAATTCCGGCTGCAGCTGGGTTTCGAGAAAGCCATCGGCAGCGCCTTGGTCGACGCGCAGGGGCGGGGCGGAAGGCGCTTCCGTGAGCAGCGCACAGGCGTCATAGCGCGCCCAGGTGCTCCGGTCCTCTCCGAGGTACCCGCGAAAGGCCTTCTGCCCCCAGGGCACCTGGGCGGGTGCGCAGATTGGGGCAAAGGCAGAGACGGAGCGAAAGCGAGAAGGGTTTCGTAGCGCGATGGTTAGGGCCCCGTGGCCGCCCATGGAATGGCCCGAGATCGCCTCTCGGGATTGGTCGAGCTCGGGAAAGGCCCTCAGCACTGCCGGGAGCTCCTCCTCCACATAGCGGGCCATGTGGTAATGGGTGGCAAAGGCCACTTCCGTGGCATTCAGGTAGAACCCCGCACCCAGTCCAAAGTCGTAGGCGCCCTCGGGATCATCGGGCACCCCATTCCCCCGGGGGCTCGTGTCCGGCGCCACCAGGGCCAGCCCCAGGGCGGCCGCTGCCCGCTGCGCCCCGGCCTTCGTAACGAAATTCTCATCGGTGCAGGTGAGGCCGGAAAGCCAGTAGACCACGGGCACGGCGTGCGCTCGGGCCTGGGGCGGCAAATAGACGGAGAAGGTCATGGCACAGCTCAGCGCTTCCGAGGCGTGCCGAAGGCGAAGCTGTCGCCCGCCGAAGCAGGCAACGTCACTTAGGGTCTCCACGGTCACTCGTAAACCACCACGGAGCGGATGCTTTCCCCGGCGTGCATCAGATCGAAGGCCGTGTTGATCTGATCGAGCGGCATGGCGTGGGTAATGAGGTCGTCAATATTCAGGCGCCCCTCCATGTACCAATCAACGATCTTCGGCACATCGGTGCGGCCCCGGGCGCCGCCGAAGGCGGTGCCTCGCCAGCTGCGGCCCGTCACCAGCTGGAAGGGCCGGGTGGAAATCTCCTGCCCCGCCCCCGCCACGCCAATGATGCAGCTCTCGCCCCAGCCCTTGTGGCAACACTCCAGGGCCTGGCGCATAACCTGTACATTGCCGATGCACTCAAAGCTGTAGTCGACCCCGCCCCCGGTCATGGCCACGATCTCCGCCACCACGTCGTCAACCTCCGTGGGGTTCAGAAATTCAGTCATGCCAAATTGGGTCGCCAAGGGCACCTTGGAGGGGTTGGTGTCGATGCCGATGATGCGGGAGGCGCCCACCAGGCGAGCCCCCTGAATCACGTTGAGGCCGATGCCGCCAAGGCCAAAAACCGCCACCGTCGCCCCCGCCTCCACCTTCATGGTGAAGGCCACGGCGCCCACCCCCGTGGTCACGCCGCAGCCGATGTAGCAAATCTTGTCGAAGGGGGCATCGGGGCGCACCTTGGCCAAGGCAATTTCCGGCAACACGGTGTAATTGGAGAAGGTCGAACAGCCCATGTAGTGGAGGATGGGCTCACCGTCGAGGCTGAAGCGGCTAGTGTGATCGGGCATGAGCCCCTGGCCTTGAGTCTCCCGGATAGCCTGGCACAGATTGGTCTTCGGGTGCAGGCAAAACTCACAGCTGCGGCACTCCGGCGTGTAAAGGGGAATAACGTGGTCCCCTGGGGCCACGCTGGTTACCCCCGGTCCCACCTCCACCACGACGCCCGCGCCCTCGTGGCCCAGGATTGCCGGGAAGGCCCCCTCGGGATCGTCTCCAGACAGGGTAAAGGCGTCCGTGTGACACACCCCCGTGGCCTTCAGCTCGATGAGCACTTCCCCGGCCTTCGGGCCCTCCAGATCCACGTCCACCACTTCCAGGGGCCTACCGGCCTGAAAGGCCACTGCTGCACGGGTTTTCATCGCGTACTCCTCATCAATTAGCTACCCAGGGATCCGGGAGGGTGAAGCCCTGCTCCTCAAGCACGGCGCGCAGCGCAGGCACGTCGTCCGTCATGATGCCATCGGCACCCGCGAGCGCGAGCCTCTCCATGGTGACGAGATCATTAATCGTCCAATACTGCACCGCCTGCCCCAGGGCCTGCGCTCGACGAATAAACCCCGCCCCATCGAGGCCAAAGGGACCCGCGCTCACGGGAATTTGAAGCACGGCCACGGGGGCAGGGTCGAAAGCGCCCCCGGCCAAGCCCAGAGCAGGGAGCAGCATCACCCGAGCAATCTCCCCAGGGGCCCCGGAGGTGAGCACGACCCCTCCACTGGCCTTGCGAAAGGCCGCCAGCGTTTCCCCATGAAACGAACAGACGATCACCCGATTTTCCAGTTCGAAGCGCCGAAGCGCCTCGGCGAGGCGCTGGGCAGCGAGCGCACCATCGGCCCCGGGATTCTTCAGCTCAATGACAAAACGCAGGGGCGAGGGCGCGAAGTGCTTGAGGACGGCCGTCAAGGTCGGGATGGGCTCGGGGGCCTGCGCTTCCCCGGCCGGCCCCATGAAATGGGCGGCAGCATTGAGCGTCTGGAGCTGAGCCACGGGCAGGCTGCGGACCAGACCCGTGCCATTGGTGGTGCGGTCCACCGTTAAATCGTGCATGAGGACCAGCTGATCATCGGCGCTAAGCTGCACATCGAATTCTAGGACGTCGATCCCGGTGGCGGCGGCCCGAATGAGGGCCGCAAGCGTATTGCCCGGTGCGTGGCGGAGGCCGCCTCCGTGGGCAATGATGAGGGGACGTTCGTTGGCGCCCCGGCGCCAGGCGCCCGCCTCTACCGTCTCCGGCGCCCCCAGCCCCCGCAAACCCCAAGCGAGGCCCGCTAGCACCAGCAGCAACAGCCAACGCCGCCGACGGCGCGCTCGAAATTCGGAGGCCGGCTCTGGGCTCACTGGAAGCTCGCGATGGCGTCCAAGGGCTTTTTGATCAGGGCATAGCGGGGCACGGTAGCCCCCTCCGCTGGGTGCCCCACTACCAGCAGCACGAAGGGACGCTCGCTGCTGGGGCGCCCAAGCGCCTGGTTCAAAAACTTCATGGGGTTGGGCGTGTGGGTAAGCGTAGCCAAGCCAGCGCTGTGGAGCGCCTGAATCAAAAAGCCCGTGGCAAGGCCCACGGACTCTTTCACGTAGTAGTTTTTCCGGGGGTCCCCGGCTTCATCGGGGCTTTGCGGTTGAGCAAAGACTGCAATGAGCCAGGGCGCGGTTTCGAGGAAGGGCTTATCGGCATCCGTCCCCAGCTTTTCTAGATCCCGCAGCCAGCGCTCCCCTCCGCGCCCCTCATAAAAGGCGCGCTCCTCAGCCTCGGCGGCTTCCCGGATCTGACGCTTGAGTTCGGGGCTGCTGACGCAGGCAAAATGCCAGGGCTGATGATTGGCACCACTCGGGGCCGTACCCGCCGCCAGCAGACACTGCTCAATGACGGCCCGAGGCACGGGCCGGTCCGAGAACGCCCGGAGCGAGCGCCGGGTGGCAAGGGCCCGGTAGGCCGCCTCAGCGCGACCTAGGAGCGTCTCATCGTCCACCGGCTCGTAGCCCGTCAGGGGCACTGCTTCGTAAGCTGAGTCCACCGCGTTCCCCTTTCCTGCGCGCGAGCCGGAGAACCGCCCCTAGAACAGGGGCGGCACGGCCGGGGCTTCCTCCGGCGCGTAGTAGGGCCGGCTTCCGCTAATCGTCACCCGGCGCAACACGCGTCGGTGGGGATAGTAGTCGCTGGCCGCATAGTGCTGCACGGCGCGGTTGTCCCAAAAGGCCAACGCCCCTTCGGTCCAGGGAAAGCGGCAGATGAACTCCGGGCGATGGTGCTGCTGAAGCAGCTGCGCCACGAACGCTCGGGAAACCTCGTCGCCGAGGAGCGCGCCGGTGGCCGCATCGGCCAGGGAATCGTGCCGGAGGAAGGCGCTATTGAAGAAGAGCGCCGTCTTCCCCGTTTCCGGGTGGGTGCGCAGCAGGGGATGTTGAACCCCATAGGGAATTTTCTCCTTCAGCTCCGCGACCAGCTCCTCCCCAAAAGCCTGCTCGCCCCGAGCCAGAAAAAGGCGGTAGTCGTTGGTACCCACCACCCCTTCCAGCTTCTCTGCGATTTCCTGGGGCAGGCCTAGGTAGGCCGCATGGCTATCGGAGAACAGCGTATCCCCGCCATAGGGGGGGACCTGCACGCATTGAGCCACGGAGCCCAGGGAAGGACGCTCCATCCAGGTAACGTCCGTGTGCCAGCTGTTTTCCGTTCCCGGAAAGTCCTGATCATGAATAATCTGAGCGATGTAAGGGTTTTCCCCAGGATTACTAAAAGGAAAGGCATCAAGATTGCCAAAGCGCTTCGCAAAGGCGACTTGCTCATCTTCTGAGAGATGCTGATCACGGAAGAAGATCACCTTCCGCTCGAGTAGCACCTGGCGCAAGAAGGCGTAAAAGGCGGCGTCCTCATGGTCGCGCAGCGTGACGCCGTGGATAACGGTCCCGATGGTGAGCCCAAGGTGCTCAAAGTGAGCGCCGAATTCAGCGCCCAGAGCCTGAGTTGCATCGGAGAGGGGCTGGTTCCCCATGCGGGCATACTCCCGGGCCACACCCAGGGGCACCCGATTGTGGGAGGGGAAGCGCTCGTCTTCCGTTTTCGGATAGATCCCCGCCGCTCTCGCGGCCCCCCGGGCAGAGGTCATGCGAGCAGCAAGGTCGATTGCCTTTTCGTTATAGGCGGCCTGGGCCGAATCGGATAGTGCGCCGGTGGTCATGAAGGTCTCCCCCTTTTTGCCGGCCCCGTACGATGCGGGGCGCGATCGATTTTCTCCCCAAAGAGTAACAGGTCATCGCTTCTTTATATTTTTTTTGAGCCGTCAAAACGCTAACAGAAACCGGGAACAATCTGACCCCTACTAGGGCAGAAAAGTAAACGATGCCCCGCGAACCTCGAGGCGGGAGGCTCCCCCCTCAGGGAGCGGTATGGAGAGTGAAGGAGTGGCACCAACGAACTCAATCTTAAGCTGGCAGCCGGCGCAATGTTCTGGGACGACAATAAACACAGGCAGGTCACTCTGAGCGTTATAACCCCCGCCCGTTGAAACCATACGAACACCTAGGACGCCACTTTCTTGATCCAACAAAAACACCTTCGCCCCGGCTTGATTCGCAATGCCTTGGCCATCCGTAATTCGCACCGCCAGGCTCAGGGATCGCCTGTCGACCCCAAGGCCATTGCGAAAAACCGGCGCCCCTCCCTCGGGACCGTAACCATCAGTCAGGGACAGATCCAAATCCCCGTCGCCGTCAAAATCGACCCAAACCACACCGTGATCCGCCGCATTCAAAGGGGCATTGGGCGAAAGCGCATTAACGAAGGTCTTGTCCCCGTTATTGATCATTAGATAGTTAGCGGGCTGCTGACCACCCTCCGTATCCCGGGCGTAGGACGCCAGGAACAAATCTAAGTCACCATCATTGTCTGCGTCCCCCCACGCTGCGCCTACAACGCTATGCGGATCGAGCAGTCCCGCCTCCTCAGCAACATCACGGAAACCAAAGCGGCCCTCAGTTAACGTGTTCTGATATAGGTGGTTAATGCCATAGGTACCCACGAAGAGATCGAGGTCGCCATCGTTGTCATAATCTCCTGGCGCGCAGCCCACGCCGCCCTCCCCAAGGGTCCTTTGGGTCTGATCGACCCCGAGTTCACTGGCAACGTCGATAAAGCGTTCGCCATCGTTACGCCAAAAGGCGTCACTGTCGCCGGACTGATTCGCCAAGAATAAATCCAAGTCGCCATCACCATCCGCATCAAACCAGCAAGCGCCTACGGTGCGCCGTATATCTGCGGCCCCAAACCCGTAAGGGAGTGCCTCAAAACCCAATCTATCCTGAAAACCATCGTTTCGGAGTAGGCGATTGGCACCGGCTCGATTGGCGGCGTACAGGTCGAGATCGCCATCACCATCGAAATCAACCCAGTTGGCTTGCCGACTGAAGCGCCCTGGCAGCGGTGCCCCGACCGCCTCCGCCACTTCGACGAATTGACCTCCGTCGTTGCGGAACAAATAACTACGACTTGGGATGGGCGAGACATTGGACCCTGCGTACAGGTCAGGATCGCCGTCACCATCAAAATCACCCCAAGAAAGACCACGCAGCTCGTCCCCGGAGACGGGCAACCCTATCTCCGCCCCAACCTCCATAAAGCCCTCCGAATCATTTCGAAAGAGCAATACCGCGCCGGACTTCATGGAGACGGCAAGGTCCGGATCTCCATCGCCGTCAAAATCGGCCCAAGCGTTGGCCAATGCACCGGGGCGGGAAAACAGCTTCTGGTTGACCGCCTCAAAGGCTGCCCCCGCTACTTTCTGTTGGTCGAAGCTCGTTGCAGCAACGAAAACGAAGGCCGCTAGGGCGACGACGGGCGGGAAGAGCGAGCGCGGCATGAGGGCCTCCGAGACATTTCAGAAAAAAGGTTAAAAGTATCCTCATTGAATAGATGCACGACACACGGAAATCCGCAGTAACTTTTCCCCCGTTTACGCCAACTATTTCCTTATCTTGGCGCCAAGCCCTTCTATTTCAGAAATTTATCTTCAGACTCTCGAGCTTAGGGGTCTCGCTTACACGAAGCGCAATCCCTCACGTCACCGGTTAGGCCAGACCAGAGGCAAGATCCATGTCCAGCGTGCTTGATGCCTTTATGGAGAACGAAGCATCTTTACGCCGTTTCCTTCGCCGCCACTTGGGTCAGCAAGAAGACCTCGAGGACGCCTTACAGGAGGCCTTCCTCTTAGCGTTCAGGGCAGAGCAAAGCCAGAACATCGTCAACCCCAAAGCCTTCCTTTTCACCGTGGCAAAGAACATCGCCCTAGGCGAACACCGTAAGGCGCGAACCAGCCCTATCGATCGACGCGGTGCCTTTGAGCAGAGTAACGAGGTGTTATTGGGACAAGACGGAGCAGCAGACGTTCCTTCCCATATCGAGGGCCACAGGAAGCTTTTCGTCCTCGTTAAGGCTCTCCTCGCCTTGCCCCCGCGGTGCCGGGAGGCGTTCTTGCTACGACGCGTGGACGGGCTGAGCTTCAAAGACATCGCAGCAGCCATGGACGTTTCCATCAGCGCAGCGGAAAAGCACGTGGCTACAGGGCTGCTGCGGTGCCGTCGAGCCCTTATTCAGGCGGGCTACGAGCCCAACGAATTTGGCGCAGCCGATAAAAAGTCGCCTACCTCCATGGCGAAAGGTAGAACGGGAATGCAGAAATGAAAACTGACGGCGATAAGATCGGGAAGATCGTCGAATTCCCCGATGCAGAAGGCCCCGAGCTCGAGGCTGCGCTCTGGCTGGGCAGAGTGGAGGATGGCCTGAACGCCGAGCAGACAGCTGCCTGGCACGCATGGAGACAGGCTTCCCCAGACCATGAACGCGCCTGGCGAGAAATCGCTGGCGCATGGGACGAGGCGGCAATTGTCAGCACGGTTTTTACCAAAATTTCCGCGTACGCCCCTCGACCCCTCCAGGCACTAAGGCCAGTTCCGCAGCCAAGTACGAAGGCTCTCGTAGCTGGCTGGCTTTTCCTCCTCGCCTTCGTTGTTCTACTAGGCCTCAACGCAATAGATGAAAGGCACGAGGCCGTACCAAAAACCTTGGTTACCCGGGTTGGCGAACAACACACCATCGAGCTGCCTGATGGCTCATGGATTACGCTAAATACGGCGACGCAAGTCCATTTTTCGGCCGACGATCAAGAACGAACCCTTGAGCTGACACAAGGTGAGGTTTTTCTGGACGTCGCTAAAGATCCAGACCATCCCTTTAGGGTCAAAACCAGCGCCGGCACAATCCTAGTGACGGGGACGGCCTTCAGCGTGTACCTCAAGAATCCCCAAAGCCTAGAGGTCGTGGTAGAGGAAGGAGAAGTCGAAGTTACCCCCGTTTATCCGGGACTTCCCCTCCTCGCGCCCGGCCAAGGCTCGGCCCCGACGCCGGCAGCTACGGTAGCCGTAAGGCCTGGCAGCCGTGCGTTCCTTATAAAGGGGACCGCCAACCTAGAGAGCCTCACCGCTAGCGAGATCAAGACGGCGCTTTCTTGGCGCGATGGTCTCGTTATGTTCACGGGAGAGCCCCTTGAAGAGGTTGTCCAGCATGTTGGTCGATATACCGATATCGACATTTCCATTTCCGATCCTGCGATCGCATCCCTACCCATTGGGGGCCACTTCCGGGTGGGAGAAGTGAACGCCCTTTTGGCTTCCCTTGAAATGATTTTTGGAATCTCCGCTCAAGCGTCGGGGCCGAAAACCTATACTTTGGGTCGAAAAGCCCCCCAGGACCCCTAACCCATGACCCAGTGTCAGGCGAGGGTAAAGCGAAGGAGAAATTTTCTTGGTGAGGAGATCGTTCCTTCGCGCATCTTAGAAAAGAGCTGGACGGAAATGGCGAGCGCCCTCGTTATCTCAATGCTTCTTTTCGCCTCTCTTTCTGTGAAAAGCGCGGAGCCAGAGGCGTACGCCTTTGAAATCGAAGAGACAACGCTTGGCTTGGCGCTTTCTAAGTTTGCCGAAACGATCGACGCAAACTTGCTCTATCCCTACGAGCTAGGGAAACGAAAGGGCGTGTTCATCCTTCGAGGAACGTTCGAGGGAAGCGAAGCAATTAAGCTGCTCCTTTCGGGAACGAGCCTCTCCGGCCAGCTGACCGAAGATGGGGTTCTCGTCGTGACCGAGACCGCACCTCTCATCCTGGACGGCACGGAGACAGCTATGGGCACGGAAAAGAAAAGCGTTCTAACGCGACTAATCGTCGGTCTTATGGCCGCCACTGCTGGTACCGCTGCAGCGGAAGCGGCCGAGGCGGAAAGCGGAGCAGACCGAGTCTTAGAAACGGTTGTAGTGACGGGAGTTCGAGGATCTCCGCGCTCCGTGCTGGAAAGCGCCACCCCTATTGATGTCTTCTCCGAAGAAGACCTCGAACGCGTTCCTCAAGTGGGCTTATTCGAATCGCTTCGCTATCTCGTCCCATCCATCAATCTGCCACAGCGGGCGGGCGGAGGAACCGCAACCTTCATTGCCTCAGCAGGGCTACGCGGGCTGAATCCTGACCAAACCCTGATTCTCGTAAACGGAAAGCGTCGCCATAAAACGGCCCTCATCAACTCTTCCACGGGACTGTACAGCGGTTCTGCAGGGGTCGATCTCAACATGATCCCGCAGTCAGCCATCGCTCGCATAGAGGTTCTGAGAGACGGCGCCGCAGCTCAGTATGGCTCGGATGCCATTGCAGGCGTCATCAACGTCATTTTAAAAGACGCCCCGGAGGGAGGTAGCCTCACCGGGAGTGCGAGGGAGAATTTTGACCGCGGTGACGGCGAAGTGCTGACCGCAAACTTCAATCAGGGCATTGCTTTCGGGAAAGATGGCTTTGCCAACGTGAGCCTTGAATTTAGAGAATCGGAGTTTTCTAACCGGGCACGTCCGGTCCCCTCACCGGGCGACCCAGGGGGGCGCAACATTTTCCCGCGCCTTCCCGATGGCAGCTTGGATCCTCGAGAAGGGGTAATCGACCGTTTAGTTACCAGTAACTACGGGAGCTTTCCTCAAAACACCGTGGCGGCCGCATTTAATAGTGGTTTCACCGCAGGGGATGTGGCCCTTTACAGCTTCGGTACCTTCACGGAGCGCGATTCCGTACTGGATTTCACCTTCCGATCCCCAAACAATGCCCGCAACGTCGCCGAAATCTACCCTTTTGGCTTTCGCCCCCGGGAAGAGATCCGTGAAACGGATTATGAACTCGTAGCGGGCGGCCGCGGCGAAATGGGCGGCTTTGATTACGACCTGTCTGCCAGCTACGGAACCAATCAAACAGATTGGGTAAACACGCAAGGGCTCAACGCGAGCCTTGGCGCTGCGAGCCCGACTTTCTTTGATCTCGGCGGCATCGACGCCGACGAGATGATTATTCAGTTTGATGCGACTCGGGCAGCGCAGCTGTCTGGCGGCGGCACCCTACAAACTTCCCTCGGCCTTCAATACCGAAATGAAGGATTCAAGATTCGTGAGGGCGAGCCCCTGAGCTATGCCGACGGGCGAAATGGCGCTCCGCCCGCAGCCCAAGGCTTCCCAGGCTTTGCCCCAGAGGCTGTGAACGATATCGACCGCAACAACACCGGCGCCTATCTTGAGTTCGGCTGGGAACCGACCGACGCCTTGTTTCTGTCTGTTGCAGGGCGCTACGAAGATTTCTCTGATGATTCGGGCAGCGAGTTTGTTTACAAATTTAGCGGACGCTATCAAATCAGCGAGGCGCTCTCAGCGAGGGCCTCCTTTAACACAGGGTTCCGCGCCCCGAGCATCCAGCAACTTGGCTTTCGCGGCAGCCGAGGCCAATTCCAAGACCTCGATAACGATGGCGTCGCCGAGACTATTGTCGTCCGCCAGACTCTTCCGGGCACAGACCCCGCCGCCCAGGCCCTCGGCGCTACGCCCCTTACCCCCGAAACTTCCCGAAACTTCAGCGTCGGGTTCGTGTATCAGCCGCTCAGCAATCTGGACCTTACCGTCGACTTTTACCGCATTGAGGTCGATGATCGTATCGCGCTTTCAACTCAGTTCAACCGCGGTGACAACCGCGCCACTGCCTCGGGTACAACCATCGGCGCCGAGATATCTGGCTTGCTTGACGCAGCAGGCTTCGACGCGTCCCTCGGCGGGTTGAACTACTTCACCAACGCCATCGATACCACCGCCCAAGGTGTGGACGTAGTGCTCACGTGGTCCCTGGATGCGCCCGCCGGAAACTTTAACAACAGCGTCGCCTTTAACTACAACGACGATGAGGTCAGCGATGTGAAGGCAAATCCGAGCGAGTTGGCGGAGTTGGTTTTTGCCTCTGGGGAGAGCCTGCAGCAGTTCGATCGAGCCCGGCTCGCCACCTACTCGCGGGAAATACCCCCGTCCAAGTTGGTTCTCAATAGCGTTTACACACTGGGGAGCCTCGTCGCCAACCTCCGCGCCGTTCGGTTCGGGGAATGGGAGAACGTGGCCGCCGCCGCTGCGAATGATACGAAGAACGACCCCGCCTGGATCGTCGACCTCGAGCTAGGCTATGAAATGCCTAACGGCCTTGAGATCTACGCTGGCGCCAATAACATTCTTAATAACTATCCCGATGAAGTGCGCCCCGTAAACGGTATCGGGAACGGCTTCTACGATACGACCTCCCCCTACGGGTTTACTGGCGGAAGCTGGTATCTGCGCGGCGCCTACCGCTGGTAAGGCACTGCCCCGGGAAGGCGGCCCTAGCTGGGCAGCCGCCTCTCCCGGGGCTTTTTAGCTCACCCTCCGAGGACACGGCCATGCGTGCTTTTTTCTCTTTTCTTATTGCTTGCGTGGTCGTCGCGCCATCAGTCGGCCTGACCGACCCGCAGGGGCTGCCCTCAGGATCGATCGTCGAATATCATCTGATGGTGCCCATGCGGGATGGGGTGCGCTTGGCCACAGACAGTTACAGGCCCGCGCAGAGTGGAACCTTTCCAACCCTTTTTGTCCGCGATATCTACAGCAATGGGTCGAACGCCGTTCGCCAGCGCTATGCGCGCTGGGCCCTTGAGAACGGCTATGCGTTTGTCTTCCAGTCCGCCCGGGGACGTTACGACTCCGAGGGTGTTTGGAACCCCTATTTCCAGGAGGTCAAGGACGGCCGTGACACTTTGAGTTGGATCGAGAATCAGCCTTGGTCGAACGGCAAAGTCGGCATGTTTGGTTCTTCGTATCTTGCCTCTGTGCAGTGGCTCGCGGCCTTGGGGCAACACCCCGCCCTCAAAGCCATCGCCCCGGCCATGAGCCCTGGCAACTACTATCGCGACGTCGCCTATCCTGGCGGCGCATTTTCTCTCCTTTCCCGGGCCAGCTGGGGCCTTGGCCTTGTCGGAAGCCGAACTAACCAAACCTATCCTATAGATTGGATCTCAGCGGCCAGGCATCTACCGCTGAAAGACCTGGGTCGATCTCTCGGTCTGCGCGCCCAGCACTTTGACGACTGGCTCGCCCATCCAACCTATGACGACTATTGGAAACCTCTGAATCTTGAAGAGCGAGCGCCCGAGATGGGGGTGCCTGCACTAAACATCGGCGGGTGGTATGACGTTTTTCTCCGCAGCACCCTGGGCAGCTTTACAACAATGCAAAAGGAGGCCGCAACGCAGCGCGCCCGTGAGAACCAGCGGCTGGTTATAGGACCCTGGGTCCATGGTTGGAATAAGCGAAATGCGGGAGAGCTAGACTTTGGAGCCGCCGCCGAAATTGATGAGGAAGCGCTTCAGCTTGCCTGGTTCGACCATTGGCTAAAGGACAAACCCGTTTCAGACAATGCGAAAGTGCGGATCTTTGTGATGGGTGATAACGCCTGGCGGGACGAAGAAGAGTGGCCCCTGGCCCGTGCTCAGGCTACCCCTTACTACCTAGCCGAGGGAGGACTGATCCGGCTAGAGGCCCCGACCGAGGGCGAGGCGAATCTATCCTACCGCTACGATCCACTCGATCCCGTGCCCACCCTGGGGGGCAATATCATGCGTCCAGAGCTTCGAGGCCCTTTTGATCAAGCACCTTTGGATGGCCGAGCAGACATACTGCGATTCCAAAGTGAACCCTTTACGACGCGCACGGAAATCACCGGGCCAGTCAGCGCAGTGCTTTATGTCTCGAGCAGCGCGGTGGACACGGATTTCATGGCCAAACTTATCGTGGTCAAGGAGGATGGTCGGGCCTTTAACCTAGTCGACGGCGTTGTACGAACTCGCTTCCGGGACGGCTACGAGCGGGAATCTCTCATGTCCCCTGGGGAGGTCATCCGCATTGAACTCGACCTCTGGGCCACAAGTTACGCATTTGCGCCGGGAGAACGTCTTCGCGTCGACATCACCAGCAGCAATTTTCCCCGCCTCGCCCGCAATTTGAACACTGGAGCGCCCTTTGCGGAGGGAAGTTCGACAATGGCAGCGGAACAAACACTTTATTTTGATCGTTCGCGCCCGTCACACCTGGTGTTGCCGATTATTCCCAACGAGGCCCCTTAGCACCTTGGCGCAGGGGCCAAGCTAGCGCTGATCGGGGTAGCGCCCGTAACCCGTCTCCCGGGGAAAGCGAAACACTTGGTTTTGCTCTGCGTAACGCTCCCAGAAAGTCACGAGGGTCGCCAGCCGGGCCGGCTCCCTGCTCGATAAATCCGTCTGCTCACCGGGGTCCGTAGGCAAGTGATAGAGCTGCCAGTGATCGGTGGAGAAATCCCAGAGAGCCTTCCAGGGGCCGTCCCAAACGGCGCGATTCCCGTAGATTTCTAGCGCAAAGGGGACGCCCCGATCTTCCGACGAGAGGCGCTCGGCATTTAGCGGAACGCCGTCTAAATCCCCCGCCGGCGCCCGAGCCCAAACCAAAAGCGACGGTAAGACATCCGTCACCGCAACAAAGGCGTCGCTAGCGAGGCCTTCCGGAAGCACCCCGGGATAGCGGAGCAGCGCCGGCGTCCGCGTTCCCCCTTCGGAAAGAAAGCTCTTGTAGCGATTAAGGGGCCCGGCGCTGACGTGGCCCCAACCGCGTCCCAGGCTGACATAGGAACCCTGCGCGCCCATGGCCTCCAAGGAGAGATTAAAGGTTTTCGGCACCCAGGTGGCGTTGTCGGCGATGGCCATGACGTCATTGCCCTCGGGCCCGTTATCCGAGAGGAACATCACCACGGTATTATCCTCTACGCCGGAAGCCTCCAGGGCCGCAAAGAGGCGACCCAGCTCAGCGTCCATGTGAGCGATCAGGGCGGCATAAATCTCCATGCGCCGGGCCTCCTCGCGCCGAGCCCTTGCAGGGAGGTCCTCCCAGGCCCCAAGCGCTGCGGGGAAGTTCGGTGCGGAAGCTAGGGCGGGAAAGCGCTGCCCAAGGCGCGCGAGCCGCGCCGCCCGGGCCGCGGCCCAACCTTCGTCGTAGACCCCTGCGAAGCGATCGCGCCAAGCTTCTGGCGCCTGCAAAGGCCAATGGGGCGCGGTGAGCGATAGCTGCAGCAGGAAGGGGGCATCCTGCCTTTGGGCCTGCGCCAAATAAGCCAGCGCTTTATCGACGTAAAAGGTGGAAGAGAAGAAGTCCTCCGGCAAGGCCGCGACCGGCTCCCCATCTTCCCAATAGCGGAGGGCTTCATCGGCGGAGAGCGTGCCCACGGCATCGGCGAAATGGCTACCGCCCCCCTGCTCCAAATAAAAGCTGTGGTCAAAGCCCTGGGCCGGGGGATGGGCGGAGGAATCGCGGCCGAGATGCCACTTCCCTACGAAGTAGGTTTGATAGCCGAGGTCCCGAAGGCGCTTCGGCAGCAAGGCAAGCCCCTCCGGGAAGGCACCCCGGTAACCGGGCCGCGCGGCGAGCTCGGGCATGCGCCGCACCGCGGCAGGATTCGCCCCGTAGCCCACGGCGTGGTTGTCCCGCCCGGAAAGGAGCATGGCTCGGGAGGGGGTGCAGGAGGCGTTGGCATGGAAATTCATGAGCTGCACCCCCTCGGCCCCAAGACGGTCAAGGTGGGGGGTGGGAATCTCACTTCCATAGAGCCCCAAGTCGGTGAAGCCTAAGTCATCAGCGACGATCAGCACCACATTGGGCGGCGAGCTTGCCCCCGCGGCATTGGCGAGCAGCAACAATAAACAGCCAAAGCGTTTCAGCACTGCTTTCTCCCTTTCCCAAGATCCCTGGACGATCATGGGGGCTTCGGCCATGCTTCAGCAAGGACAGCGCGAAGACGCTGCGCAGGCGTTACGGGGACCATATGGGGCATGGGGGCTGGACTCGGCTTGGGCCGGGCTTACTGTTTGCAGGCGCGGCCATCGGCACCTCCCACCTGGTGCAGGCCACTCGCGCAGGGGCGCTTTACGGGCTTGGCCTCCTCCTATTCATCCTCTTTGCGAATGCCCTGAAGTACCCAAGCTTTCGGGCCGGCCCGGCCTACGCCGCGGCCACTGGGCGCTCGCTCCTTACCGGTTATCGGAAGCAGGGGCCCTGGGCCCTTCCGCTCATTGTCCTCACGCAGTTCCCCGTGCAGGTCATCATTCTGGCGGCCTCGGCGCTCACCTGCGCTGGGCTTCTGGGCGCCCTGGGCCTTAAAACGCCCTTCGCGCCCCCGGCCCTTGGCGCCATGCTGCTGGTGCTCGCCTGGCTTCTGGTGCGCGCCGGCGGCCTCCGAGGCCTCATTCAGCTGAGCCGGCTATTCGTGGCAACCCTGACGATCACCACGCTCCTGGCCACGGCCCTCGTGCTCCCCGACGTTTCCTGGACCGCCGAGGGCCTTGCCTTTCCGCCCCTCTCTACCGGTTTGCTGCTGTTTCTCGTGGCGCTATTAGGCCTCATGCCCTCGGCCCTGGATCTTTCCATCCTTCACTCCCTGTGGGCCATCGCGGACCGCCAGGCCTCCAACGAGGACTCCACCCCAAAAGATCGCATGGCCCAGGCCCTCGCCGACTTTAAGGTGGGCTACCTTGGCTCCGCCGTCCTTGCGGGGTGCTTCGTGATCATGGGCGCGGGGGTCATGCACAGCGAAGCCATCGCGCCCGAACCCTCCGCCGTGGGCTTCGCCGAGCAGGTGATTGGGCTCTACGCCGCTTCCCTCGGCGACGGCGCCGCAGCCCTGGTTGCGGTGGCGGCGCTCGGGGTGATGTTCACGACCTTACTCACCATCATCGACGGCTTTCCCCGGGTGCACAGCGCGGCGCTGATGCTGTTTCAGCGCGGAGAAGAAGGGCCCGGACCCGTGGCCACAGTGGGCGCGGTGCTCGTCGCCCTCGCCACAGGCCTCCTCCTCACCCTGCTCCAGCACTTTCTGACCTTCATCGATTTCATGACCACGGCCGCCTTCCTCGTGGGGCCGCTGATTGCCGTTTTGAACCATCGTGTGCTCAGCGCGGAGGAAATGCCCGCAGCCCTTCGACCGAGCGCCGCGCTCCGCGCCTGGAGCCTTGCCAACTGCCTGGCATTGACCGTTCTTGCTGGGCTTTACCTTCTGAATCGCCTAGGAGCGATGCCATGATCCTCACCCCCGACGCCATAGGAAGCTGGGCACAAAAGCTCGACGAAGCGGAACAAGCTCGGCAAACCATTTCTCAGCTCTCCGCCAGCGCCGAGGGCCTAACGGTAGCCGACAGCTATGCGGTGCAGCGCGCCTGGGTGGACCGCAAGGTGGCCCGAGGCCGACGCGTTATTGGTCACAAAATTGGCCTTACCTCGCGGGCCATGCAGCTGGCTTCGGGCATTGATGAACCCGATTTCGGTATCCTCCTCGACGACATGCTTTACTACGGCGGCGCCCGCCTCGCCGCCAACGCCTTCCTCACGCCGCGCCTCGAGGTGGAGCTGGCCTTCACCCTCAAGGCCCCGCTTCAGGGCCCCGGCGTCACGCTGTTTGACGTGCTCTCGGCCACGGCTTGGGTGGCGCCGGCCCTCGAACTCATCGATGCGCGCATCGAGCTTGCGGACCCGGAAAGCGGTCGCCGGCGCACGGTCATCGATACCATTGCGGACAACGCGGCGAACGCTGCGCTGATCGTCGGCGGCCAGGTGAGGGCGCCGGAGGCAATCGACCTGCCCCGGGTCGCCGCAACCCTTCATCGCAATGAGGTGGTTGAGGCCTCGGGGGTTGCCGCGGCAGTGCTAGGCCATCCCGCCTTGGGCATTGTCTGGTTGGCCAATCGCTTAGCGGAACACGGCGAGGGCTTGGCCGCGGGAGAAATCGTGCTCTGCGGTTCCTTCACCGCCCCCGTAGCCGCGCGCCCCGGGGATAGCTTCTTCGCAGACTACGGCGAACTCGGCACCATCGCCGTCCACTTCAGCTAGGAGCCCGGCCCATGAGCGCTTTCCAAGAACGCCTCGCCGCCGGGGAAGGCATGGTGGGCCTTTGGCTGGCCCTCGCCGACCCCTTCGGGGCCGAGATTGTCGCGAGCGCAGGCTATGACTGGCTGCTGATTGACGCGGAACACGGCCCGAACGATCTGCGTTCCGTGCTAAACCAGCTCCAGGCCCTCGCGGCTTACGACAGCCAGCCCTTTGTGCGCCTTCCCCACGGGGATGCGGCACTCATCAAGCGCTACCTGGACATTGGCGCAGACCACCTCTTGATTCCCATGGTCGACTCCCGGGCACAGGCCGAGGCCCTGGTGGCGGCCACGCGCTATCCTCCAGACGGTATCCGCGGCGTCGGCGCAGGCCTCGCCCGAGCCTCGCGCTGGGGTGCCGATCGCGAGTATCTAGCCAAAGCCAATGGGCGCGTGCAGCTGTGGATCCAGATCGAATCCGTGCAGGCCCTGGATGCCTTCGACGCCATCGCCCAAACCCCAGGCCTCGCGGGGGTGTTTTTCGGCCCCGCGGATATCACCGCCTCCCTGGGGCGACTGGGTGCGGCGGATGATCCGGAAATGGAACAGCGGGTGCTGGACGCCATCGGCAAGGCCCAGGCCCTGGGGGTGCCTTCGGGGCTCATGACGGGAAGCGAGCGCTTTCTGGGGGAGGCGCGGAAGGCCGGGGCAACGCTTCTGGGCGTGGGCGCCGACACCGCCTTACTGGCGGCAACCCTGCGCCGCCATGCGAAAGCCCTCAAGGGCACGCTGAAGTAGCGGGCTCCTAAAAGCCCCGGCCTTTCTCAAAGACCCGCATCGTTCCCGCCAGCGCGTCCATCCTGGGCACGGCAAGGCCCAGCTGCTTGGCGAGGGCCTGGGGCGTCCACAGAAGGGCTTCGAGCTCCAGGGGGCGCCCTGCCTCCGCATCCTGCAGCATGGAGGTTTTTAAGGCGCCAAGGGCCAAGGTGACGTCGTGGCGATCCTCCGGACTGTCCTCGATGGGACAGCCTAGAGCCCGCCCCAGCTCAGCGGCTTCATCCATGATAGCGGAGGCATAGGCCCGAAGATCGGGATCAGACAGCAGCACGTCGCAGGTCACTCCGGTCAGCGCCGACAGGGGATTCATGGTCATGTTTCCCCACAGCTTGTACCAAACTTCCTGGCGGAGGTTGGCCACGCTTTGCGGTCCCACCTTGAAGCCCGCCGCCTCAAACACTTCAATCACCGGAGCCAAGCGGGGCACTCCGGCGTCCACCACGGGACCTAGGAGAAGCCCGTTCCCCATCACATGGACCCCATGCCCCGGGGCGGCCAGGGTAGCCGAGGCATGGACCACGGAACCGAGCACCTGGTCGAGGGGCCACGCCCGTTCGCAGACCGCGCTGGGATCAACCCCCGGTATGGTGGCTCCCCGGAGCGGCACCGGCGCTTCCGCCAGGAACCACCAGGGCACCCCGTTACACAGGGGCAGGATGGTCGTCGCTCGGCTAATGGCCGGCGCGAGCTGCGCCGCCAGGGCCGGCAAGGCCTGGCTTTTCGGCGTCAGCAGCAAAAGATCGACCGGGCCCAGGGCCTCCGGATCGTCCGTAGCAAAGACCCGAGTGGCGCTTTCCTGACCCTCAAAGGTCAGACGCAGCCCCTCCAGTTGAAGCGCCTCCAGGGTTGCCCCCCGAGCAAAGCATCGGACCTCATGGCCGGCAGCGAGTAAACGCCCTGCTAGCCACAGACCAATCGCCCCAAGCCCCGCCACCGCAATCTTCATGCCTGCCCCCCTTGAGAGCGGCGCTTTGCCCGCGCCCGCTGGAGCGCCTCGCGAAGGGCCTCGGGCACGCGGGCATCGTTGCCCAGGGCCACGCGCCGCGCCTCCTCCGAATCCTGCGCCGCATGGCCCGCCTCGGCTCGAGGCGCCGGTCGTGCCGTCACTGTCACGGTCAGGGTCCCCAGCTGGGAAATGCTCAAGCTGATCTCGTCGCCGGGGGCCACGGAACGGGAATGGCAGGGCGTCCCGGTTAGCACAAGATCCCCAGGCATGAGGGTGATGTGCCGCGCCAGATCGGCAATAAGGTATTCGGGACCCCAAATCAGCTCTTCCCCAATCTGCGCATCCTGCACGCATTCGCCATTCACGAAGGTTTGAAGCCGAGAGTCCCTGGGATCGACGCCGGTAACGAGCCCCGGGCCCACGGGACAAAAGCCGTCCATGCCCTTCACCCGCAGCATGGAGCCCGAATCCGTGTCGCGAAAATCGTGAAGCCCCAAATCAAGCACGGGGGTAAAGCCCGCGATGCACGACCAGGCTTCCTCCGGCGTCACATCTCGGGTGGGGCGCCCAATGACCGCGGCAAATTCCCCTTCGTAGTTCAGGTACTGGCACCCCTCGGGGCGCTCAACCGCGGCGCCATGGGCGGCCAGCGCCGTCACCGGCTTCATGAAATAGGTAGGGTGAGCCGTGGGTTGGGGCACGCCCCGGGACTCAAAGCCCCGGGAGCGATAGGTCAGATGGGGACAGAAGATACTCTGCGGGGTACAGGGCGGCAGCGGGGGCAAGGCATCAAGAGCTATGACGGGTCCACCCTCAAGGCGAAGTCGGTCGCCCTCCACCTCGCCCCACCGGGGAACTCCATTATGGAGTACGCGCCGCCGCTCCCGGCGCGGTCCCGTGAGAACGCTCATGCTTCCCCCTCAAACCAAATATGGATGTTCCCCGTGCCCCGAGCGTTCTCGTACTCCGAGAGGCACTCCCCCCGCGCGGTACAAGCCGCACCGCCCAACGCCCCCACCATTTGTAGATAGTGGGCCCCGAGGGCTTCCCAGGGCAGGCGGCGAAAATCCTCGGCGAAGTCCCGCAGCAAATCTCCGTGACGCCCCGCCGAGAGCAGGGCAATAGCCTCCTGATCCCGAGCCCGGTGATGCTCTGAAGACACGTTGTCCGGGTGGTAGATCCGCGGGTGCACCTGCTGCCAATCAATGGGTACAAACTTATGGCTGAGGGCCCCGGAGGCAAGGATTACCACTCGTTTCCCGGACCGGCGAATGGCCTCTCCGAGCACGGCCCCCATGGCCACGAAGTGTTCGTTCTGCGCATTCTGGCAGCAGCTCATGGTCAACACCTTCTCGCCCTTGCCGAGCGCATTCACCAAGTTCACGGTGCCGTAGTGTCGCGGCAGGGCCGGATGGTCAGCGCAGCGCGCCATGATGCCCCGCTCCTTGGCGACGGCTTCACAGAGGCGCGCCAGGGCCGGATCGCCGTCATAGGCATAGGGACGATCGGCCAGGTACCAGGGCATCTCGTCGGAGACATAGCTGCCCTCGTAGCGCGCTCCCGCATCGATCAGGTGATAACCCGTGGTAAACCAGTGCGTATCGATGATCACGAGCGTATCCGCGGCCACCCGATCGAGATGGTGTCGCAGCCGCGTGTAACCTGCGATCAAATCCGAATCCCGCCCGTCCCCCGCCTTCAGACGGAAGTCTTCCTCCTGGGCCAAACCCGGATGATGCGAGACCAGGGCCGCGCCAACGATTTGCCCGGGGGTCGAGGACACCTCAGTCATCAGCCGATCTCCTTAGCGGTGGGCGAAGCTGGGTTCGAAGGGGGCTTTGGGCACGATGATGTCCTTCACGTCGGAGAAGAACTCAAAACTCCAGTCACCCCCTTCCCGGCCTACCCCAGACTGGCGGCAACCCCCGAAGGGGGCGTCCAGATCGCGGATCCCAAAGGAGTTGACCCAGATAAAGCCCGTGCGAACACGCTCAGAGACGCGCACCGCATCGGCCTCGGGACCGAAGCACACGCCCCCCAAGCCGTAAACCGTATCGTTTGCCAGGGCGATGGCCTCCGCCTCATCGGCGAAGGGCTGGGCCACCAGCACGGGGCCGAACACCTCTTCCTGCACGATGGGATCGGAGGCGGGGAGCTCCGTCAGCAGGGTGGGCTCGAAATACAGCGCCCCCACGCTCGAGGGCGCGCCCCCCCAGCGAACCTCAGCGCCCCGCTCCACTGCCCCATCCACATAGGCCTTCACCCGGGCAGCCTGGCGCGGATGAATCAGGGGCCCCACCTCCGTAGCTGCATCCCGCGGGTCCCCCACGGTCAGTCGCGCGACGTAGTGACCCATGCGTTCGAGGAACGCCTCGAAAATCCCTTCGTGAATGAGCAAGCGCGTCCCCGCCAGGCAAACCTGCGTCGCATTGCGATACATCAGGGCACCGGTGCGCGCCGCCAGATCGATATCGGCGCCCGGGAGCACGATAAAGGGCGATTTCCCTCCGAGCTCTAAGCTACAGGGCACGAGCCGCCCCATGGCGGTAGCGCCGATGGCCCGCCCCGTGGCGGTGGAACCGGTGAAGGAAATGCGGGCGAGCTCGGGTCGATCGATAAGGGCTGCGCCGGTCCCGGCCCCAGTGCCCTGCAGAAGATTCAGTACCCCTGGGGGGAGCCCCGCAGCCTCCGCGGCCTGGGCCACCAGCGCGCTGGAAAAGGGCGCCCACTCCGGCGCCTTGAGAATACAGGTATTCCCCGCTGCCAGCGCCGGCCCAAGCTTCCAGGTGCTTAGCATGAGTGGGGAATTCCAGGGGGTGATGATGGCGCAGACCCCCGCAGGATCGTGGCGCACGAGATGGCGCGCCTGTGCCGTTTCCAGCACCCGATCCTGGAGCGTTAGGGCTGCCTCGGCGAAGTGGCGAATATTCAGCTGCGCCCGGGGCACAATGCCGTGGCGCATGCGCGATTCGAGAATGCCCGCATCAAGGGCTTCGACGGTGGCAAAAGCATCGGCACGGGCCCCAATTTCCTCGGCGAAGCGAAGGAGGTAGGGCAAACGCCCCTCCGCCCCGAGCGCCGCCCAAGCGGGAAAGGCCGCCGCGGCTCCCTGCGCCGCAGCACCGACTTCCTCCTCCGTGGCTTCAGCGATACGCCCTAGCAATGCTTCGTCGATCGGCGAAAACACTTCCACCCCCGGTCGTCCGGGCACCCAGGCGTTGTTGATATGGTGCCCCGATCTAACCCCCCATTCCTCGAACATCGCTCAATCTCTGTAGACTTTAGCTACGACCCAATTTACAACGAATCGCTCCAAGTGGTCGAAGCGAATGAAACCCCCGACCCATCAGCATTCCGGGTGCTCCGCGACGCCACGGCGTCGGACCTCGAAGCCGACAAGGACCCCTCTTTCTCTGGACCCTCTCCTCGGAGGGCTCTCCGTCGGTAACGTGATCGCCGAGGTAGAAGAAACGCCGATCATGGCTGCCGCTCGAGCCAACGGCTTTGGTACCGCTGACGGTGACGCCATGGTGCAGGCGGCGCCCGACGTCATGACCCATTTTTTGGCCGGGCCGTGGCGTTTGGAGAATGGTGGGCCCACCAGGACTTGAACCTGGAACCAACGGATTATGAGTCCGCTGCTCTAACCAATTGAGCTATAGGCCCGGGACTCCGGAGTATAACGCCCCGGGGCGAGGGCGCCATGATCCCCGTTCTCCAGAGCCCTTCGCGATCGCGGGGAATAGGAATTGACAGCGCTGTCATTTGGGCGCTCAATAGCCCTCCGAGTGCTTCAAAGATCCGCCCCCAGTTGCTGGCGGCGAGGCACGGAATCTTCAGGAGGCCACCATGGGGCACCTCGCGCTCGAAAGCCTCGGGCAGGACCCGGACGCCGCAAAAGAAGCCTGCGGCACCTTCCTGCTTACAACTGCGCCGCCGCCCCGGGAAGATGTCCCACATCTTTTTCTCGACCCAGACCATCGATTCCAGAGGTTTTTGGGCATGGGCGCGGCCATTACGGACGCCAGCGCGGAAGTGTTCGCCAAGCTTCCAGAAAAGGCTCAGCGTACCCTACTGAAGGCCTGCTGGAGCCCCACGGAGGGCAACGGCTATCGCTTTTGCCGAACCTCCATCCATAGCTGCGATTTTTCCTCGGCCAGCTACACCTACTGCGACGAGGGCGACGTCGAGCTGAAAAGCTTCTCGATCGCCCCGGACCTTCGCTATCGCATTCCCATGATCCAAGCCGCGCGAAAAGTAAGCGGAGGACAGCTTCAGCTTCTTGCCAGTCCCTGGAGCGCGCCGGGCTGGATGAAGGAGTCGGGCACTATGCTCGAAGGCGGCCGGCTACGGCCTGATCATCACGACACCTGGGCGCGCTACATCACGCGCTTCCTAGGGGCCTGGGCGCGGGAAGGGCTGGCCTTCTGGGGCCTCACGGTGCAGAACGAACCCGCGGCTACGCAGCGCTGGGAGTCCATGCTCTGGGACGGCGTCGAGGAGCGCGACTTCCTGAAGGACCACCTGGCCCCCGCCCTAGCCTCTGCGGGCTTCGGAGATTTGAAGGTGCTGGGTTGGGACCACAACCGAGATTTACTTCCGGCGCGCGCTCGAGCCTTGCTCAGCGGTGACGGTGGAGCCCCGGACGTCTGGGGCATGGGTTTTCATTGGTACGAAACCTGGAGCGGCTCCGCTCCCCTCCATAGCAACGTCGCGGCGGTGCACGAAGCCTATCCTGACACCCCGCTGATCATGACCGAGGCCTGTGTGGAAGGCTTCGAGAAAGGCGAGATCGACACCTGGGCCCACGCCGAGCGTTATGCTTCAGAGATTATCGGGGACCTGGCAGCGGGGGCATCGGCCTGGATTGCTTGGAACGTGCTGCTTGATTTCGAGGGCGGCCCAAATCACGTCGGGAACACCTGCTTTGCGCCCCTTCACGGCGATCCGGATACGGGCGAGGTGCAATTTACCCGGTCCCACGCCGTGCTTGGGCAATTCTCCAGGCACCTCGCACCCGACGCGCAGCGTATTGCCGCAAGCACCACGCGCAGCGCCCTGCGTACCGTGGCCTTTCGAAATCCCGACGGCACCGTGGTGGCCTTCCTCTTAAATCAAAGTGATCAAGCAGAGACGGTGCTCTGCACGATTGGGGATCGTCAGGTAGCGCTCCCCTCACCACCTCGCACCCTACAAACCCTGCGCTGCCAGGCCTAGCCCCCCTCTTCTGAGGATCGAGAACCATGCTTTCCCTACGCCCTGAAGACCACGCGTTAATTGAAGGCCTCATCGAACGGATGAGCCTCGCGCAGAAAGTCGGGCAAATTCTTCAAACGGAGCGCTTGGCGATCACCCCAGAGGAGGTACGAGACCACCATGTAGGGTCTGTGCTGAGCGGGGGCGGCTCCTGCCCTGGGGACAACCGCCCGAGCGATTGGGTCTCCATGAACGACGCCTACTGGGCCGCCTCCATGACCGAGGGCCCAGGCCGCCTCCCCATTCCCATCCTGTACGGCGTGGATGCGGTTCACGGGCACAGCAATGTGCGCGGGGCGACGGTGTTTCCCCACAACATCAACCTCGGAGCGATCAATGATCCGGACCTGGTTCGCCGGATCGGCCGCGCTACGGCGCGGGAGGTTCTGTCCACCGGGGTCGATTGGACCTTTGCGCCCACCCTCGCCGTGGCCCGGGACCGGCGCTGGGGGCGCACCTACGAAAGCTGCTCCGAGGACCCCGCCCTCGTGGCTCGCCTTGCCCCCGCCTTCGTAGAAGGTTTGCAGGGCGACCTGGATGACGAGGGCATCGCGGCTTGCCTAAAACACTTCGTGGGGGACGGCGGCACCTCCGAAGGCATCGAGCAGGGGGACACGCGGGTCGACGAGGCAGAGCTTCGGCGCATTCACCTGGCGCCCTATCCGCCGGCGCTGGCCGCAGGCGCCCTCACGGTGATGGCTTCCTTCAACTCCTGGAATGGCGACAAGTGCCACGGCCATCGCTATCTCCTGACCGACCTCCTAAAGGGGGAGCTCGGCTTTGAGGGACTAGTGATCTCCGACTGGGACGGCATCGACTACCTTGATGATGACTACAGCCAGTGCGTCGCGCGGGGCCTGAATGCGGGGATCGACCTGTTCATGGTCTCGGAGAACTGGCGAACCTTCCTCAAGACGGTGGAGCGGCAGGTGCGGGAAGGCATTGTCCACGAGAGCCGTCTAGACGACGCTGTGCGCCGCATCCTTCGGGTCAAGGTGGCCCTAGGCCTGTTCACAAAGCCCCGCCCGGCGCGGCGCCCCCTCGCGAAGCAGCCGGTGCTCGGTTGCCCGGAGCACCGGGCCCTCGCCCGGGAGGCGGTTCGCCGATCCCTGGTGCTCCTGAAAAACGATGACGCGCTCCTCCCCCTCGCTCGCACCGCCCGGGTGCTCCTGGCGGGGAAAAGCGCAAACGACCTCGGGAACCAATGTGGCGGCTTCACCGTCGAATGGCAGGGCGCGTCGGGTAATCACCTCATTGAGGGGGGCAGCACCGTTTTCGATGGCATCCGCGCACTGGCCAGCGCCTGCGACCTCGATCCCGAGGGGCGAAGCGCCGATCCGACAAAGCATGATGTGGCGGTGGTGGTGATCGGAGAGCGGCCCTACGCCGAAGGCCTTGGGGACATTCGCAGCGGAGAAGACGTGCTGATCCGGGAAGGCTCGCAAATTCGCGGCACGCTAAAAACGCTTGAGCCCTACGGCCAGGAAGCTGCCTTGGAGGCGCTCCACCCCGAAGATTTGGAAACGCTCACGCGCATTAAGGCCAACGGGGTTCCCGTGATCACGGTTATGCTCTGTGGGCGACCTCTCGCCACGGACCCGGAGCTGGCTCAGTCCAACGCCTTCCTGGTGGCCTGGCTGCCCGGGTCCGAGGGGGCAGGCATTGGCGAGGCGCTCTTCGGGGCCCAACCGGAAGGGGAAGCCCTCTTTCCTGGGCGCCTACCCTTCGCCTGGCCTAAGGACGGCGGCGCGCCGCAATGGCAGGGCGATGAGCAAGAAAACGTTCGCTTTCCCAGGGGGTTCCCATGGCCACGCTAAAGCCCGTCGACACCTTCGACCTTCTGATCTTCGGAGGCGCAGGGGATCTTTCCCTGCGCAAGCTGCTCCCGGCGCTCTATCACCGAGACGGTGCGGGCCAGCTTCCGCCGGGCAGTCGTATCGTGGCCATCGGCCGCAACGAGATGTCCCAGGAAGCCTTCGTCAGCCTGGTCGAAGAGACCCTGCGAGCACGCTTAAAGAGCCTCGATTCTGATCGGTGGGCACGCTTCGCAGAGCGCCTCAGCTACCTATCCCTCGACGCCGAGGACAGCACCAGCTGGGATCCCCTTTGCGAACGGCTCGCGGGCTTCGAGGATCGGCTCCGAGCCATTTATCTGGCGACCCCGCCCCATCTCTTCGGCGCCATTGCCCAGGGCTTCAAGGCCCGCGCTCTGATCACGGGAAACATGCGCATCGTGCTCGAAAAGCCCGTGGGCCATGGTGAGGCCTCGGCGCGGCGCATTAATGATGAGGTCGGCGCGTGCTTCGAAGAGAACCAGATCTACCGCATTGATCATTACCTGGGTAAGGAAACGGTGCAGAACCTGCTGGCGCTGCGCTTCGGAAACTCCCTCTTCGAACCCCTCTGGCGCCGGGAGGTCATCGACCACGTACAAATCACCGTGGCCGAAGATCTAGGCGTGGGCAATCGGGTCGACTACTACGATGGCATCGGCGCCCTCCGGGACATGGTCCAGAACCACCTGCTCCAACTGCTGTGCCTGGTCGCCATGGAACCCCCCTCAAGCCTCGACGACGACGCCGTTCGAGACGAAAAGCTGAAGGTGCTTCGCGCGCTCCAGCCCATGACCGCTTCCGAGGCGCGAAGCCAAACGGTACGAGCCCAATATCAGAGCGGGGCCGTGGAAGGCACGGTGGTGCCGGGCTATATCGACGAGCTAGGGCGAGAGAGCAGCACGGAAACCTTCATCGCCCTGAAGATGGGTGTGGAAAACTGGCGCTGGTCCGGCATTCCCTTTTACCTACGCACTGGCAAGCGCATGGCCCGCAAGCTGTCGGAAATTGTGATTCAGTTTAAGCCCGTGCCTCACGCCATTTTTGACGCCAGCTACGACACCCTTCCGAACCAGCTCCTGATTCAGCTCCAGCCCGATGAAGGGATGAAGCTCACTATCATGGCCAAGCGCCCGGGGCCCGAAGGGTTCTCGCTGATCCCCGTGAACCTCGATTTAAGTTTTGAGGAAGCCTTCGGCGGCGCCTATCCCGACGCCTATGAACGCTTGCTCATCGAAGTGCTTCGCGGGAATCCTGCGCTGTTCATGCGCCGGGATGAGATCGAAACGGCCTGGCAGTGGACCGACACGCTCCTAGCAAGCTGGGAAGACAATCAGCAGCGGGTTGACCGCTATGTCGCCGGGTCCTGGGGCCCGGCTTCCGCGGCCCTTCTACTCGACCGCGACGGTCGCAGCTGGCAAACGGGGTCCTAACATGCTGACCCTCTTTCCCGATCGAGCTCAGGCCACGGCCGCTGCCACGGCGCGCCTCGAGGCAGCTCTGCGCCACCGCCTCGACCGAGACCCTGAGGCCGCCTTTGCGGTAAGCGGGGGCATGACGCCGGAGCCGGTCTTCCAGGCTCTAGCCGAGCGCCCCCTTCCTTGGGAACGCCTTTCTGTGACCCTGACCGACGAGCGCTCTGTTCCCGTAGCGAACCCCGCCAGCAACGAGGGCCTGCTGCGCCGAAGCCTCCTCAAGGGCACAGCGAGGGCAGCGCGCTTTGTGCCCCTGAGCGATGAAGGGGTGGCACACCTTCCGCAGCGCCTTGCGGCCGTGCTGCTGGGCATGGGAGAAGATGGGCACTTCGCCTCCCTCTTTCCAGACGCAGCCAATTTAAGGGAGGGGCTCGCCTTACCTGGGGAGGCCTCGATCATCGATGTCCACACTGCCGCGAGCCCCCATCCGCGGCGAAGCCTTACCCTCGCCCGCCTTTTGGCTACGGATTGCTTGATCCTGCTCGCCTTTGGCGAAGCCAAGCGCGCAGTGCTCGAAAATCCCGGCGCAACGCCAGTAGCCACTCTACTGGGGCAAGGCGAGCGTCTCCTAGAGATTCTCTGGGCCCCCTGATTCCGAAAAGGAGTTTTCCATGCACGCCACCCTGCATGCGGTTACGGAACGGATAAAGCAGCGCAGCCAAACGCGCCGGCAACGCTACCTCGACCAGCTCAGCCGGGCCTGGGACCAGGGGCCGCAGCGGGGCAGCCTATCCTGCAGCAACCTTGCCCACGGGATGGCGGGCTGCGGAAAGGCCGACAAGGATGCGCTCTCCGGAGCCGAGGCCCGGAACCTGGCCATTGTCACGGCTTACAACGACATGCTCAGCGCCCATAAGCCCTACGAAACCTACCCAGAGCAGCTACGCGCCGCCGCCCGTGCTCGAGGCGCCGTAGCCCAGGTAGCCGGCGCCGTGCCGGCCATGTGCGACGGCGTCACCCAGGGACAGGACGGCATGGACCTCTCCCTGTTTAGCCGCGATGTCATTGCCCTTTCCACCGCCGTGGGCCTCTCCCACAACATGTTCGATGGCGCCCTGTGCCTTGGGATCTGCGACAAGATCGTACCCGGACTGCTGATCGGCGGCCTGGCCTTCGGCCATCTGCCTATCATCTTCGTCCCTGCCGGCCCCATGCCCTCGGGGCTGCCCAATAAGGAAAAGGCCCAGGTTCGGGAGGCTCACGCAGCCGGGCAGGTGGGCCGAGACGCGCTGCTCGCCGCCGAGTCCGCGGCCTACCACGCCCCGGGCACCTGCACCTTCTACGGCACGGCCAATAGTAATCAGATGCTGCTCGAGTTCATGGGTCTACAGCTCCCCGGGGGCTCCTTCATCAACCCCGAGGATCCCCTTAGGCCTGCGCTAACGGACGCGGCGGTAGAACACCTAATTTCCCTGGTCGAAGCACAAAATCCGGCGCACGGCCTTGGCCACATGTTGGACGCCCGAGCCGTCGTAAACGGCATTGTTGGCCTGCTTGCGACAGGCGGCTCGACCAACCATACGATCCACCTGGTGGCCATCGCCGCGGCCGCGGGGCTGGAAATCTCCTGGTCCGACATGGCGGAGCTCTCTAAGGTCGTTCCTCTGCTGGCTCGGGTCTATCCCAACGGCGCCGCCGACGTTAACGCCTTCCATCACGCCGGTGGCCTGCCCTTCATGATCCGCGAGCTGCTTGCCGCCGGTCTTTTGCACGAGGACGTACAGACGGTCGTTGGACCAGGGCTCAGCCGCTTCGCCACTACACCGGTGCTGACCGGTGACCGCCTGTCCTGGGCGCCTGCTCCAGACCGCTCCGGGGACTACGCCGTACTTCGGAAGGCCGCCGATCCATTCCAAGCAGAAGGCGGCATCGCCCTCGTCGAAGGCGACCTCGGGCGCGCCGTCGTTAAGGTCTCCGCCGTAGCTCCGGAGCACCGGAGCATCACTGCGCCGGCTCGGGTCTTTACCTCCCAGGACGCTTTCGTGGCGGCTTACCAGGCGGGGGCGCTAGAAGGCGATTTCGTTGCCGTCCTGTCCTTCCAGGGACCGGTAGCCCGGGGCATGCCCGAGCTGCATCAGCTCACCCCTTACCTCGCGGTTCTACAGGACCGGGGAGCGAAGGTCGCCCTGGTCACCGACGGCCGCATGTCCGGCGCCTCCGGGAAGGTGCTAGCGGCGCTTCACTTGTCCCCGGAAGCAGCCGCCGGCGGAGCCATTGCCAAAATCCGAGATGGCGACCTCATCACCGTCGATGCGGAAAACGGCCTGCTGTCCGTGGACGCCGATCTTGAAAGCCGACCCGCCGCAGCCCTCGATCTTTCCTCCGAACACGCGGGCATGGGGCGAGAGCTGTTCTCCGCCTTCCGTACCGGCGTGGGACCGGCAGAGTCCGGCGCCTGCCTCTTCCCTCCCGCAGGAGCGCACTGATATGGATGCTGCCGAATGCCTCGCCAATCTCCGCCTCATGCCCGTCCTAGCCTTGCGGGACGAAGCGGTCGCCCTTCGCCTGGCCCACATTCTGAGAGATGTTGGCTTTCGTGCCCTGGAGATCACGCTGCGCACGCCCCAAGCCCTCAGCATCCTAGAGAGCCTCGCCCGGGCCCTACCCGAGCTCATCCTGGGTGCCGGCAGCCTCCGCTACCCGACGCAAATCGCCCAGGCGAAGGCCGCCGGCGCGCAATTTCTCGTCGCCCCCGGATATACGGAAAAGCTCCTCGCAGCGGTGCACGCCGAGCGCATGCCCTTCGTCCCCGGGGCGGCCACAGGCTCGGAAATGCTGCGCTTGCTCGAAGCGGGCTACACGCTCCAGAAGTTCTTCCCGGCGGAAACCCTCGGTGGCGCGCCGGCATTGCGAAGCTTCAGCGCCCCTCTTCCGGAAATTCGCTTCTTCCCCACGGGCGGAATTAACAGCGAACGGCTCCCCGCCTACCTCTCCCTCGAGGCCGTCGCCATGGTCGGGGGGTCCTGGTTCGTTTCCGACGAGGCCTTGCAGGCGGGGAACGACGAAGCCGTCGGAGACGCAGCCACGGAGGCTTGGGGCCTAGCCCATGGCTGAGCACCTTGAACTGATCGGAGATGTGGGGGGTACCAATGCCCGCTTTGCCATCGCCGAGGCCTCGGGCATGGGCTTCCATAGCGCAGAGACCTTTCCCTGCGAAGCCTTCGAGACGCCGGAAGCGGCCATCGAAAGCTTTATCAAAGCGAACGGCCTGCCGGACCCCGCCGCCATTTGCTTGGCCGCCGCCGGTCCGGTCCGCCAGGGCGCAGCGGAGTTCACGAACAATCCCTGGAAGCTTTGTGAAGCCAATCTAAAAGCCCGCTTCGGCGCACCCCTAGTGCGGGTGAGCAACGACTTCGAAGCCATCGCGCACGCCCTACCCCACCTTCACGCGCAGGATGTCCAAGTGCTCGGAACCGAGGCACTCCTTTCCCCGGGGAACGAGCCGTTCTGCTACGCGGTGGTCGGACCCGGCACAGGTCTTGGCGCTGCCGCGCTGCTCGGCCACCGTGGCACCGCGCAGGTGGCCGTCAGTGAGGCCGGCCACATGGGCTTCGCCCCCGAGTCGTGTCTCCAAGACAGTATTTTGGGCGTGCTACGGCAACGCTTCGGGCGCGTGTCCGCGGAGCGGCTCGTATCAGGACCGGGACTGGAGAATCTTTATGGCGCCCTATGTAAATCGCAGGGGCTCACCCCTGAAGCGCGCTCCGCCGCCAGCATTGTGGCCAACGCCCAGGATCCCGCGGATCCCCTCGCCATGGAGACGGTCACCCTTTTTCAGCGCCTGCTGGGGCAATTTGCCGGGGACTTCGCCCTTGCCGTAGGCGCCCGACAGGGCCTGTTTCTAGCCGGCGGCGTGGCCCAAAAATTGCGGGCAAGCTTAGGCACGGGGCCCTTCCGGGAAGGCTTCGAAGCTAAGGGTCGACATCGAGGCCTTCTCTCATCGATCCCCACGGCGCTCATCACCCATCCCCAACCCGGACTTCTAGGCGCCGTCGCCCTTTTGCGCGACCTTGACCCCCGGCAAGCCCATGGGTGAGTGCATCGAGGCGCGGGGGTCCCCGGAGCGGTCGCTTGCTGGCACACTAGCGCCTGAGAGAAATTGGTGAGCGCGCTGGCGTGGCGGGGGGCCATGAAGCGGGGGCTAAACGACAGCAAGACGAACGCTACGGCGCCTCGAGCAACCATTGTGGAAGTGGCGGCGGCGGCCGGCGTCTCGATCAAGACCGTTTCCCGAGTGGTCAACCGAGAGGCCAGCGTAAGCGATCGGACGCGGGAAAAGGTTGAAGCCGCTATTCAAGCCCTCGGCTACCGCCCAAACCCGTCAGCGCGGAGCCTCGCGGGAAACCGATCCTATTCCCTTGGCATCCTTTACCAGGCTCCACGGGAGTTCGGTTACGTCCGCAACGCCCTCGATGGCGTCATGGCCGCCTGCGAAGCCGAAGGCTATGCACTCCTCATGCGACCCTGCCAAGACGTCTTGGACCTCGACGGTGTCGACCAGTTCCTGGCTCAGACCCGCATAGACGGTGCTGTGCTCACGGCTCCGATTTGTGATGACGATCAGGTAATGGCGCTTCTTACAGAGCGGGGCGTGCCGTTCTGCCAGCTATCGCCGGCGGCTCACCGGCCAGGCGGACTGTCGGCTCACGCCGATGACGAGCCGGCTTCCCGGGCGTTAACGGAACACCTTCTATCCCTAGGCCATCGCCGAATTGGCTTTATCCTTGGGCATCCTGATCACAGTTCCTCGGCCCAGCGCTTGGCCGGCTACCTTAGGGCCCTGAAGCGCCACGGCCTTCGAAAAGATGCAGGCCTCATTGCCCAGGGCTACTTTGAGTTCGAGTCAGGAAAGGCCTGCGCCCGGCGGCTGCTGAAACGGAAGCATCGGCCCACGGCAATCTTCGCCAGCAATGACGAGATGGCCTCAGGGGTTCTCTACGTGGCCCGAGAACTCGGCCTAAAAGTTCCTGAGGATCTCTCCATCGTAGGCTTCGACGATTCCATGGTTGCGGAGCGCACCTGGCCGCCTTTGACGACGGTTCGCCAACCGGTGACCGCCATGGCCGACGCCATCACCCGAAGCCTGATCAAAAGCCTACGAGGCCATCCCGTGGCAGCAAAGGACCAGGAGCGGCACTACGATTGCGAGCTGGTCCTTCGCGCCTCTTCTGGTATCGCGCCTAGCGAATGAAGAAGGGAATGTTGGCGTGGGCCGCACTGCCCTTGCCATCGCTGGCGTAGCCAAAGAGCCGATAGGCTCCTCGGGGGAGGGCCGTCGACACCTTTACTCGCCCTTTCCCGAGATCCTCCACCACCCCGGGAATGTCGGGCGGAACGGCTTCAAGATCACCGCCGTCGGATTGGGACTGGCTCTCGGGCTTCACGGCCCAGCGCCAGATCAGCGCATCGCCATCCGGATCCTTCACCCGCATGCGGGCCTGGTAGGCGTCGTTCGCACTCAAGATAATCCCGGCGCCGGAGGGCCGACGATCCAGGCTCATGGATAGCACTCGGGGGGCCCGATTTTCCGGCCAAGCCCCGGTCCAAAGGTAGGTCATCACGTCAACCGACTCCGTCGCCTCTCCCTCCGGCGTGAAGAGGCCGTACCACGTGGGGGTGCGCTCTTGCTTTTGCCCCCAGAGGAAGACGTAATTGCCAACGATTTGCTCCCGATTAGGCGCCAGCACACGATCAAAGGCCTTCTTATAGGTACGGGCCTTTTCCGTACTCGTCTGCTCAATGGGCGCTCCCCAGGGCGTGGAAGGCATTTCCCAGTGGCCGATGGCTCCCCACTCCGTAACGAAGAAGGGCCCAGGATCCCCGAAGGCCTTGAGGTATTTCGGCAGATTAAAGAGATCGCCGTAGAGCTGAATGCTCAAGAAATCGAGAGCCGGGGCGCGCTCACGAATCACGGTCAGCAGCTCTGCGGAAATACCGGCAGTGGTGGTGGTTGCCGGGTGCTGTCCATCCACTTCATGGATCATGGTGGCAATGTCATTGACCGCGTCATACACCGCCGGGTTCTCGTAGTCGTAATTCAGCTCATTACCGATGATCCAGGTCAGCAGCGCCGGGTGATCCTTATAGCGCTCGACCGTTGCACGAGCTTCTTCGAATTGAGCAGCCACAGCATCCGGGTTGCTGTAGTCGAAGCCATGTCGTTCTCGGGCGATGTTTAAACAGAGCGAGACCGTTAAACCGAGACGATGAGCCTCATCAAGTACGGTCTGCGCGCTGCGGCCAGGAATATCCGCAGCCCAGGTTCGAAGAGAATTGCCCCCGCGGGCGGCCAGGGCATCGAAGTCCGTTCCATCGACTCCCGCGCCATGAATCTCATAAGGCTCACCCCCACGCAGGAGCACCCATTGATCGCCCTGGCGCTCTAGGGTGACGGGGATCGGCGCCGCCTGGGCCGTAAGCGCAGCCAGGCCAAGCAGCGGTAGAAGACAACGAACGAATGCCCCCATGGCAAGCACCTCCTCAGGTTGATCGAGTCAGAGTCCCTTCCATCGCCTCCAAGGGGCGTCCGCGCGTCTCCGGCACGGCACGCCCAACCCAGAGTAGCCCCAGGAGCGCAAAGGCGCCGAAGAGCCCAAAGGTCTGGGAAGGCCCAAGGGCCGCCAAGGCCCAGGGGAAGAGCAGCTGAACCAAAAAGCTAACTAGGGAATTAACCATCCCCGCCGTGGCCGCGGCCAGGGCGCGCACGGGAAGGGGAAAGAGCTCGGAAAAGAGCACCCACATCACGGGGCCCAGGGAGAGGGCAAAGCTCGCCACGAACAACATAATGGCCGCGAGCACCGTAACGGCATCGATCTGAATAGCCAGGCTCAGCAGCGCCGATTCGCTCTGGGCGAGCAGCTCCGGATTCAGCGCTTGAGCCAGGGCCCCGCGGAAGACCGCCTCATCGGCGAAGCGCTGCTCCCCAAGCCCGGCAAGCGAAGCCCGGAGGCTCGAACCGTCCAGCGAGGCCAACGCCGCCGTGCTCAGTGAGTAGTAAGCCTGATCAAAGGCGAAGCTCAGAAGCGCCATCGCCAGAGTGATGCCTCCAAGGCCAAGGAGCAGAAGGGGTCGCCGCCCTAGGCGATCGATGGTGCGCAGCGCCACCAGGGTAAATAGGAGATTAACCACGCCGATCAGCACCGCCTGCAGTAGAGCAGAATTCACCCCGGCGCCGGCCTTCTCGAAAATCATCGGGGCATAGAAAAATACCGCATTGATGCCCGTAATTTGCTGGAGCACGGCAACGCCTAGGGCCACCGCAAGGATCGGTCGGAGCGCGGGGTCAAGGAGTCGACGCAGCGTGCCCTGGAGAGCCCCAGCCGTGGGTTCAGAAGGCGTAATGCGCTCAAGCGCCGCCCGCGCCTCGGTCTCGCCCGCCGTCGCAGCCAAAATGGCAAAAGCCTTTTCTCCTTCACCGCGGAGCTTCAGCCAGCGAGGGCTTTCCGGCACCGCCCCGAGGCCCAGGAGATAGGCCAGCGCGGGCAGGGCCTCAATACCAAGCATCCAGCGCCAGGCAGGGAAGGCCGGGGCCTCTGGAAGATCCGCGAACACCTGAGCGATCACATAGTTCGAGAAAAAGGCTGCGGAAATCCCGACCACGATATTCAGCTGATTGATGGAGACTAGGCGCCCCCGATCCTTTGCCGGGGCAAGTTCCGCGATATAGAGCGGGGCCACAATGAGCGCTGCGCCAACGCCAAGCCCTCCCAGCATGCGCGCCAGCACCAGCGCGCTGAAGCTGGGCGCCAGCGCCGAGGCGACGGCAGAAAGCAGATAGAGCGCGGCGGCGATCTGAAGGGTTCGGCGGCGGCCAAAGGCGTCGCTGAATACTCCGGCCCCCAGCATGGCGAAGGACGAGGTCAGCGCGAGGCACGCAACTAACCAACCCTGCTCAAATTCCGACAGCCCAAAGCGCTCCCCCACAGGCCCTAAAACGCCAGAGATCACGGACGCATCAAAGCCCATGAGGAATCCCCCCAGGGCCACGATGAACGCGATCCGAAGCATCTAGGCGGAGCTCACCGCCGTGATTTTCACGGTCAGCAGGGTGAGCTCCAGGCGCCCCTTCGTCCATAGCAGGAAAGGCGTATCGATATGTTCCAGAGGTGCGCCGGCATCAGCCCAGCCCTTCAAGGGCCAGCTCAGCACCACCTCCTGTTCCAGCTGCTGGGCCGCCAAGGTTTCCGTCACGTCAATAGCACCTGCACGGGGATAGGTCCCATCCATACGCAGAAACACCGGAGCCGTGGGCGCCTCGTGGATCAGCAGGGTAATTGTCAGCACCCCTCCGAGCTCTCCCAGGGCCTTAAAATCATGGGGCGTCGCGGTCTGGCAGTAGAGCTGTGCCGGGGCTCGGCCATTCCATCGGGCGCGCCGAGCATCCTCCTGCCGCCGCACGTCTACGGCGCGCAGGGAAAGCGCCCCCGCAGCTGATTCCATCAGGGGCGCACGCACGGGTAAGCGCCAATTGAGGGGATCGCCGAGATAGAGGCCATAGGGGCCCCGAGGGGTGCGATCGAACACCACGACCTCGCCCTTCTCCAACACCACTGCCGCCTCATCGTCCTCGGGAAGGTCGCCGCTCAGGACATCTTCGTCGCCGAGGCTCAGCCCATAGCCATAGGGGAAGAGCGGAGTCTCTCGC
>JADHNT010000097.1 GCA_016779385.1 Pseudomonadales bacterium
CCTTTAGCACCGTGGCTACCATGGATCTGGGGCGCGGCTTCTCCCGCATTCTGCGCAAGGACGGGCAGCGCATCGTCAACGTCACCGCCGAGGTGGATCGGGCCCGGACCACGCCGGAGAAGATCATCGCCGCCATCAACGAAACGCGCATGCGCGACCTGCTGGCTACCCACCCCGGAGTCGGCATAGGCCTAGGGGGAGAGCAGGAGGAACGGGCCTCTTCCTTTGCAAGCCTTGGCCAGGGATTCCTGCTGTCCATGATGATCATCTTTGCCCTGCTGGCCATCCCCCTGAAAAGCTACCTACAGCCTCTGGTCATCATGAGCGTAATTCCCTTCGGGGCCATTGGGGCCATCACGGGCCACTACCTCATGGGCGAGCCCCTGGTGTTCTTCTCCATGCTGGGCATGGTCGCGCTCTCCGGGGTGGTGGTGAACGCCTCCCTGGTACTCGTCGACTACATTAATCGCCAACGCCGGGCGGGGGTCGCCGTGTGGGATGCGGTGGCACGGGCGGGGGTGGTGCGCTTCCGAGCCATCGTGCTCACCTCCTCCACCACCTTCATCGGCCTAGCGCCGCTGATCGCCGACTCCAACTGGGCCACGGCCTTCGTGATCCCCATGGCCATCTCTCTCGCCTTCGGCGTGCTCTTTGCGACGGTAATCACCCTGTTCCTCGTGCCGTCGCTCTACTTGATTCTCGAGGACTTCCTCAATGGTCTCGCGAAGCTCCAGGGTAAGCCCCGCGAATTCGAGGGTCAGGTCCTTTCCTAGGGCGATCGAATGAGATGGAACGCCGTCTGCCGACCGGCCAGGTAGGTGACGGCTTCCCCATCAAAGAAGGCATCTTCTTCGAGCTTGATACGCACCCGCTGCCCACCCCAGGGCGGCGGGGCGTAGCTTGCGTAGAGCTCGATGGCGTAGGCCGTGTTTGGGTACAGGGGGTAATCCCCAGGGCCCGGAACCCCGCCCTGCTGATCCCACATTCCGATGGTCGGGCCCGCGGCATGGCCGTGAAGCCCTAGGGGATGGGTGTAGATGGCACCCCCAAGGTCTTCCGCCTGGGCGGCCCCTAGGGCCGCTCGCAGCACCGCGTTGCCACTTCGCCCAGCCACAAATGCCCCCGTGAGCAGATCCTGGAGTCGATTACCCCGGGCCATAGCTGCCGCTAGCCAGGGCGGCGCGCTGTCCGCCCCGGACGGCAAGACGTACGCCATCTGCTGCGTATCCGTGTAGAGCCCCAGGTAACGGAGGCCAAAATCCACGTGCACCAGATCACCGGGCTGGATCACCACGTTGTAGAGGCTTTTCGCCTCCCCGCTCTCATCCACCACCCCGGCGCGCTGCACGGAAACGCTCGGGTGGAACCAGCTGGTCAGGCCCCGATCCCGGAGTGCTTCCAATAACCACCAGGCGAGGTCATCGGTTCGGGTTTCCCCCGGAGTCACCACAGCGGACGAAAGGCCTTCTGCGAGCAGCGCATGGGCCAGGGCCACGGCTTCCCCGTGCCGAGCCCGCTCCTCCGGCAAACGGGTCTCCAGCCAACCCACGGCCAGGGGCTCGGCGCTGGCCAACCGGCCGCGCAGCGCCGGGCCTAGAGCCGCCGAAAGCTGCGCGTATTCCGTACTGCTCAGCCCGTCCGCAAGGGCAAAGTTTTCCGAGCGATTGACCGCCACCACCCGGGGATCTAGCGCCTCGAGCTTGGCCGCCAGAGCTGCCCACTGATTGGGCTCGGTCTCGGGATCCCAGGCTGCCTTAAAGCGGCCCACGGGGTAACGCGCGAAGGCCAGGGTGTCGAGCCCCGCGTCGGGCCCACGATCGTGAATGAGCAAAATCGTGCGCCGGCGCGCCGTGGGCCAGCGCGCGGGGAGGAAGGTTTGAAGCACGGGATCGTCGTTGTATTCCCGGGCAATGAGCAGCCAAACGTCGATGCCCGCCCGGCGCATAAGCGACGGCAGCAGCTGCTCGATGCGCCGCTCCAAGGTGCTATCCCGCAGGGCCTCCTGCGTAGCGAGACTCGGGAGCGCGTAGGCCGGTCTCTCCCTCGCAAGGGCCCCGGGGGCATAGCTCCCCAGCACCAGGGCCAGCACGCCATAAAAGGCCACCATTCTCTTCATCCGTTCCGTCCCTCCTGCTCAAGTGCCCAGCGCGCCTGCGCCATCGCAACCAGCGCCAGCAAAAAAAGATACCCGAAGGCCCAACCGAGGCCAGGCAGGAGCGCGAGCCCCAGGGGCTCCGCGCCCCCGGGCACCGCCGCAATGGCCGCGAGCGCCGCCAACGCAAGGGCTCGCCCAATGACCAGCGGGCCAAGCCGTAAAGGGGTCCAATCCCCACAGGGACAGGGACCCGACGCGTCTCTTCGCCAGGCGCGAAGCAGATAGGCGGCGTAGGCCAGCCAGAGGAGCGACGCAGCGCCCAGGGCCGGGCTCCGCCAGGCTGGCAGCAGCAGCATCGCGCCGACCACGCCCTCCGCCCCCAGAGCCAGCCGCTCCCAAGGGATGAGGACTTGCCAGCGGAGGGCCTTACCTCCAGCGGCACTAAGAAGGACCCAGAATAGGAATGCCGTCAGCGTAGCCATGGCCGCGTTATGCCCGGGGGCGCCCGGGGACGCAAGCTCGTATACTCGGGCGATCACGCACCGGGGGAGACCACCATGAACGTTTCTGAGGCCCTAGCCACGCGCAAAACCTGCCGAGCCTTCAAGGACACGCCCGTTTCCGAGGCGCTCCTGAGGGAGATTCTGACCATCGCCCTCCGGGCCCCCTCCGGCGGCAACCTCCAGCCCTGGCGCGTGTACGCGGTCACCGGCGCCGTGCAGCAAGCCATCGTGGATGAGGTCCAGGAGAAGATGAAAACCACGCCCCGGGGCGAAGGGGCGGAATACCACATCTATCCCCCGGAGCTCACCGAGCCCTACAAAACTCGCCGCTTCCAGGTCGGGGAAGGCATGTACGCAGCCCTTGGCATCCCCCGGGAAGACAAGGCCGCGCGCCTCACCTGGTTCGCCCGGAACTACGCCTTCTTCGGCGCGCCGGCAGCGCTCTTCTTCACCATGGATCGGCAGATGCAGGAAGGGCAGTGGTCCGACTGCGGCATGTTCATGCAGTCCATCATGCTGCTGGCCCGGGAGCATGGGCTTCACACGGCGGCCCAGGAAGCCTGGGCCGTCTGGACCCCCACGGTAGTGAAGGCCCTAAACATCCCCGATAAAGAAATGCTCTTCTGCGGCGTGGCCATTGGCTACGAAGACGAGAGCCACCCCATCGCAAACTTCCGCAGCGAGCGTGTGCCCGTGGACGAAATCGTGTCCTTCCACGGTTTCTAGGGTTCGATGGCGCCGTAAACCAAGGCTTTCAGCTGCCCTCGGAAATTGTAGGTCCCCGAGGGCATAAGCTGGGTCAGGAACACGCAAGCAAGATCTTCCTGGGGGTCGACCCAAAAGATCGTGCTTGCGGCGCCGCCCCAGAACAGCTCCCCTTCCGTCCCCACGGCACTCGTTGCCGCCATACCCAGGTTCACGGCAAAGCCGAGGCCAAAGCCAATCCCTTCGTAGGTGGTCTCGCTGAAACTACCCTGGGCCCACTCAGTAAGATCGCCCCCGCCGGGCAGGTGGTTCGTACCCATGAGCGCCAGGGTCTTCGGGCCGATAATGCGCGCGCCCTCGAGGGTGCCGCCCCCGAGCAGCATGCGACAAAAGCGCAGGTAATCGTGCGCCGTGGACAGGAGGCCGCCCCCGCCGGAGAAAAAAGTTGCCGGTTGGCAAAAGGGGCTCGTGCTTGCCTCGTCGATGCAACGGAGGCTCCGATCCGGGGCGCGCTCGTAATTAGAGGCAAAGCGGTGCCGTTCTGACTCAGGCACGGAGAAGCCCGTATCCCCCATCTTCAGAGGCCCGAAGATTTCCTGCTGAAGGAACTGGTCCAAAGGCAGGCCGCTCATGCGCTGAACGAGCAACCCGCAGACGTCCGTCGCGAAGGAGTAGTTCCAGGAGGACCCGGGCGAGAACAGCAAGGGGAGCGGCGCGAGGCGCTCGGCGAAGGTATCAAGGGTCAGCCCTGACCCCTGGAGCCGTAGCCCTACCTTGCGATAAGCCGCATCCACGTTCGTAGCGGCCATAAAATCGTAGGTCAGGCCGCTCATGTGGGTCAGCAAATCCTTCACCATCATGGGTCGGTCCACGGGGCGAGTCTGGAAGTGGGGGTAGATCCCGGATACATAAACCTGCTGCTCGGCCCACTCGGGAATCCAGCGATGAACGGGATCGCCAAGCTGAAAGACCCCGCGCTCATAGAGCATCATCAACGCTACGGAGGTAATGGGCTTGGACATGGAGTAGATGCGGAAGATGGTGTCTTCCGCCATGGGCGCGCCGGAGGCCAGATCCCGCTGCCCCTGGGGCTTCAGATAGGCCAGCTCGCCGCGGCGCCAGACCGCCGTCAGCGTCCCCGCAAGCTTTCCCTTATCGATATATCGGCTGGCTAGATGTTGCTCGATGCGCGCCAGCTGCCCGGCGTTTAATCCCCCTGCACTCATCCCACGTCTCCCCAAGGCTGATGTTCCGCCCACAGCATAGCTTGGGACGAAGCCGTGTATCATCTTGGAGAGAGGAGGGAGTTTCATGAGCAAACCGGTTCAACCGATTCGCCCCGCGGCCACTATCATCCTGGCCCGGGACAGCGCCCCCCAGGGTCTGGAGCTGTTCATGCTTCGGCGCACCATGGGCTCCGCCTTTGCCGGCGGCATGTATGTCTTTCCCGGGGGCCGGGTGGAGGGAGACGACCACCTCCATGCCTACGACCCCTATCGCACCGGGCCCAGCGAAGCCCAGCAACCTCAACTCGACGCCATCGGCCATGAGTGGCGAGGCTTTTGGATTGCAGCCATTAGGGAAACCTTCGAGGAAGCGGGGGTGCTGCTGGCCTACAACGATCTTGGCCAGCTGGTCACCCTCGAAGGGGAGAAGCGGGAGCGCTTTGAGGCCTATCGCCACGCCATTCACGACGGCACGCTGGATCTGGAAACTCTTTGCAAGCAGGAAGGGCTAACCCTCGCCTGCGACCGGGTGCATTTCTACAACCGATGGGTCACGCCCCTGGGCCGGCCCCGGCGCTTCGATACGCGCTTCTTTATAGCCGAGGCGCCGCCGCAGCAGGTTGGGCTCCACGATGACAAGGAACTCGACGATAGCTGTTGGATTACCCCACAGCAGGCCCTGGAACGGCATCGCGCCGGGGACTTCGACCTCATGGCTGTCACCGTGAAGCAGCTTGAAGGACTGTGCCGCTTCGACTCCATCGACGCCTTGCACCGCTGGGCCATAGGCCCCCGATCCATGCCGACGATTCGGCCCGTGCTGCCGCCCGGCGCCTAAGGAGGTCCGCCTAGGACCCCTCGTCCTGCCGGCCGCCGTAGAAGCGGCTGCGTAGGTAGGGCTCGTGGGCGTGACGCAGGGCCACGGCGATCACTGCGGCCACTGGCAGGGCCAGCAAGACCCCCGTAAAACCGAACAGCTGTCCCCCAGCAAGCACCGCAAAGATCACGGCGACGGGATGAAGGCCGATGCGATCGCCCACAAGCCAGGGCACGAGGACCATGCCCTCGAGAGCTTGGCCCACGGCAAAGACGGCCCCAACCCCCGCCAAGGCCGTTAAAGGGTCGCCCCCTTGAAATAGCGCCGCGCCCCCAGCGAGCACTAGGCCCACGGCCAGTCCTAGGTAGGGGACGAGGCTTGCAAGCCCCGCCACCAAGCCGATGAGCAGCGCAAAGTCGAGACCCACGAGGGCGAGCCCCACCGCATAGAGCGTTCCTAGGGCCAGCATGACCAGCAGCTGCCCTCGAAGGAACGCCGCGATCACCTCATCGCACTCCCGCGCTAAGGGTGTCAGCACCCGTTCGAGATCGCGGGGCAGCAAGGCCTGGACCTGCGCGATCAGACGATCCCAGTCACGGAGCAGGTAGAAGGTCACCACGGGAACCAGAGCCAAGGTGGCCAGGGTCCCCAGCACCGCAGCCCCAGAGGCGAAGGCGCTGCGCAGCACCTGCCCGGCTAATTCCCCCGTGGACTGCCAATGCTCCCGGAGCAGCGCATTAACCTCGGCGCTCTCAAGGCTCGGCAGCGCAAGGCCGAAGCGATGCTCAAGCCAGGGCCGAGCCGTGGACTCGAGCCAAGCCAGAGCCCCTGGCAGGCGCTGCAGAAGGTCACGCAGTTGCTCTACTAAAAGGGGGAGGAACCCAAGAAGCCCCAGCGTCAGGGCAAGGCTTAGCGCCATGAATACCAGCACCACGGCGCCGGTGCGGCCCAGGCCCCGAGCTTCCAGACGATCGGCGAGGGGATCGCCGAGATAGGCCAGCAAAGCGGCAAAAAGGAAGGGCCCCAGCACGGGCTGGAGGAGGTAAATGAGTCCGCCGGCCGCCGCCAGCGCTAGAAGCACCCAGGGCGCTGAGTAGGACATGCTTAAGCCGGATCGGGGGCCAGGCGCACCATGCGCTTGCCCCGATTTTGTCCTGCCAAAAGGCCAATCAGCCCCCGCGGCGCCGCTTCAAGCCCTTCGAGGATGTCCTCTTCCATATGCAACTGGCCCTGCTTCGCCCAAAGCGCAAGTTCATGCTCAGCGTCCGCATCCAGGTGGGCGTAGTCGGAAACAATAAAGCCCTTCAGGGTCAGGCGCTTCACCACAATGAGCCCCGGCACCCCCACGGGGCCCGGGCGGGGTGCGCCGTCGTACATGGACACGGCGCCGCAGCAGGCGATGCGGCCCTGCTCTCGCATGGCAAAGAGCGCTGCCTGGAGAATAGGCCCACCGGTGTTGTCGAAATACGCGTCGACACCCTCGGGGGCCGCGGCCGCGAGGGCCTTCGGCAGGGGTCGGCTCTCATCTCGGTAATCAAGGCATTCATCAAAGCCCAGCGTGTCGCGAACCCAAGCGCATTTTTCCGGACCGCCGGCCACACCGATGACCCGTGCGCCTTTGAGCTTTCCGAGCTGACCTACGAGGGAGCCCACGGAGCCTGCCGCCGCCGACACCAGGAGCGTTTCCCCGGCATGAATGCCTGCGGCCTGGAAGAGTCCGTGGTAGGCCGTCTTTCCAGCGACGCCCAGAAGGGAAAGGTGATGGGTCAGGGGGCGGTGAGGGCCGACATGGCGGAGCACCGCGCCAGGCATGATCGCGTGGCTTTGCCAGCCGATATCACCGTAGACCAGCGCGCCGGGCGCAAAAGCCGGATCCTCCGAAGCCAGCACTTCAGCGATGGCACCGCTGGGCATTACATCGCCGGTTTGCACCGCCCCCCGGTAGGTGGCGCCCTGCAGCCAAGCACGGTTGGCCGCATCCTGAGAGATCAAAATGACCCGGACGGCGACCTGCCCCGCCTCTAGCGCGGGAAGCACGCCCTCCTCTAGGCGAAAGTGCCGTTCCTCGAGGGGCCCCTTCGGTAGCTCATCGATGACGAAACGCTGATAGGCAATGCTCATGGGATCTCCCTCCCCTTTTGATCCAATGCCGTGAACCATGGCGCCCTCACCGTCAGGACGCAAGGGCTCGCGCCAGGCCCAGCCCCTCCCCTTCCGTCAGCGCCCCCCAGGCGTCCCCCAGCGCGCGGGACGCCTCCGCCACCTGGCCCCAGCGAGCCCCCAGGGCCGCACCCCCGAGGGCCTGGGGATCTTTCCGGTCTGGGATTTTGCCTCCAGGCAGGCCCGCGACAAAGGCCGGGGACGGTGCCAGCAGTAACAGGTGATCCACGGATCTGGGATCGACGCGCCGGCGGGCAAAGGGCTTATCGAACCACCCGGGCACCAGATGGGGGTAAAAATGGGGGTAAAGGGTAAAGCCGTCGTGGCGCGGGATAGCGCCGAAATGATAGTCCGCGATGCCCCCATCAATTCCGAGAGCGTCCCCGGCCAGCAACCCCTCCACGGGGCGAATGAGCCCAGGCACGGCCGCCGTGGCCAACAGCGCCGCCGGCCATTGCTCCGGGCGCAAGGTGAGTTCGGCGCCCGGGAGCGCCGCGCGAAGCCAAGGCGGCACGGGAGCCGGTCCGGCGAGCAGACGCTGCCCAAGGCTCAGGGCACCGCCCTGGGCGAAGGACCGGGGACGGAGCGCATTACCCAGCGCCGTGAGGGCGAGGCGCCAGGGCAGGTTCCGCCGGCCGGCGCCGAAGGCCGTGATCACGGCGTAAAGCGCGTTGGGTGCGCCCTGGGCGAGCGCCTCCAGGCCCGCCTGCCCGAGCACGGCGGACACGTCCGCCTCGAA
>JADHNT010000015.1 GCA_016779385.1 Pseudomonadales bacterium
GAGTACAACCTCGAACCCAACGTCAAAAATGGCCCCGGGGGCCTTCGGGATATCCAAATGCTCGGCTGGGTGGCCCGACACCACTACGGCACCAACGATTTTGAACACTTAATTAGCCTCGGCTTCCTCACCGCCGACGAGCTTTTAGCGCTACTTCAGGGCCGGGACTTCCTCTGGAAAGTGCGCTGGGGCCTGCACATGCTGGCCAAGCGCGCTGAGGAGCAGCTCCGCTTCGACTACCAGCGGCAGCTCGCGACCCTTTTTGGCTACGAAGACAGCGGCGGCCAGCTCGCCGTAGAGCGCTTCATGCACGACTACTACCTACACGTGCTCGCGCTCCGGGAGCTGAACGACCTCATCCTTCAGCATTTCGACGAAGCCATCGTTTCCCCGGCCGAGGCGGAGCCCCCGGAAATCATCAACGAGGACTTCGAAGTTCAAGGCCATACGCTGGCCGCGCGCCGCGAGGACGTCTTCAAAGCGCGCCCCCGAGCTCTCCTCGAGCTTTTTGTCATCCTCGCCAACCGGGACGACATCGACCGCGTCCGAGCCTCGACGATCCGCATGATCCGCCAGAACCTAGAGCTTATCGACGATGCCTTCAGGGCGAACCCCGAGAACAGTGCCTGCTTCCTGGCCCTGCTTCGAAGCCCCCATCGCCTCGTCTCTCAGCTCACGCGCATGCGGCGCTACGGCGTGCTCGGCCGCTACCTGCCGGAATTCGGACGCATCATCGGGCAGATGCAGCATGATCTCTTCCACATCTATACGGTGGACGCGCACACCATGCTGCTCCTGCGGAACCTCCGGCGCTTTCTCTACGAGAGCGCTCGGGAGCGCTACCCCGTGGCCCACGAGTGCATGCGTCAAATCCCTAAACCGGAGCTTCTCTACATCGCCGGGCTCTACCACGACATCGCAAAGGGGCGCGGCGGCGACCACTCCACCCTCGGCGCCGAGGACGTGGAGCAGTTCGCGCAGCGCCATGGTCTTGAGCCCGCGGACCGGGTTCTGATCAGCTGGCTCGTGCGCCAGCACCTGCTCATGTCCGACGTTGCGCAACGCAAGGACATCAGCGACCCTGAGGTACTTGCGGCCTTCGCCGAGGAGGTGAAGACGGAAGAGCGTCTCCGCTACCTTTACGCCCTCACGGTGGCAGACATCAATGCGACCAATCCGTCCCTCTGGAACAGCTGGCGCGCCACTCTCATGCGCCAGCTCTTCGAGGAAACTCGGCAGCTACTCGCGTCCCATGGGGCGGCGATCCCGGACCGAGAAGACTGGATCGCCAGCAGCCGGCAGGCGGCCCTCGACGCCCTGGCGGTCCGGGGCATCAAGGCGGAGTCCGTGGCGGCCTTCTTCAGCGAAACGGACGAGGACTACTTCCTGCGCCTTGAGGTCGAAGACATCGTGTGGCAGCTCGAGGCGGCGCTTAGCCATAACCTCGAAGCCGACGGCCCCCTGGTGCGCGTACGCGCCTACACCCAAGCCGGCGGTGCCCACGAAGGCGCAACCCAGGTCTTCATCTTCGCCCACGACCAGGCCAACCTGTTTGCCGCAACGGCGGCCATCCTCGATCAGCAGGACCTCTCGGTCCATGAAGCTCGGGTGCACACCACAGGCAGCGCGGAGTGCTTCAATAGCTTTATGGTACTGACGGACGCGGGCACACCCCTCACCAACGAGGGGGCACAGCGCCACCTAGAAGCGACCCTTCGGAAAGTCCTCGCTGAACCCAACGCCTTTCCCGACGTAGTACGCCGGCGCATTCCCCGAGCCCTCCGGGCTTTTCAGACCCCCACGGAGGTCTACGTGGAGAACGATCCACGCACCCCGGTGACGGATTTGCGCGTGGTGGCCAACGATCGTCCGGGGCTCCTCGCCCGCCTTGGGCTTATCTTCCTGGAAGAAGGCATCTCGCTTCAGGGCGCCAAGATCGCAACCCTCGGGGAGCGCATTGACGACGTCTTTTACATCACCGGGGAAGACCGGGAGCCCATAACCGATCCCGCTACCCTAGCCCGGCTTCAGGACACCATCCGCCAACGCTTGGATGAGGCCTTCGACCAATCGCCGGGGCAGCGCCCCCCCCACCGCTAGGAGTCACCATGTTTTCCGTAGCCCTCGGTCTTGCTCAACAGGACGCCCAGGGATCCGTCCTGGCCGTCTATTACCCGCAGCCGATCCTGACGCCCGACACCGGGCTCCTGGCTGGCCTACGGGCCGCAGCGCTAGACACCGCTGGGGTACATCGGATGTCGCCGCTGGATCTCCAGCGCCTGCGTCAGGGCTGGCTCGAGGCCGGAGAAACGGCCCAGGCAGCCCTCGCGGCCACGCTGCTGAAGGCCCAGGGCCCGGTACTACTCACCTGCCTAGGGGAAGACGGCCCCATCGCGGAGACTGCCGAGGCCTACCTCAAGCTTCACCTCCTGAGTCACCGTCTGTGCTTGCCCAACAGCCTGAACCTCGACGGCATCTTCGCGGCCTTGCCCACCGTGGCCTGGACCAGCGAAGGGGCCCTGGCGCTGGAAGAGCTCGAAGCGCGGCAGCTCAACGCGCGGCTTTTAGGCCGCACCCTGAAGGTCTTTGCCGTGGACAAATTCCCCACCATGACCGACTTCGTCGTGCCCTCAGGGGTACGCATAGGCGATGGCAGCCGCATTCGCCTGGGCGCCTACCTTGGGGAGGGCACTACGGTCATGCATGAGGGCTTCATCAACTTCAACGCCGGCACCCTGGCCAGCGGGATGATCGAAGGACGGATTTCCCAGGGCGTGGTGGTCGGCGAGGGCTCGGACCTCGGCGGCTCCGCCAGCACCGCGGGGACTTTATCGGGGGGTGGGACCACCCGCATTTCTATTGGGGAATCGTGCCTGATTAGCGCTAACGCAGGCACGGGCATTCCCCTCGGGGATCGCTGCACCATCGAGGCCGGCCTCTACATCACCCCCGGCACCCGGGTGACTCTCCGTGATGAAGAGGGCGCGGTGGTTCGGGTCTGCAAGGCGCGAGAGCTTGCCGGCGGGAGCGACATGCTCTTTCTCCGCCATAGCGAAACCGGCGCTGTAGAATGCCGCAGCAATCGCCAAGCCATCGCCCTAAACCCCATGCTTCATCAGGGCGCCTAGGCCATGGAACCCACCCTAGCCCTCACCCAGGCCCTCATCCGCCGCCCCTCCGTAACCCCGGAGGACGCAGGGTGCCTCACCCTGATCGCCGAGCGCCTCGAGGCACTGGGCTTTCACTGCGAACGCATGGACGAAGGGGGAGTCTCCAATCTCTGGGCGGTCTGGGGCACGGAGGGCCCGACCCTGGCCTTTGCGGGCCACACTGACGTGGTGCCGCCCGGGCCGGAGGCGGCCTGGACCCATCCGCCCTTCGAAGGCCACTTTGACGGGGAGTGGCTATGGGGCCGGGGGGCAGCGGACATGAAGGGCAGCCTCGCCGCCATGGTCTGCGCCGCCGAACGCCTCTGCCAGCACCCTCGGTCCGGTCGGCTGGCCTTTCTGCTCACAAGCGATGAAGAAGGACCCGCACAGTTCGGGACCCGGCACGTGGCCGATGTGCTCGAAGCACGGGGCGAGCTGCCCCAGTGGGTTGTGGTGGGGGAGCCCTCGAGCGCAGAAAAGCTTGGCGACGTCATTCGCGTGGGCCGCCGCGGTTCCCTGGGTGGCCACCTTGAGGTGCGGGGCGTGCAAGGCCACGTGGCCTATCCGGAAAAGGCGCGAAATCCTATTCACGAAGCCCTCGCGCCCCTTGCCGCCGTGGTGTCGCAACACTGGGATGACGGCTACGGCCCCTTTCCTCCCACCACTTTTCAAATCTCCAATGTGAACGCGGGGACCGGCGCCACCAACGTAATCCCCGGCTCCCTGACCGCCGACGTAAACTTCCGCTTCAACCCCGGGCAAACGCCGCAAGGGCTCCAAGCTCGCGTCGAGGCATGCTTAACGGAAGCGAATTGCGACTACACGCTCACCTGGGCCCTCTCGGGCCCGCCCTTCTTCACCGATGGCGGCCCCTTGATCGAAGCGACGGAGCAGGCCCTCGCGCAGGTCGTGGGATACGGGCCCGAGCGATCCACTGGTGGCGGCACGTCCGACGGTCGCTTTCTTGCCCCGCGGGGCATGGAGGTGGTGGAGCTGGGACCGGTGAATGCGACGATCCATAAAATCGACGAGCGGGTCATCGCCGCGGACCTGCCGCGCTTGCGTGACGTCTACGAGGCCCTAGGGGAGCACCTCCTGCCCCGGCTGCCGTCATAAAAATGTGACCCGCCGCGCGCACAGTGCGGCCTGCGCTTGAAGAGAACCGCCATGCCCGAACTGCCGGACCTCGAAGTCTATTTCCAGGATATCGAAGACGATGCTCTACAGGGGTGGCTGGGCGAGGCCCTGGGCGGCGCCCTCGCCCCTGCACCTCGGGGCACGGGTTGGGCAGCGCAGCACGGGGACCTCACCCTGCGCGTCACTGCCCGAGCCCTCGGCGCCTGGCATGCCCTCGGGCTCGAGCCCGCGGCCCTCACCCCCTGGAGCGCGGACCAGGCCCTCGGAGAAGCCCTGGCCGCCGCCTTTCCCAAGGCGAAGCTCCGCTGTGCCGCCGAACCCTGGGCCGAAGGGGAAGCCTTAGAAGCCGATCGATTCTTCGAATGGCAGGGGCAGGCGTGGCGAGAAATCCCATGGAAAGGATAAGGCCCTGGCTTAGCGGCGCCTCCTGGGTGATCGGCGCCTTCCTCCTCACCTTGATGCTTCGAGCCCCCGCTGCGTGGCTGCCCCTTCCGAGCGAAGGCCCCTTAAGCTTTAGCGGAACCGCGGGCCACCTGCTACACGGAGAAAGCCAGCTTGCCTATCGAGGCCAAGAGCTCGGAATGCTGCGTTGGACCGTGGGCCTCCCTACCAGCCTGGACGGCGTCCCGGTGACCCTCAGCCTCCAGGGGCCCGCCCTCCAGGGCACGGCCCAGGCCGAGCTTGCCCCCACCGCATGGCGCGCAACGGTGCAACGCCTAATTCTCGATAGCCGCGCCCTCAAGGACGCCCTCGCCCCCTACGCGATCGCGCCGGAGGGCACGCTCCAGGGCCGTAACCTCACGCTGTCCGGCCGCGGTAACCAGCTCGAAAGCGCGTCCGGCGCCCTTCGCTGGACCGGCGGCCTCGTGCGCTATCGCCTTGGCGGCAATAGCTATGCGCCCACCTTTCCGCCCCTCAGCGCGGAGCTGACGCCGAGGGCTGGAGGGCAGCTGGAAGCCAAGGTGTCCGCCCCCAGCGGCCCCGTGCTGTCCCTCGTGCTCCGCCCCGGCGGCTGGGTTGATCTGGCGGTCCGACGACGTTTGCTTCGCCTGGCCGATTTCCCTGCGCCAGAGGGCATGGGTGATGACACGGTTCTTCTTGAGCTGTCGGAGCGCGTGTTATGACGCCCCGCGCTAGGACGCTGGTACACTTTGAGGCACTCATTGATGGCTCCGGAGGCCACCATGACTGCTAACGGATCCAACCGAGGAGCCAGGGTGCTCAGCCTCGCGCTGCTGGTAGCGCTTGGGGCCTATCTCGCGGATCGGGTCATGCTGTTCACCACCCCGCCTCCGGCCGTGCCTGGAGCCAGGGTCACCCCGGCGACGGCGCCAGCTTACGACCGGCAGCGGCTACTGCAGGCGGCGCTCTTCGGCACTGCCGCCGGGCCATCCGCTGCAGGACCCGTGGCGAATGCGCCGGAAACCCGCCTCGCCCTCACGCTTCACGGACTCTTCAGCGGCAACAGCGAATCCAGCGCCCTGATCTCCGCCGCCGGCGGGCAGCCGCGACGCTACCTCGAAGGCGCCTCCCTGCCCGGGGGGGCGGTGCTCGCCGAGGTACAGAAAGATCAGGTGCTGCTGCGACGCCAGGGCCAACTGGAGGCGCTCCGTTTTCCGAAGGGCGCCGCCGCCGCAGGCTTCCGCGCCCAGGGTGCGGGCAGCGCCGCCGACAGCGCGGCCCTGTCTGCCCTCCCTTCAACCCTGGCCGGGGTCCAGGATACGCGCCAACGCCAGAGCGCTAGCGTAGGCTCGTCCTCATCCCGCCCACGCAGCGCGAGCGACCTCGCGCGTCGCCCCACAAGCGCGCCCGGCGCCGGCAGCGCCAACGTCTTCTCGCCCCGTTCCTCCTTGCGCGCTTTCCAGGGCGCCCTCGCGGAACAGGGGGACGCTGCCCTTGCGAGCTACGGCCTCGCCCCCGCCAGCGGCGGCGGCCTGGAAATCAATAACCAGGTGCCCGCCGCAGCCCTGGCCCAGGTAGGTCTGCGCCCCGGGGATCGAATCCTGTCGGTTAACGGCCAGGGCGTGGACGGCCTGGCGCAAAATCCCCAACAAATTGATGCAGTGCTGGCCTCGGGCAGCGCGCGCCTCGAAATTCAACGCGGCCAGCGAACCTTCTTCGTCACCGCCCCCATTCCTGAGTGAGCCGCCCATGTCGAATCCTCTCCTGATGCTGCGTCGCCTTCTCGCCCGGAACGGTCGGCGCGTGCTTGCCACGGCGATGCTCCTGACCCTTGCCCTTGGGGCCCAGGGGGAAACGGGCAGCTGGCAGATCAATCTCAAGGACGCCGAGCTTGACGCCTTTATTTCTGAAGTCGCCCGCATCACGGGTAAGAACTTTGTTATCGATCCGAGGGTGCAGGGGCGCATCACCATCGTGTCGTCCACGGCGCTCGATGAGGACGGCGTCTATGAACTCTTCCAATCGGTCCTTCGTGTGCACGGCTTCGCCGCCATCCCCGCCGGCGGAGTGATCAAAATCGTGCAGCAAACGCTGGCTAAGCAGTCCAGCGCGCCCCTGGATTTCACGGAAGGCGCCAATGGCGAAGCTATCGTCACCCGGGTCATCAAGGCCGAAAACGTCCCTTCGAACGACTTGGTCAAGATTCTTCGCCCCCTCATTCCCCAATACGGCCACGTCGCCTCCGTCGATAAGCCCAACGTGATCATTCTTTCGGACCATGCGGAAAACATCGCGCGCATGGAGAAAATCATCCAGGAAATCGATGTCGCCAATGACGAACAGGTCGTGGTGGTGCCGCTGAAGGAGGCCTACGTCGACACCATGGTGGCTCTGCTCGCCGAGCTTGCTCCGGACGCCCTCGGGGAGTCGGGAAATAACCCCCAGGCGGTGCAGGTGGTGGCGAACGCCCGAAACAATTCCCTTGTGCTTCGTGGCCAGGCCGAACCCCTGACGCGGCTTCAGCGCCTCATTGAACAGCTCGACCAGCCCGCCACTCGGCAAGGCTCTACGCGCGTCTTCCGCTTAAGCCATGCCGATGCGGAGGAGGTGGCGGGACTTCTTCAGGGAATCGTCACTGGAAAGGATGGGGATAAGAGCGGCGCCGCTGCCACGACCATCGCCGCAGACCCGTCCCTCAATGCGGTGGTGGTGCGAAGCGACCCCTCAACCCTCGCCGAAGTGTCGGAGCTTCTCAGAAGCCTCGACGTCCGCCGCACCCAGGTACTGATCGAAGCGGCCATCGTGGAGGTCGCGGTCCAGGACCGCCGAGATCTAGGTGTCGATTTGGCGGTCATTGACAGGGACGGCGACTCCGCACCCCTCGCAGTTAGCCCTCTCGCTGGAGCTCTCCAAGCCCTCCTTGGGAACACCATTGGCGACGGTAGCATCGAAAGCACCGAGGACCTTAATCTCCTTGGTGCCGGCGCCAGCCTCACCAGCCCCTCCGTAGCCGTGGCTAAGCTGTCCAATGGCGTTTCCTTCGGGGCGATTCTTCAAGCCTTGAACAGCAACAGCGACTCGGACCTGCTGTCCACGCCGAGCATCCTCACCCTCGATAACGAGGAAGCCTCCATCGTGGTGGGGCAAAACGTCCCCTTCCGAACCGGGTCCTTCACGACGAACCAGAGCGGCGCGAATAACCCCTTCACCACGATTCAGCGGGAAGACGTTGGCATTACCCTTCGCGTAATCCCCCATATCCACGAAGGGGATTCGGTGCGTCTGGAGGTGGAGCAGGTGGTTTCCTCCGTAGTCAATGCTGGAACCATTGGCGAAGGGGGCTTTTCAGACATTGTCACGAACAAGCGCACCATCAATACGGTCATTCTGGCGGAGGACGCTCAGACCATAGTATTGGGCGGCCTTATCCAGGACGACACCCAAGAGTCGGTCCAGCGCGTTCCCCTTCTCTCTGCCATTCCCGTGGCCGGGAAGCTCTTTCAAAACACTAGCCGGGAGCGGATCAAGCGCAATCTTCTAGTCTTCCTTCGCCCGACCATTCTTCGAGAGACGGGAGAGGTGGAAGCGATCACGACCCGTAAGGCCAATGGCATTTGGCGCGTGTCGCCCCAGCGCGAGAAAGAGGGCGCGCCCCGGACCATCGACGGCTACTACGAGGGCCGGGATCCGACAAGCCCCTGACGCTTTTTTTTCGATGCACTTGCTACACTGAAGCCCTTAACGTGGGGAAGGGGGCTCGCCGTGGCTCGGCCTTGGGGGGACAGTCTGGGGTATCGCCTGCTGCGAGGACTTCTCGGCCGCGCCTTCCGGGCCCGCGCCCTTGATGTCGAGGGGCTCCCGGCGAACCTTGCTATCGCCCCGGTTTACGTCCTTGAGGAGCGCTCTCACCTGGCGCGCCTGGCCCTGGAAAGCGCTTGCCTTCGCCAGGGCCTACCCCTTGCTCAGGGCGAGCTTGCGGGGCCCAGCACGACGCCGGGGCTGGTGTTTTTGCGCCGTCGGGAAGGCCACTGGCTGTTCGGTCGGCGAAGCGCCCGGCGCTTTTCCGAAGCCCTGCCCGCGCTCTCGGAGCAGCTTGGTAGCGACGCACCTCCCCAAATCTTCGCCGTTTCCGTCTTCTGGGGTCGCGCGCCCCAACGCCAGGGTGCGCTCCTCCCCTGGCTATTCAGCGAGCGCTGGTCCACCACGGGCCGGCTCCGGCGCTGGCTCGCCTTTGCGCTCAACCGCCATCACATCTTTCTTCGCTTTGCCCCGGCCATCGAGCCGGGGGCCTTCCCTCGGGATTGCCCCCCGGCCATCGCTGAACGGCGCCTCCTAAGGCTACTGCGACAGCACTTTCGGGGGCACCGGGAAGCGCTTCTGGGCCCGGACCTGTCACACCGTCGCACCCTTATGGGGGAGGTACTTCAGGATCCTCGAGTCCGCGCGGCCATCGACGACGCAGAGCAGCCTCGAGAGCGGGCCTGGCGTGACGCTCGAGCCATGGCCGAGGAGATCGTCTCGGATATTTCCTATCCAACCGTGCGCTTTTTCGACTGGCTTCTCAGCTGGCTCTGGAATCGCCTCTACGACGGGGTGACGGTCAGGCACCTCGATCGCGCCCGGGAGCTCGCAGGGGACCACACCCTGGTTTACGTTCCCTGCCATCGCAGCCACGTCGACTATCTTCTGCTCAGCTACGTGCTCTTCTACGGGGGCGTCATGCTGCCCCATATTGCCGCGGGAAATAATCTCAACCTCCCCGTGGCCGGCCCCCTCCTACGGCGGGGGGGCGCCTTTTTCATGCGCCGTAAGTTCGCTGGGGATCCCCTCTACACCGCGGTCTTTGAGAGCTACGTGGACCATCTCTTCACCCACGGCTTCGCCATGGAATACTTCGTGGAGGGGGGCCGCAGTCGGAGCGGCCGCATGCTGAGCGCGCGCTGGGGCATGCTGCGCATGACCCTTGGGGCGCACCACCGCGGGCTCCGCCGACCCCTCGCCTTTGTGCCCGTGCACCTCAGCTACGAGCGCATTATTGAAGGTGGCAGCTACCTGAAAGAGCTCCGCGGCGGCGAGAAGGAGCGGGAAAGCCTCCTGGGTCTGCTCCGCTCGGCGCGCCAATTCCTGCGTCAGCGCTTCGGGGGCGTAACCGTCACCTTTGGCGAGCCCCTGCCCCTTCCGACCTTCCTTGCACAGCACCCAACCGCCGGCTCTGAGGATAGCGCCACCCTACGGGCCCTGGGTGCGACCCTGCTCGGTCGCATCAACGCTGTCGCACCGGCCAATGGCATCGCGCGCCTCGCTCTCCTCTTCCTCTCCGCGCCGAAGGCGCGCCTGCGCGAGCAGCAGGCCTTGGAAAGCCTGCAGACGCTGGAAGCCTTACTTCAACGCCTGCCCCTGTCGCCCCTGCAGGCCCATCCGAACCTTGAGGCCAAGGCACTCCTAGAGCGGGGGGAGGAAGATGGGCTTCTGGAGCGCATCGAAGATCCCCTCGGGCCCGTGCTCAGCGCCAAGCGCGCAGCCCCCTACCTGCTTTGGTATCGAAACGGCCTTGCCCACTGCGTCATCCTGCCGGCGGTGCTACTCGCGCTCGTGAATCGGCCGCGAAGCGAGGCCTATCTGACAGGAGCCATGACCCGCCTAACCCCACTGCTGACCCACGCCTGGAAGCTCCCCACCGGGAGGGATGGGCTCCCGAGCCCGGAGGCCCAGCTCACAGCGCTGGAGGAGACGGGGCTTCTGCTTCGGGGCCGCTGCCGAGGCTGGCATCCCAGCCCCCACCCCCTCGGCCCGCTGCTGGCGCAGCTTGGAACCGACCTGCTCCACCGTCTCTACCTAGCCGGGCAGCTCCTGAGCGCCCATCCGGGCCTTGATCCGAAAACCTTTGAAACCCGCTGGGAATCCCTAATCCTGCGCTGGACCTCGGTGCTGGAGGGGGATGAGAAGAGCTTTGCTGCGGAGCGACACGATCTTGCCCTCGCACTGGTGGAGGGGGGCTTCGCGACCCTGAAGGACAGGGGCCTATTTCCCACGGAGCGTCTTACGGAAACCCTTCGCCTCGGTCGCAGCGCCATTGACCCTGCCCTGCAGAGCCAATTCGCCGAGCCTCAGGCACTGTTCGCGGAAGACAGCCAGCCGTAGAAGTTCACCGCCTTACCACGATGGACAAAATCCGGCGCTGGTGGCGGCGGCAGGTAGCTCGCGGGCCCCTTCATGACGATGCGCCGAAAGGTTCCGCGCCGGGCCGCGGCGAGCAGTGCTTCAGGCGTACTTACCGCCGCGCGCTCGCCGCCTTCCGACGCCGCAAACAAAGCATCGAGGACGCGCAACTCTTGAGCCCCAAGGGCGGCCTTTTTTCGAGGGGGATACATCGGGTCCAGATAGGCCGCATGGAAACCCTCCGGTAGGGCGTCGCAGGCATTCCCAAGGCTCAGTCGCAGCCGGTCCCCCCAGGGGGCTGGACCTTCGACCTCAGCGCGACGAAGGGCATCCACTACCAGCGCCAGCACGGCAGGGTGGCGCTCGATCAACAGCACCTCTGCCCCCGCTGCCGCCATGCGAGAAGCGTCCCCCGCAAGCCCTCCAGTCATATCCACCACCCGGCGCGGGCCGTCCTTACGGCGCAGCCCCAGGGCCCGCACCAGGGGCTCCTCGGAAGCCCGCAGTAAACGGTGGGCGAGACGCCCGGCCCCGAAGTCCAAGGTAAGCGGCGCAAGGGCCAGGACCGCCGGAGGCACGAGGGCCAGGGGCCCGTCCCGACGCCAGCCCCAGCCCTCGGGAAGGGAACACTCCGAAAGCCCATCGAAGACGGAAGCGGATGGCAACGCCCCCTGAATCATCAAGCGCTGGGGACAGGGATGCCCGGGGCCGCCGCGGGCTGCCATCGCACGCGGCCCTCGAGGTAACGCGGCACCGCCTTTTCCGGGGCGCCGGGCTCGCGCTGGGCCACCAGGGGCAGCAACGCCCGAGCTCGTACGATGTTGCTGGACTCCCGGAAGCCCGCTTCAGCGCCCCTCGGGGCAAGGGCTGGAAGGTCCTGCCCATCGCCAATCAGCCCCCACTGAGAGGAAAGGGCCGGCGCCTCCGTCAGAGACTCAACCGTGGTGATCTCATCCTCGTCCTCATAGGCAAGCCCGCTCTCATCAAGGACAAAGGTTGCTCGATAGAGCTCCCCCATGCGCGCATCCACCAGCACCTCCACCGCGTCCAGCCCCTCGGCCACCAACGCGGCCTGATGGGTCAGCGCAAGCGCCTCAAGGCTTGAGATGCAAAGCACCGGCGCGCCCGCGGCAAAGGCCATGGCCTGCGCCGCAGAGGTGCCAATGCGCAAGCCCGTAAAGGCGCCAGGACCCACGGAAAGCACAAGACAATCTAACGCTCGGGGAGACAGCGCCGCTTCCTTGAACAGCTCATCAAGTAGGGCAAGGAGCCGTTCGTTATGAATGCGGGCGCCCGTTTCGTGGCGCTCCAGCACCCGCCCCTCCGTGCTCAAGGCGAGGGAGCAGGCGGGCCCCGAGGTGTCGAGGGCAAGAACGTTCGACGGCAATGTAAGCGATCCCAACATGGCGTGCCCCTTTGGTCGGGGCGCTAGAATACGGCGTTACCCCGCAAAGGACGACCCTTGCCATGATCGAGCTTGACGACGCTTGGGCGCAGCTAGAAGCCACGCTCCCCGCCCCACAGACGGAAGAGCGCCTTACCCTAAGCGCAGCGCTCGGACGGATCTTGAGCGAGGCGCCACGGGCAACCCACGCCGTACCCCCCTTCCCAGCCTCCGCTATGGACGGCTATGCCTGCCGAGAGGCGGAGTTGGGTGCGCTAGGCAAAGAGGGGCTGGCCGTGGTCGGAACGGCCTGGGCCGGGCAGCCCTGGAACGAAGCCCTTCCCCCGGGAAGCTGCCTGCGCATCTTCACTGGCGCACCGGTGCCGCCCGGCTGCGACAGCGTCCTCCCGCAGGAGGAATTGCGCCGGGAAGGAGACCGGATCTTCGCCGAACAGACCCTTGAGGGCGGGCGCTATGTGCGCCCCGCTGGAGGTGACGTCGACGAGGGTCAGCCCCTAGGGCAACCCGGTCTCGCTCTTCATGCACGGCACCTGGGACTCTTCGCCGCAGCGGGGCTCGACGCCGTGCGCTGCTGGCGTCGACCTCGGGTCGCCCTGCTCAGCACCGGGGACGAACTCGCCGAGCCCGGCGCCCCCCTGGCCTGGGGGCAGATTCATGACGCAAGCCAAGCCCTGCTACCCGCGGCCCTCGCCGCCCTTCCCGTCGAGGTGCTGGGGTGCTGGCACAGCCGTGACGACACCGCCGCGCTCGAGCGCACCCTCGGGGCTATGCTCGAGAGGGGGGCCGATGCGCTGATCTCCACCGGCGGAGTTTCCGTAGGCGATGCGGACGTGCTGAGGCCTTGGCTCGAACAGCAGGGGGCGCTCACCTTCCATCGCCTCGCGCTAAAGCCCGGTCGCCCCTTCAGCTACGGCATGCTGCAGGGACAACGGGCCTTCTTTGGTCTTCCAGGAAACCCCGTTTCTGCCTTTGCGACCTTTCATTTGCTCGTCGCGCCGGCCCTGCGCGTGCTGGCCGGGGAATCCCCAACGCCCCCCCTGCGCCTCCGGGGAACGCTGGCGAAAGCCCTCAAGAAGGCGCCGGGGCGCCGCGACTTCCAAAGGGGAAGCTTTACGGCCACGGCTCAGGGCTTCTCCGTGCAAGCCTTCGATGCGCAGGATTCCCATCTGCTCAGCGGCCTCGCCGAAGCCAACTGCCTGCTCGATCTTCCGCTTCCCGAGGGAGATCTTCCCGCCGGCGCGGAGATCACCTTTTTACCCCTGGCATAAAAAAATCCCCGGAGGTTACCCCCGGGGATTTTTCAACGACACATCGCCCTAGGGGCGAAGAGCGCCTTACTTCGCCTTAGCGGCCGCTTTCTTCGCCGGTGCCTTGCGGGCCGGCGCCTTCTTCACAACGGGCTTTTCCGCCGCCGTTTTTTTCGCAGCTGCCTTCGGCGCTGCAGCCGTCTTTGCCGCAGGCGCCTTCACGGCGGGTTTCTGAGCAGGCGGCTTCTTCGCTGCGGGCTTCTTCGCGACGCCTTTTTCAAGAGCCCGAAGCCGACGCGCAGCGGCCGCGGCCCGAGCGGCAGCCCGACGCTTCTCCACCCGCGCAAGCTCCGCAGCCTTCTTGCCGCGGAACTGGGCAACGGCCTTCTCGAGGCGCTCGGACAGCTTAGCCTGCGCTGCGGCATTAGCCGCTGCGAGCTTCGCTTCGATACTGATCTTCTGCGCAGCCACCTTGGCCTTGGCCTTCGCTCCCCGCAGGGCGGCCTGCGCACTGGCGAGGGTGCCGCGGGTCGCACGCACCTTCTCGCTCGCCTCTTGAAGTTTAGCCCGCGCCGCGGCCAGTGCGTTTTTGTCTGTCTTGCGGGCAGAAGCGCGAGCCTTTAACTGCGCTGCTAAAACGCGCTTTTTTACCGCAGCCACCCGGGCACGATCTGCCTCCATGGCCTTTTGCGCCGCAGCCAGCGCCTTTTCCGCGCGTGCCAGCTCGGGGTTGGCCGGGCTTGTCGGGACCTTTGCTGCAGTTTTCGCTCGTGGCGCTTTCGCCATGGGATACTCCTTAGGTTGCTTCAAAAAATGCGGATACCCGCAAAACAGCGCCGAATCATACGAGGACATCGGCGAAATTTCATCTTTGCCTACCGCGCGCCCAGACAAGTTTCCAATGGCGCAAAAAAAACGCACGATTCCCTCGGGAAACGCGCGCCTCTTTAGAGCCCTGCTTCAGGGCCTTAGCGCAACGGCCTCAACCCTTCGACGCATCCAGCGCCGTAAAAATTTTGCCGCGAATGGCTTCCACGGAACCGGAGCCCAGAATGCCCGAGTAGCGCAGGGTCGGCCGCTCCGCGGCCAGGTCTTGATAGAAGTCCACAAGGGGTCGAGTTTGTTCGCGATAAACCTCGAGGCGGCGGCGCACCGTTTCCTCCCGGTCGTCTTGTCGTTGAATCAGGGGCTCACCGGTTTGATCGTCCTGCCCCACAGCCTTCGGCGGGTTGTACTCTACATGATAGATCCGCCCGGACGCTTCGTGCACCCGGCGCCCGGAAAGGCGCTTGACGATTTCCTCGTCATCGACGTCCAGCGCCACCACTTCATCTATCGCTACGCCAGCCTCATCAAGAGCCTGGGCCTGGGGAATGGTGCGGGGGAAACCATCGAGGAGGAACCCATTCGCACAGTCTGGCTGAGCGATACGATCCTTCACGAGCGCAATAATCAGCGCATCGGGAACCAGTTCGCCAGTGCTCATGTAGCGCTCCGCTTCCTGCCCAAGCTCCGTACCCGCAGCGCGCGCCGCCCGGAGCATGTCTCCAGTGGAGATTTGGGGGATGGAGAATTTGTCCATCAGAAACTGGGCCTGCGTTCCTTTTCCAGCGCCGGGGGCACCCAATAAGATTATTCGCATGAACGACTCGCTTCGACTTAACGCGCGGGGGGTTGCGCGGCGCTCTCTTTCCGAAAGCATGAATGACTAGGACCGGAAACCTTACACGGGCCCCTAGGGCCGGACAAGCGCCGTTCCAACCCCATCCCGCGGGGTTCTACGCGCATCAATGACGTTCGGAATCTGAGTAATGCGGTCAAGTAAACGCCCAAGAGAGGGAAGGCCATCGAGCTCCACCGTAAGCTCAATGGTGGCCGTGGACACCAGGCGATCGGTGCGCGTGGTGCTCGAAAGAACGTCGACGTGCTCCTGAGCAAACACGTGCGTCACGTCGAAGAGCAAACCGGCCCGATCGTAAGCGCGTACCTCGATATCGAAGGGGAAGCGGCGGGGGATACTGCTCCCCCATTCCAGCTTGATGAGCTTCCCCGGCGCGTCCCGCTCCAGAGCGAGAATTTGCGGACATTCCCGGCGATGCACGCGCACGGCACCCTCAAAGACTTCCCCGAGGATGCTGTGATGCCCCTCCGGCGTGCAGCAGTCGGCCAGGGTGACGGAACGATTACCCGCCCCCAGCACATCGGGACGCAGCGACTCCGCTGCCTGAGGTAAAAGGTCTAGCTGGAGGTCCTCGCCCTCGCGTTCAGCAACCGCTTGCGCCGCTTCGAGCACCGCTTCCATGGTGACCTCCCCCACGGCCACGGCGCCGAAAAGTACTTCCTCAGAATCAAGCTCAAGGCGCGGGAGCACGCGCGGCAGCACCCGGGCATCAAGGGACAAGCGTGTGAGCTCCCGGAGCACGCGCTGCCGCCCCTCGTCGAGGTTTCGTGCTCGATCCCTCGCCCGAAACCAGGCCTGAACCTTCGCACGGGCACGGGGCGTCGTGAGATAGCCGAGGTTGGGATTCAACCAGCTCGACGCCGGCTCTTCCTGGTCGCCGGTGAGTATTTCCACCTTCTGGCCCGTTTCCAGCGGCGTATTTAGGGGCACGATGCGGCCATCGACCCGCGCTGCTCGGCACCGGTGACCGACCTCCGTGTGAATGCGGTAGGCGTAATCAAGAGGCGTGGCTCTCGGAGCCAGATCAATCACATGGCCTTCTGGGGTCAGGAGGTAGATGCGCTCCTGGTCGAACTCCCGACGCAGGCTATCACCGAGGGAACCCAAGTCCCCAAGCTCCTCCTGCCACTCAAGTACCTGGCGTAGCCAGGTCACCTTGCGATCGTAGGCGCTGTTATCGGTCAGCGTGTCGCCCTTGTACGCCCAGTGGGCGCACACGCCGAGCTCCGCTTCCTCATGCATTTCCTGGGTACGGATTTGCACTTCCAGGGTGAGCCCCTCGGGCCCAACCACGGCCGTGTGGATGGATCGGTAGCCGTTCTCCTTTGGAGAGGTGATGTAATCGTCAAACTCCCGGGGGATGTGGCGCCACAGGGAATGGACGACGCCCAGGGCGCCGTAGCAATCCCGGAGCTCATCGACCAGCACCCGCACCGCGCGCACGTCGTACATCTCTTCGAAGCCGATGCCCTTCCGCTGCATCTTTCGATAGATGGAATAGATGTGCTTCGGTCGTCCCGAGACTACAGCGTGGATTCCGGAGCTTTCCAGCTTGTCTGTGAGGGTGGCGACCACCTGCTTGATATAGCCTTCCCGGGCTTTGCGCCGTTCCTTAAGAAGCTTGGCCACACGCTTATAAGCCTCAGGCTCGAGATAGCGGAAAGCCAGATCCTCAAGCTCCCAGCGCAAGTGACCAATGCCGAGGCGATGGGCCAGGGGGGCATAGACATCAACGATTTCCTGGGCAACCCGTAGCTGCCGCTCCCGGCGCGCGAGCTTCGCACTTCGAATGGCGCAGGTACGCTCAGCGAGCTTAATGAGGGCGACGCGCACGTCATCAATCAGCGCGACCAGCATCTTACGGACGTTTTCAATCTGCGTTTCCTGGGAGCCGATGGCCTTCGGCGCGGAGGACAGCTTTAGGGCGCTGACCGCCGCCATGCGCAGGACCCCGTCGACGAGACCACGAACCCGAGGCCCGAAGGCACTTTCGACTGCCTGAAGCTCGAGCTTCTTTTCTCTCACGGCGCGGTAAAGTAGCCCCGCGATGATGGCGTCTTCGTCGGCCCGAAGCTCGGCGAGAATTTCCGCCATATCGAGGCCCGTCTCGAAACTGGAGATCCCCGAGGCCCAAAGGTTTTTCGCGGCAATGGCGTCCCGCTCAGCCTGCTGCGCCTTCAGCACGGCCTGGCGTAGGCGCTCAGGATTACGCGCCGGAGCCGCGGCACAAAAAGCCGCCAGCCACCCCTCCACATCCACCTCCCCGGTGGTGGTTCGGGGCCGATCATCCTTTACCTTAACCACACCTCTTCCCTCGTCTCTGCATGCTTAGGCGCCGGAGGGGGACGCCGGGAACGTAAACAGGGCCATGGACTCAACGTGAGTCGTATGGGGAAACATGTCTATGATACCGCTCGCTTCGAGTCGATACCCTTGGCGCTGCAGCGCGGCGGCGTCTCGCGCCAGGGTTTTGGGATTGCAGGACACGTACACCACCCGGCGCGCGCCCGTGCTGGCGAGATCCTCGCAGAGGGCCTCGGCGCCGGAGCGGGGGGGATCTAACAACACCGCCTCTGCCTTAGGCAAGTGCCTTGCCGCGAAGGCATCACTGTAGAGATCGGCCACGGCGAAGGGGACCGCCCCCAAACCGTTGCGCTCAGCGTTCGCCTTCGCCCGGGCCACCAGCGCTTCACTGCCCTCGAAGCCCTGAACGTCGGCCCCGAGGCGAGCGAGGGGCAGGGTAAAGTTGCCAAGCCCGCAGAATAAATCGAGCACCTTCATCCCCGAGGTCGGCGCCAGAAGTTCCAACGCCTGCGTCACCATCTTCTGATTGATCTCGCCATTCACCTGGGTGAAGTCGAGAGGCTCGAAGGCGAACGCCAGCTTGAATTCCGGCAGGGCATAGGTGAGCGCTGGGGGCGCCGCGGGGCTCAAGGGGGTCACCGTATCCGGCCCCCCCGCCTGCAAAAACAGCGCTAGCCCTTGGGCCTCGGCAAAGTCCCGGAGCAGGTCGAGATCCGAAGCCGTGAAGGGGGCGAGATGCCGGAGGACCACGGCCGCGCCCTCATCCCCCGCGGCCAGTTCAAGCTGGGGGATCTGATCAGGGATGGACAGGGACCGGATCAGGACCTTGAGCGGCCCCAAAAGGGACGCGAAGGGCGGCGCCAGCACGGGGCAACTCGAAGCCTTCGAGACCCAACCCCCTCGCTCCCGGAAGCCCACCAGTACATCTCCTTCTCGGGGCCGATAGCGCACCCCAAGGCGAGCCTTGCGACGATAGCCCCATTCCGGGCCCAGCAGCGGGGCCAGCCAGCGGGCCGGGGGCCGAACCCCTGCCGCCTCATAGAGCGCTGCAAGGGACGTTTGTTTCGCGCTCCGCTGGTGCTCCGGGGTGAGGTGTTGCTGGCTGCAGCCGCCGCACCGGCCTGCCTGCGGGCAGAACGCAGGGATGCGGTCTGGGTGACCCTTCTGTACGGCCAGGGCAAGGCAGCGAAGGGTCCGTCCACGGCGCTTAAGTACGGCCACCCGCACCGCCTCGCTGGGGAGCGCGTTATCTATCTCGAGGGTATAGCCCTCAACCTGGGCCAGCCCCTGCCCCTCGCCGTTGAGCGCCTCTACGGTCACCCACTGATCGCTGGCAAAGCGTTTTCGAGCCATCTAGCCCATGCCTCCATCGGGATCGGAGAGAAAGCGCACCCCCTGAAGGGAACGGCCCCCGAGGGCCGGAGCGAGGGCCGCGGAAAAGAGCGCCCGAGCCAGGTGACGGAGGGCCGGCGTGGAGAAATCCCCCTCGGCCAGCGCGAGCAATTCCGCCCCAGCCCACCCCTGCCCCGACGCCGAGGCAAGCAGCCCTACCCCCGCCTCGAAGCGATAAGCGCCGCCCGGTCGCAGCGCTTCGCCGCTGCTGTCCTCCGTTAGGGAGAAAGCAAGGCCGAGGGCCTCAAGGCACGCCCACTCAAGGCGGCGCAGGATAACGGGCTCCGCCACCGGCGCAAGGCGCAGCGCGTCCAGCGCCTCCCCATAGGCCTCAAAGAGCCCTTCCGCCGGGGCCTCCCGAGGAAAAAGGCGAAGCAGCAGCTCATTGATATAGAGCCCTGCAAAAAGCGCCTGGCCCGCCAACGGTTGCCCGGAACCGGTCTGGAACCCGTAGGCCGTGCGCAGATCGCCACGGCCCGAAAGCTGCCATTCCCCAGGCACGAAGGCCAGGGGCGGCGCCTTCCGACCCCGACCGCGATGGTAAACCGCGCCCAGGCGCCCCACGTCCTGGGTCAGCAGCTCAAGGACCACGCTTTGATCGCGAAAGGGCCGCTGGTGGAGGACATATGCCGGCGTCCACGGGGTCGCCATCAGCCTTGCTCGCTGTCGTAACCCAATTGGCGCAGGGCCCGGAGATCGTCGGTCCAGCCGGAGCGCACCTTAACCCAAAGCTCGAGCCGCACGGGGCGCCCGAAGCGACGCTCGATTTCCTGGCGCGCCTCGATGCCAACTTCCTTAATGCGCGATCCCTGGTGGCCCAGGATGATGGCCCTTTGTCCCGGGCGCTCCACCCAAATGGCGCCGTGAATTTCCCGCTTGTCGGGCCCCTCGCGCCAACGCTCAATTTCCACGGACAGCTGATGAGGCAGCTCGTCGCCCAAGCGGCGAGTCAGCTTTTCCCGGATCAGCTCCGCGACCAGAAAGCGCTCGGAGCGATCGGTGAGAGCGTCGGCCTCGTAGTGGTGAGGCCCTGGCGGCAAATGACCCTGAAGCACGGAGAGCAGACGCGGCACGTTCTCCCCCCGGCGGGCCATGATAGGCACGAGGTCTGCCCAATCGTGGCGCGCCGCAGCTTGGGCAAGATAGGGAAGCAGCGCCTCCCGCTTGGGCAAGGCATCGATCTTATTGATCGCTAAAACAGGAATGCCCCGGGCCTGCTTTACCTGCTCGAGCACATAGTCGTCCGCGGGACCCCAGCGCCCGGCCTCTACGACCATCACCACAATATCCACGTCGAAAAGCGCGCCCCGCGCTGCCCGATTCATGCTTCGGTTGAGGGCGCGGCGGCCGCCGTCATGAAGCCCCGGCGTATCCACAAAGAGCAGCTGATCGTCACCGTCGGTGCGAATGCCGAGGATAGCGTGGCGGGTTGTCTGAGGACGATCCGCGGTGATGACGAGACGCTCCTCGAGGAGCGCATTGAGGAGCGTCGACTTCCCAACGTTGGGCCGGCCTACAAGGGCAAGGGTTCCGCAACGCGTTTCGCTCATGGGCGCGCGCCCCGAAGGGCTTGAAGCGCCTGGGCCGCGGCCGCCTGCTCCGCGCTCCTGCGCGAGCCTCCCTCTCCGTGATAGGTCCCCGGTGGCGAGGTCACTTCACAGCACACCACAAAGGCCTGGGCGTGATCCTCCCCGAGGACCGCTTCCACCTGGTACTGGGGTAAGGGATGGCCGCGCCCCTGAAGCCATTCCTGAAGCTGTGTTTTCGGATCCTTTTGCGCAGCCTCCGGCGTACTTTCCGCCAGCTGTGCCCCGTAGAGGCGCAGCACAAGCGCTTCCGCAGCCTCCGCCCCGCCATCCAGAAGCACGGCGCCGATAAGTGCTTCCACGACGTCGGCGAGGATCGAATCCCGGCGGTGTCCTCCGCTTTTTTGCTCCCCGGGGCCCAGGCGAAGCGTCGGCGCCAGCTCCAGAGTCTTGGCATGGGCCGCCAGCGCATCCCTCTTTACAAGTTTGGCCCGCATCAAGGTGAGCGCACTTTCTTGCGCACCAAGATGGCGCGCGTAGAGTTCCCGTCCAATGACGTAGCCCAGGAAGGCATCGCCAAGAAACTCGAGACGCTCATAGCTGCCCTGCCCCACAACGCTACGATGGGTCAGCGCCCGAACCAAAAGCTCGGGGTCCGTGAAGCGATACCCTAAGCGTTGCTGTAAAGCCTCCGTAGCCACCCGCCGCGCTTCCGGCGTCACTCGATAATTCCATTGCGGTGAAAGCGGGGAAGGGCCAAGCCCGGGGCCTTGTGCATCCAGATCGCCACGGCCTGGCCGATCACGTTGGCCTCCGGAACGTAGCCCCAGCTGCGGGAGTCCGCGCTGCGATCTCGGTTGTCCCCAAACACCAGATAGGCATTCGCGGGCACCCGCCACTCCTGCACCCGCCGCCCCCGTCCGGGCTCATAGTGAATCTCGTGGGTCACGGGACCTAGGGTCTCGAGAAAACGCTCGAGCCCATCGGTGCCCATGCCCTGCGCTTCCAGGGCAACGCGCTCCCCATTGATAAAGAGCGCGCGGTTGTCGTAGCGAACAAGGTCTCCGGGCAAGCCCACCACCCGCTTGATGTAGTAAACGTCAAGGTGGGGCGGATAAAACACCATGACATCCCCCCGCGCCGGCGCCCCAACGCTCAGGACCTTAGTCCCGAGCACGGGTAAGCGCAGCCCATAGCGATACTTATTCACAAGGATGTAATCCCCAACCTCGAGGGTGGGCAGCATGGAACCGGAGGGAATCACGAAGGGCTCAAAGAGGAAGCTGCGCACCACCAGAACCAGCGCCAGCAGGGGGAAGAAGCTCCCGCCCCACTCCATGGCCGGAGGTTCGGCCAAAAGCGCTGCCCGAGCCTTTTCGTAGGCCGGACCCCGGGCCCCATCAGGGGTTCGCTCGTCCAGGGCTGCGGCCGCGGCCAGCCGTTGGGGACGGCGCCGAAGGCGATCGTGGCCCCAGAGCGCCCCAGCTACCAGGGTCGCCAGGACCAGGAACAGAGGCAGGTAGTTAAGCAGCTCGCTCATGGCCTACTTCCCGACCTGGAGCACCGCCAGGAAGGCCTCCTGAGGAATCTCCACGCGCCCAACCTGCTTCATACGCTTCTTCCCCGCCTTTTGCTTTTCCAGAAGCTTACGCTTCCGGGATACGTCCCCGCCGTAGCACTTTGCGGTGACATCCTTTCGGAGCGCCTTGACGTTTGAGCGGGCCACAATCTTCGAGCCCACGGCCGCCTGAATGGCCACATCGTACATTTGACGGGGGATGAGTTCGCGCATCTTTTCCACGAGATCCCGCCCTTTATAGGCCGAGTTTTGCTTGTGGACGATAAGAGCAAGGGCATCGACAGGCTCGCCGTTAATGAGCACATCGAGGCGCTGCACAGAGGCCGCCTCGAAGCGGTCAAAGCCATACTCGAGAGAGGCGAAGCCGCGGGTGGCCGACTTCAAGCGATCAAAGAGGTCGAGCACGACTTCCCCCATGGGCAAATCGTAAACAAGGGATACCTGTCCCCCGAGGAACTGCATATCTACCTGCACCCCACGCCGCTCCTGGCAGAGGGTCATGACCGCACCGACGTGCTCCTGAGGCACAAGGATGTTCGCGCGCACAATGGGTTCACGAATCTCCTCGATGCGAGAGGGATCGGGCAGCGCGGAAGGATTATCGATATAGAGGGTCTCTTGGTTTTTGAGCAACACCTCGTAGACCACGGAGGGCGCCGTGGTAATGAGATCAAGGTCGTACTCGCGCTCGAGGCGCTCCTGGATAATCTCCATGTGGAGCATGCCTAGGAAACCACAGCGGAATCCGAAGCCTAGCGCATCGGAGGTTTCCGGCTCGTAGAACAGGCTCGAGTCGTTCAGCGTCAGCTTTTCCAGAGCGTCGCGAAAATCTTCAAAATCGTCGGCGTTAACGGGAAAGAGGCCGGCGAAGACCTGGGGCTTCACCTTTTCAAAGCCCGGAAGGGCCGGCGCATCAGAACGTTCAAGCACCAGCGTGTCACCCACCGGTGCACCACGAACGTCCTTGATCCCAGCGATCACATAGCCCACTTCTCCGGCCCGGAGCCCGTCCCGGGGGGTTTGCTTCGGCGTAAAGCTGCCCACCTGATCGACCTGGTGCACCTTGCCGATGGAGCGGGCCATGACTCGATCACCCTTCTTGATCGTGCCCTGGGTCACTCGCACGAGAGAGACAACGCCCTGATAATTATCAAACCAAGAGTCGATAATGAGGGCTTGCAAAGGGCCATCCACCTCCCCCGCGGGTGGCGGAATGCGCGCGATGAGCGCCTCGAGAAGCACATCGATGCCCATGCCCGATTTCGCGCTCACGGGAATGGCATCGGAGGCATCGATGCCGATAATTTCCTCAATCTGCAGCTTGACCCGCTCCGGATCCGCCTGGGGCAGATCCATTTTGTTCAGCACGGGAACCACTTCGAGCCCCTGATCGAGGGCGGTGTAGCAGTTCGCCACGGACTGGGCTTCCACCCCCTGCCCCGCATCCACGACTAGCAACGCCCCCTCACAGGCATAGAGGGAACGCGACACCTCGTAGGAAAAATCCACGTGCCCCGGGGTGTCGATGAAATTGAGCTGGTAACGTCGCCCGTCCGCAGCATCGTAATGGAGGGTGACGCTCTGAGCCTTAATGGTAATCCCGCGCTCTCGCTCAAGCTCCATGGAGTCGAGCACCTGCTCGGCCATTTCCCGATCGCTAAGCCCGCCGCAGACCTGGATAAGGCGATCGGAAAGGGTCGATTTACCGTGATCAATGTGGGCGATGATGGAAAAATTTCGTATATGCGACAGGTCTGTCACTGAGGGTCCTCTTACGCTGCGCCCGCGCTGTGGGTCTCCCGGGGCGACGCGCGCCGCGCTCTCCGAAAGCCAGCCCGATGGGGCGCTTCCTTGAGGAAGCGCCCGACGGGGGGCGGAGTGTACACCAGAGCGAAGCGCCCTACCCCCGCCTTAGCTATCCCCGGGAAGGGGCAGGGCTAGGAAAACGGGGACGCCGCGGCGGACCACGAGAATGGGCACGGAGCGTCCCACGGGGAGATTTTGGGCCGCTTCCTGGAAGTCCCCTAGGGAGGCAACGGGGACGTTATTCAGCCGCGTGATGACGTCACCCGGACGCAGGCCCGCCTCCGCCGCCGGCCCCTCGGCCACGGCACGCACCACCACCCCCGCTTCCACCCGCAGCCGCTCCTTCAGGGCGTCGGTTAGAGGCTCTAGGGTCAGGCCCAGGCGATCATCGTCCCTGGGGGCGTCCGCCTTTCCCGCGGCAACCGTTTCCCCCGGAGCCGCCAGGGTGCCAATGATCACGGTGAGGCGCTCGCGCACCCCAGCTCGAATGAGCTCCGCCTCGGCTTCCGAATCGGGCTCCAGCAGGCCCACCACGTGGGGCAGGTCTCCGCTTCGCTCGATAGACTCCCCGGCGAAGCGCACGATCACGTCTCCGGGCTGGAGCCCTGCTACCTCCGCCGGCGAATCGGGCACCACCTGGGCCACCAGCGCCCCAGCGGGACGGGGCAGGCCGAAGGATTCGGCCAGATCCCGGCTCACATCCTGAATCATGACCCCCAGCCACCCTCGGGCGACGGATCCATCCTCCCGAAGCTGCTTCACCACGTTCATAGCGACATCGATGGGAATGGCAAAGGACAGCCCCATGAAGCCTCCAGATCGGGTGTAGATCTGGGAATTAATGCCGACCACTCGACCGTCCATATCGAAGAGCGGCCCCCCGCTATTGCCCGGATTGATGGCCACATCGGTCTGAATGAAGGGCACGTAGTTCTCATTGTTGCGATCGGGCAGGGAGCGCTCCTTGGCGCTCACGATGCCCGCGGTTACGGAATAGTCGAAGCCAAAGGGAGAGCCGATGGCCAGCACCCATTCCCCTACCTCGAGATCCTTCGAGGCTCCCAGCGTTACGGTCGGCAAATCCTCCGCATCGATCCGCAAAAGCGCGAGATCGGAGCGGGGATCCCGGCCTACGAGCGTGGCTTCAAACTCTCGTCGATCCTGAAGGCGCACAAAGACTTCATCGGCCCCCTCGACCACATGGTTATTGGTAACCACGTAGCCATCCTCGGAAATAATGAAGCCTGATCCAAGGGAACGCCGCTCCCGCTGGCTAGGCCCCTCGGGCATGCCACGGAAGAAATGGCGGAAAATCTCGGGCAGCTGCTCCGGATCCGCGCCCGGCGGCAGCCCTGGGTGACCGGAAGCCTCAGCTCGCGACACGGTGGAAATGTTCACCACCGCGGGAGACTGTTCCTTGACCAGCTCCGTGAACTCGGGGAGCGCCACGCTATGGGCCAGGGGCGCGCTCAGCATGAAAGCTGTCAACAGAGGGGCCATCCAGCGCAGCGACGAGCGCCGCAGAACCTGGGGTAGGGTTTGGGAGAGCATGGAGTGCTCCTTCAATGGACCAGTGGGGGAAGGTGGGGGGAAGGCCCCCATGTTTTCAAGAGGCGGCATCCGTGCAATGAAGTGACTCGGCTATGCGCTCCGCCGCGGGCAGGGGCACCTCGCCGATCACAGTGATCTGATAAGCGGCACCATCGCAATGGGGTCGGTGCCGGACCACCGCCGCGGTGGGGCCATCCTGCAGTGCCACAGGGGCATCTACCACGGCCGCATCAATGAACACGGTGACCGTCGCCAGCCCATCGCCCAGGCGAAGCATGGCAGGGGCCTCAGCGATCTCTGCCAATAGCTTGAAGCCCGGAGGCACCCAGGCCAGACGCCAGGGCACCCGCTGGAGGGTGGGCGGGGTCACCGCCTCTGGCTCCAGGGAAAAGGCTGGGGCGAGGGGGTGCTGGTGGGGCGCGCCATCGGGGACATGAAAGGCGGCCTCCGGGGGCTCTTCTCCCACCGCCAGCGCCCGAAACTGCATGACCTCCACCGGCGCACCCTGTGGATGATTCATGGTGAGGCGAAGGGGCAGCGCCGTCTCCGCATCAAGCCAGAGATGATAAGCAAAGCGGTAGCTGTCTCGAGGATCGACCCGCACCTGTTGTGCCTTACGCCCCCCCACTGTCACCTGGGCGCCGAGGTGCACTTCGTAGCTATCGGGAATGGCATCGAAATTGGCGACCGGGTGCTGCACCAAGGGCAGAGCGGCCTCGGGCAAGGTCTCGTCCTGAGCACCCAGGAAATAGACCTCGTCTCCACGACGCAGGAGCTCCTCGCCCCCCCCGTCCAGCCGGGACAGGCGCTCATAAATGGCCGACCCGTGATGCCCATGGATGAGCCGAAGCTCCGTAACTCCGTCCTCCCGGGCGTAGCTCAAAAGCCCCTCGTAGGCGTGGGCTCGAAGGGCCGCAGTCATGGCCTGGAGCCATGCCTCGCCGCTACCGGGTGCACCGGCAGAGGCTGCCGGCCCCGCCAGCATGGCAATCAGAAAGGCTAGAGCTTGGGCTTTCACGGGGCCTCGGAGTGGGCAACTAAGCGCACCGCGGGCACCAGGGACCCAGCGCTATCTAACAAATTCAACTCCGCGTGGCGCCGCATCAGCGCCTGCAAGTGGCGCGCCGCGCCCGGGCCCAGCTCTCCCGAGGCGGCCCAGGCTCGAGGCATGCTGATCCGCACCGCAGCGCTACCGGATGACCGCTCCCCGCCAAGGGCTACGGGCTGCAGGGGTACGGCCAGAGTAGGCGCGGGGGCTGGGGTGAGGGCCGCCAGCATGGGTGCGGACTCGGAGCTTGGGCCAAGGGTACGCAGCACAACCACGAGGGCCAGAGTGAGAGAAGCCGCCAGGGCAAAGCTCCCCCAGCCGAAACCGCGGCGAAGGGACGCTGCGGCAGGCAAGGCAGTAGCTTGCGCAGGGGGAAGCGCGTCGCTCCCTAAGGCCCCCTGGGCCACACCCCGGGCCTGAAGCGCCGCACTGACGAGCTGGTAGCGGGCCCACCGGGCCTTAACCTCACCATGCCCCTTGGCCTTTGCCAGCACCTGGCTGACCTCGAGCTCGTGCGCTTCCCCATCCACGAGCGCCGACAGGGCCTGACGCAGCCGAGCCTCGCGTTTCAGATCGTCATTCATAGCCCGCTTTCCTCCAGCATCGGCGCGATGGCCGCATCGAGCGCTTCCCGGGCGCGAAAAATCCTGGACCGCACGGTGCCCACGGGGGTATCCATTAACTGGCTAATCTCTTCGTAGCTGTGCCCTTCGAACTCGCGCAGGGTGAGCGCCGTACGAAGCGCCTCGGGAAGCGCTTCCAGGGCCTGGAAGATCACGCGCTGTAGCTGCTCCGAAGCCAGGTCATGCTCAGGGCCCAGCTGGGTAAGCTGGGCCGAGGCCTCATCCACGGGCTCATCGCTCATAACCCGACGGGACGGGTGGGTAACGTGGGTCTTTGCCACGTTGATCGCAATGCGGCACAGCCAGGTGTAGAACCGCGCATCCCCTCGAAAGCTACCGAGGGCACGATAGGCGCGAAGCAACGCATCCTGCACCACGTCGTCGGCGTCGTCTTCACTGCGCACCGTGCGAAGCACCAGCTGCTTCAGCCGAGGCCGGTATTTCAAGGCCAGCAGGTCGAAGGCCTGAAGATCGCCCGCGAGGGCCCGAGCCAGGAGGGCCTGGTCTTCCCCCTGCCCAGCCAGGGCCTCGGCAGAGACATTCAGCGATGAAGCGGTTTGGGCCATGGGCCTCGGCTCCCTTTCCTGATCCACCTCTGCTAGACCCCCTGAGCCTTCGAAAGTTCCCGTGGGCTGCCCTCCCCACGGGCGTATACTCAGCCCTCGGCTCCAAGGAGCGCAACACCACGAAGACCACGACATGAGTGCGCAGCATCGCTTTGATGTCCTGATTCTCGGCAGTGGCGCCGCGGGCCTCGCAACGGCCCTGGCCCTCCCCGAGCATCTTTCCGTCGCCCTGCTCTCCAAGGGACCGCTCGCGGCGGGCGCCACCTCCTGGGCTCAGGGGGGCATCGCAGCCGTACTCGACGGCGACGACCACCTCGACAATCACATCCAGGACACCCTCGCCGCCGGCGCGGGACTGTGCCACCCGGACATCGTTCGCCAAGTAGTGGAAGGGGGACCCGGAGCCATTGAGTGGCTTGCCGCCCGGGGCGTGGCCTTCGACCAGGAGCGGGGCACGGGCGGCCCCGCTCGTTATCACCTTACTCAGGAAGGGGGCCACGGCCATCGCCGCATAGTTCACGCCGCCGATGCCACGGGGCGGGCCGTGGAGGACAGCCTCCTAGCCGAAGCTCAGCGCCGCCCCCGGCTCACGGTGTTCGAGGATCACCTCGCGGTCGATCTTCTGATCCGGGAGAAGCTCAATCTGCCGGGCTCGGGCTGCGTCGGCGCCTACGTCCTCAATACGCTTACGGAGCAGGTGGAAACCTTTCAGGCTACGCACACGGTGCTGGCGACGGGCGGCGCGAGTAAGGTCTACCTCTACACCTCCAACCCCGACGGGGCCACGGGGGATGGCATCGCGATGGGCTGGCGTGGGGGTTGCCGCGTTGCGAATATGGAATTCAACCAATTCCACCCCACCTGCTTGTATCACCCGGAGGCCAAAAGCTTCCTCATCACGGAAGCGCTCCGCGGGGAGGGCGGCCTGTTGCGACTCCCCAGCGGGGAGCGCTTCATGGATCGCTTTCACCCCCAGGCCGAGCTCGCGCCCCGGGACGTGGTGGCCCGGGCCATCGACCATGAAATGAAACGGCTGGGCGCAGACTGCCTTTATCTTGACGTCACCCACCTGCCCGCCGAGCGCCTAAAGCACCACTTCCCGAACATCTTTGCCCGATGCCTAGAACTGGGCATCGATATCACGAAGGCTCCCATCCCCGTGGTGCCCGCCGCCCATTACACCTGCGGCGGCCTGGTCACAGACGCCCGGGGGCGCACCGACGTGCCCCAGCTCTACGCCGTAGGGGAATGCGCCTTCACCGGGCTCCACGGCGCCAATCGCATGGCGAGCAACTCGCTCCTCGAATGCATCGTCTTTGCTAAGGCAGCGGCTGAGGACATCGTCCGACGCCTGGAGAAGGCCCCAGATCCGGAAACCACGCTTCCCTCCTGGGACGAAAGCCGGGTGACGGACTCCGATGAAGACGTGGTGATTTCCCACAACTGGGAGGAGCTGCGGCGCTTCATGTGGGATTACGTCGGCATTGTGCGGACGGACAAGCGTCTCGAGCGCGCCCAGCACCGGATCAAAATGCTCCGGCGAGAGATTCATGAGTACTACGCCCATCACCGCATCAGCGGTGACCTGCTCGAGCTCCGAAACCTCGCTCTGGTGGCGGAGCTGATCATTGAGGGGGCGCTAGCCCGGAAGGAAAGCCGGGGCCTGCACTACAACAAGGATTATCCCGAGTGCTCGGAGGCGCCGCGGGATACGGTGCTCTCCCCCTCACCGCTACGTCTCGACGCCCTCGCCTCCCAGCGCTGGCGCACCTAAAACAGCGAAAGCTCGGGGAAACGCCGGTGCTGACGCACGAAGGCGCGATAGAGGGGCTCGGGCAGGCTGCCCCGCCACAGCAGCGCACAGCCCCGGCGCCCCGACGGCTCGCGCCACCGGAGCCATAGGTAGAGCGGCGCGTAACCCGTGAGCGCCAGGGCTTCAAGCTGAACCCAGTCGCGACGAGGAAGACAAAGGGCGACGCCGCGGTCGTCCCGGCGGTAGGCGCGCGGCGCTTGCCCCTGGCGAGGCCCCCAGGCCCGAAGCAGGGCCCCAGCGAGAAGCCCAAGGGCCATGGGAAGGGGCCACCCGTCCACCGCGAGCGTGGCGGCCGTGGTTAGCGCTAGCAGAGAAAAACCCCCTTGAATCCAGGCTTGGCTGGGCGCGAGCCCCAGCGCATGTTCTCCGAAGGGAAGGGCGCCGAAGTCTGGCGCCTCCCTAGCCGTCGATGGCCCCGGCATGGGCACGAATCTTGGCCACGATCCCGTTGAGCTCCGGATCAAGGGGCGCCGCTCGCCCAGTCATCCATAGCAAGAGCTCCGTGTCCTCCTCGGCAAGCAAGCGCTGGTAGGCCAGCTGCTCTGCGGGGGGCAAGGTGGCGAAGGCCTCCTCCACAAAGGGGAGAAAGAGTAGGTCGAGTTCCCGGAGCCCCCGGCGGCTGCGCCAGTGCAGGCGGGCCGCACTTAGGGCAGCGTCCTGCGCGGCGGCGTCGTAATCGGTCATGGCGCGCTCCTTATGATGAACCCTAGGGTTGGCAAAGCTTACCGGAACCCTTGAACCGGGGCCGGAGGACCGCAATAGTGTCTCACGAACAACGCCATGATCACGGGGCTCTTCCATGGACGCGCACCGCCAACCGCTGGCCCAGGCCTTTCGCCTAGACCACTTTGCCCTGCTTCATCTGGAGGGGGCGGATGCCGCCGCCTTCTTCCAGGGCTACGCCACCTGCGATACGCAACGCCTAGACGGCACGCAGGCCCTGGAGGGCGCGCTGTGCAATCGCCAAGGCCAGGTGCTCGCGACCTTCCTGGCCTGGGGCACGGCGGAGGCTCTCACCCTTCGGCTCCATGAAACGCTGGTTGCCCCCGTGAGCGCCTTTCTCGAGCCCTATCTGCGCTTTGCGAAATGCGCGCTGCGCACCGGCGAGGCCCAAGGTCTGGCCCTGCCTACGAACGGACTCAGCACCTTGCCGTCCCTTGCCCCGGGCGCGACGGCCCCGGCAGCCGATGGGCTGGTCTGGGTACAGCCGCCCGCGGGAGATCGAGAGCTTTGGGGAGAGAACGCCGCCCTCGCCCGCTGGTGCGCAAGCGAGGGCATCGAGCCGGGCCCCGAAAGCCCCTGGCTGGCCCGAACGCTCGCCGCCGGGCGCCTGCCCTTTACCGCCGACCACAGCGGACAAGACCTGCCCCAGGGCTTCAACCTGGACCGCATCGGCGCCGTGGACTTCAAGAAAGGCTGTTACCTCGGCCAGGAAATCGTCGCCCGACTTCACTACCGTGGGCAGCCGAAGCGGCGACTCTACCTGGGCGAAAGTGCAGCGCCGCTCGCGGTGGGCGAAGCGGTGCGGGATTCATCGGGGAACCCTCTGGGGACCGTCCTTGCCTGCGCCGCAGAAGAGACAAGCGGGCCCTACCGCTTAGCCCTTAGCCTCTCGGTGAAGGGGCTGGAGAACACCGTCGGGCCATTCTCCACGGATACCGCCCCCCTAACGATCAACCCCGACCTCTCCTAAGAAAAGGCCCTTCGGAGCTATCCTTTAATGAAGCCCCTTCGGGGCGTAGGCCCCGCCTTCGAGGTGGGTAAAGAAGGTTTCTAGGAGGGGGTGCTCGATGGGCCCCCGATCCGCCGCGGGGACCAAGTTACGCTCCGCCACGTAGGTGGTCTTGCTGCCGCCATGGACGAGCACGTGATACCACGGCGCATCCTTCGGCGGACGGCTCTGGGCCACCCGGTCATACCACTCGTCGGACAGGGCGAACTCCGCATCCACTCCAAAGATCACTCCCCGGTACCCCTGCTTGTGGTGATAGACGATGGCACCAAGAGGAAAGCGCACTCGATTCATGGCAGTAACGGCTCCCAGCGCCATCCCCAGACACCTCCACGGGAGGCCCGAGGGCCTAGCCTAGGGGGAAACGGCCCACAAGCATAGCAACCCCTCGGGAAAAATTGGTAATACCAATTTGGACTATCCATTGCGGACCGACCTAAAGGGCCGTATTATCGCGACTCCTGAAGAACGCAGGACCGCCATGAGCGCCCCCCACCTCACTCGCACGGAAGATGTTTTCAGCACTCTTCGCCATGAGGTGCTCACCGGACAGTATCGCCCGGGAGAACGCCTCCCTTCGGAGCGGGAGCTGGCCCTGCGCTTTGAAACGGGCCGCGGCGCAGTGCGAGAGGCCCTCCGCAAGCTCGAAACCCTGGGGCTGACCAAGAGCGCCCGGGGCGGATCCCGGGTGGCCGCGATCGATGAGGCAAGCCTTGATGTGCTCGGCCCGCTCCTGGACCTCCACCCCGTGCCCGACGCGGAGCTGGTCGACCAGTGCCTGAAGGTGCTCGAGCTCCTGGTCGGGGATGCCTGCGACCAGCTCCTGGCCAAGGGTTCGGAAGCCGGCATCGCCGCGGTGCGAGAGCGCATTGCCCAGTTTCTAGCCCTATCGGCCGGGGATCCGAACCTGCTGACGGCGCGCCTGGCCTTAAGCCAGGCCATGCTGCGGGAGTGCGGCAATCTGCCCATGCGCCTCATCGCCAACGGGCTGCGCATGCAGCTCTTAGAGCGGCTCTGGCCCCGGCTCCCGGAGCCCGACGAGACCTCCCTAGGGGAAGTTAAGGCCCTTCTCTGGGATCTAGACCAGGCCCTTGAAGGCCGTAATCGCCGCGGTGCCCGGCGCGCCCTTCAGGCCCTGACCCAACTCAATCGTGATCACCTGCGGGCGGCGCTCTGTGACGCCGGCGCCACCTGTGATGTCAACGCCCTACTCCCCACGCCCCCACCTCGAGGTCTTACGCCATGAAGCGCTTTCTTACCCCGGTCCTGATTGTGATCGCCGCCTTTGTGGGCGCCGCCGGACTTGTCGCCACGGCGCCGACCCTCTCGGCAGAAACCCCCGAGGCCGCGGCGCCGGCGGTACGCGTGACCACCGTAACCCCGGCACCTCAGCGCCTCGTGGTGCGAAGCCAGGGATCAGTCATGCCGCGCACGGAAAGTGCGCTGGTGGTGGAGGTCGATGGACGTATCGAGTGGGTGAGCGAAGCCATGGTGTCCGGCGGCACTTTTGAGGCTGGCGCACCGCTCCTTCGCCTCGACGACACGGACCCGCGCCTCGCCCTGGAAAGCGCCGAAGCCTCCCGGGACCAGGCCGCCGCCGAGCTGGCCAATGCCCGCTTTGAGTACGATCGCGTTAAGCCGCTCCTGAATAAGCAACTGGTGAGCCGCTCGGCCCTGGAAAGCGCGGAGCGGCGGCTTCGGGTGGCGGAAGCCGGCCTTCGTGCCGGGGAAAGCGCCGTGGCTCGGGCCCAGCGGGATCTAGAGCGCACCGTACTGCGCGCCCCCTTCGACGGCATCGTTCGCCAGGAAACCATCGATGTGGGGCAATTCGTACGCCGGGGCAGCGAGATTGCCCGGCTCTACGCCATCGACGCGATGGAGGTGCGCTTGCCCATCGCCGACGAGCAGCTGGCCTTCCTCGGCTTCCGGCTGGGGCAGCGCTTCGATCCCGAGCAGGCGCCCAGGGTCACCCTGAGCGCGCCCTTCGGAGGCGTCGAGCAGCGCTGGGAGGGCCGCATCTTGCGCGCCGAAGGGGAGCTCGACGCGCGCTCCCGCATGATCCACCTCGTGGCCCGGGTAGAACGCCCGGAGCCCACCCTGCCTCTGGGACTCTACGTCTCAGCCACTATCGACGGAACGGTCGCCCAGGACATCATCACCCTCCCCCGCTCCGCACTACGGGAGGGCAATCAGGTTATCGTGATTGACGAGGAGAACCGCCTCGAGCTGCGCCCCGTTACCCCCCTACGCTTCTTCGAGGACGACGTGCTGATTCAGGACGGCCTCGCCGCGGGGGAGCGGGTATGCCTTTCCCCCTTGCAAACGGTGGTGGAGGGCATGCGCGTCCAGCCCCTTCAGCAAGGGGGCGCTGAGCAATGAAGGGCATCATTACTTGGTTCGTCGATAACGTTGTTGCCGCGAACCTCCTGATGTTCATCCTCCTGGCGGGAGGGGTCATGTCTCTCTTCACCACCCACCAGGAAGAGTTTCCGAACGTCGACCCGGACGTGGTGAGCATTACCGTGCCCTACCTCGGCGCCTCCCCGGAGGAGGTCGAGCGGGGCGTGTGCATCCGCATCGAGGAGGCCATCGAGTCCATCCAGGGCATCGACAAGGTCAATACCACGGCCAGCGAGGGGGTCTGCTCCGTTAACGTGGAGGTGGCCGACGGCTTCGACTCCGCCTCCGTGGCTAACGACATAAAGAGCCAGGTAGATGGTATCAACACCTTGCCCCGGGAAACGGAAAAGCCAGTGACCACCAAGTTCCTGTTCCGCGGCGGCGTAATGCAAATCATGCTCACGGGGAACGCCGACGAGCGCACCTTAAAGCTCCTCGGGCAGCAGCTCCGGGATGACATCGTGGACTTGCCAGGCATCTCCCAGGCGGATCTGGTCTACACCCGCCCCTTCGAAATCTCCATCGAAGTCTCCGAGGCGACCCTCCGGCGTCACGGCCTGACCCTGGCCCAGGTAGCCGACGCGGTGCGCCGCACGTCCGTGGACATGCCCGGGGGCACCATCAAAACGGACGGCGGCGACATCCTGGTCCGTACGGAGGGCCAGGCCTACCGGGGCATCGAACTTGAGGACGTCGTGGTACTCACCCGCCCCGACGGCACCCGGGTGCTGCTCCGGGACGTCGCAACGATCATTGACGGCTTTGAAGAGGGGGATCTCCTCGCCCGCTTCGACGGCACGCCCGCGGTGATGGTGAAGGTGTACCGCGTGGGGGATGAGGACATCATCGAAATGGCCGAGACCCTCCAGGCCTACCTTAAAGAGGCTCGGGCAGAGCTCCCCGACGGCCTGGAACTAGTGATCTGGCAGGATGAGTCGGAAGAGCTACGAGTCCGCCTCGATACGCTGACGGAGAACGCGCGTAACGGTCTCGTGCTGGTGTTGATCATCCTCGCCTTGTTTCTGCGCTTCCGCCTCGCCCTTTGGGTCGCCGCGGGCATCCCCATTGCCCTCCTGGGGGCCATCATGCTGTTCCCCTTCTTCGACATCTCAATCTCGTCCCTGACGGTGATGGCCTTCATCCTCGTCCTCGGCATCGTGGTCGATGATGCGATCGTGGTCGGGGAACGAATCTACGCCCATGAACTGGAACATGAGGACCGGCGCCAGGCCGCCATCGAAGGCACCTTCGAGGTGTCCATCCCTGTGATCTTTGGGGTCCTCACCACCATGGCGACCTTCCTCCCCCTGCTGCTCGGGGGCGGGCGCATCGGGGACTTCTTCTCCGTCATTGGCTACGTGGTCATCATCGCCCTAGTGTTTTCCATCATTGAAAGCCAACTCATTCTCCCCGTGCACCTACGGCACCGGAAAACTTCAGGGTATCTGTTCGAGAAAACAGCCCTCATCCAAGGGTGGATTCGCTTCCAAAGCCGACTCCAGGAAGGGCTCGAGCGCTTCGCGGAGACGCGCTATCGGCCCCTGCTGGAGAAGAGTATGCGGGGGCGTTACAACACCGCAGCCCTTGCCCTGGGCGCCCTCATCATCGCCGGGGGCCTCATCGCCAGCGGTCGGGTCAGCTTCCAGTTTTTCCCTTCGGTGGAGGGGGACCGAATCTACGCAACCCTCACCATGCCCGAGGGCGTCCCCGTGGAGGTCACCTCCCGGGCCGTGGCCCAGCTCGAGCGCGCCGCAGAAGCGCTGCGGGAGGAGTTCGACGCCCCCCGCCCAGCCGATGCACCGACGCTGGTTCAGCACTCCCTGACCTCCATTGGCACCCAAATCGGACGGGGCGGTGGCCCCCAGCGAAGCGGTGGTCCTGGGCAAAGCCACTTCGCCGAGGTTGCCATTGCCCTGCCGCCCTTTAAGGACCGGGAAGGAGTGTCTGTTAGCGCCATGACCCAGCGCTGGCGCGAGCTCACCGGCCCCATCCCCGATGCGGTAGAACTGTCCTTTAGCGCCGCGGCTTTCACCACGGGGGACGCCATCAACTTCGAGCTGACGGGGCGCGACGTGGAAGAACTCCGGCGCTTCGCAGCCACCCTTCGAGGGGAGCTCGCACGCTATAACGGGGTCTACGACATCACCGATTCGTTCCGCGCCGGAAAGCAGGAGATCAAGCTTGCCCTGACGGAGGAAGGACGGGCTCTGGGCCTGACCATGAACGACCTGGCGAGCCAGGTCCGCCAAGCCTTTTACGGTCTGGAAGTGCAGCGGGTTCAGCGCGGCGTGGATGATGTCCGGGTGATGGTGCGCTACCCCGAAGCGGAACGGCGCTCTATCGGTAACCTCGAGGACATGCGCATTCGCACCGCCGATGGCGCAGAAGTCCCCTTTAGCACCGTGGCTACCATGGATCTGGGGCGCGGCTTCTCCCGCATTCTGCGCAAGGACGGGCAGCGCATCGTCAACGTCACCGCCGAGGTGGATCGGGCCCGGACCACGCCGGAGAAGATCATCGCCGCCATCAA
>JADHNT010000098.1 GCA_016779385.1 Pseudomonadales bacterium
GATACGTCTTCTCCGAGCGGGCTTGGGAAGACTCCCTCTATTGGCAGCGCACTGATCGAGCGATGCTTCAGCGAGTGAATCGGATCATTGAAGCAATCGCTCGGGAGCCGTATGCGGGCGTGGGCAAGCCGAAAGCCTTGCGCCACGCCTTAGCCGGTTGGTGGTCTCGACGAATCGACCATGAGCACCGCTTGGTCTATCGGGTTGAAGGGGCCGATCTCTTTATTCTTCAGCTTCGCCTTTATTACTGACCTTCGCCGGATCGTACTTCTCAAACCACGCCATGATCGTATCGACCTTCGCAACCAGGTTGCTTGGGCGCGCGGCAATGGTGTGGGAGGCCCCGGGCACGCGGACGTAGGCGGAGGGCACGCCCTGCATCTTTAGGGCCGTATACCACTGCTCTGCTTCCCAGGCGGGGGTGCGCCAGTCTTCCTCGCCCACCATCACCAGCGTCGGTGTGGTCACGTTGCCCACCACGCGAATGGGGGAGCGGTCGAAATACTTCTGCGGGTTCTCCCAGGGATTCCCCCGAATCCAATGGCGCGAGACCACCACGCCAATATCCCCGGCCAGGGCCATGGTGAACCAGTTGATGACGGGCTTGATCACCGCCGCGGCGGCGAAGCGATCGGTCATGCCCGTGGCATAGGCGCTAAGCACACCGCCGCCAGAGCCGCCGGTGATGAAGAGGCGCTTCTCATCCACCCAACCTTGAGCAAGCACCGCATCCACCACGCTCATGAGGTCTTCGTGGTCCGGACCCGGATAGGCCTCGTCGATTTCCTGGGCGAAGGCCTCGCCATAGCCCGTAGAGCCTCGGGGGTTCGCCCAGACCGTAACGTAGCCTTCCGCGGCGTAGCGCTGAATTTCCGCCGCAAAGGCCGGGGTGTACATGGCAAAGGGGCCGCCGTGGATTTCCAAAAGCAGCGGCGCCGTGCCGTCGGCGCTCACCCCCGCAGGGATGGCCATCCAGGCTTGGATGGGCAGGCCGTCGAGGCGGGAGGGCACGGTGAGTTCCTCCATGCGCGGCAGGGCAATCTCCCCGAGCAGATCGGAGTTGAGGTCCGTCACAATGCGGGCAGGCCCCGTACCCACCTGAATGGCCAGCTCCGCCGGGCGCAGGGGATCGGCCACGGTCCAGGCCATGACCCGCTCGGCCCCGGTGCCGCGCACCGCGTGGTCCCCCGAGCCGTAGGGACGCCCAAGGCTGGTGCCGCCCATATCCCGAAGTAGGGTGGTGACGTTGCCCTCGAGGTCGATCTCCACAAGGTGCAACTGGCCCCGCACCGTCGCCTGGGCCAAGAGGGCTTGGCCGTCGTCGCGCCAGCTCAGGCTTGAAAGGCCGTGATCGAAGTCTGCGGTCAGCCAGCGCGGGGCGTTGTCATCCGGCCCCTGCACATAGAGCTCCGTTTGCTGGTAGGCCCGGCGCTCATCGTCATAGCCCAGCCAGGCCAGCGTCGTGCCGTCCGGGGAAGGCGTCGGGGACCGGTCCGGGCCATCCCGGTCCGTGAGGGCCCTGCGCGCGCCCGTGGCCACGTCCACCGCATAGATTTCCGACTCAATGGGGTCGAGTTCGGGATCGGGCCCGTCATTGCCCACCACGTAAAGGGTTTTGCCATCGGCGCTCCAGGCCGGGGAGGAGAAGCCGTCGCCGCCTTCCGTTACGGCCCGGGGCGTACCCCCGTGAGCGGGGACGACGTAAACCTGGTCGGCCCCTTCCTTCAGATAGCCCCGCCCGTCGAAGCGAAAAACCAGGTCATCAATCACGCGCATGGGGTCGGCCCAGCGCGCGTCATCGGGCTTGTGAGGCTTCGCCTTACCGAGGGTGAGCCCTTCTCCCGGAGTGAACAGGGTGAAGGCGAGGGTGGTGCTATCTGGGGACCAGGCCACCTGGCGGGGGGCGCTGTCTAAATCGGCCACGATCGTTTCTCTCCCGGAGGCTAGCCAGCGCATGCGAAGGTGGGTTTTCCCGCTTTCGCTGGCGATATAGGCCAGGCGCGTGCCGTCGGGAGAGAAGCGGGGGCTGTGGTAGCTCCCAGGCCCCGTAACCAGGGGCTCGGAGGCGCCCGTGGCGACATCGGTGATCCACAGCGCGCCCCGGGGCCGGTCGCTGCGGCGGTCGTAGCCCGTGCGAATCCAAAGCACTTGGGACCTATCGGGGGCGATCTCCGGGGCTCGGGCCCATTCCAGTTCGAAGACGTCATCGGCGCTGAAGGGGCGAAGCTCGGCGGCGGCCGTGGTGGCCGCTGTGGCCGTCCCAAGGGCGAGGAAAGCAGCGCAGAGAAGTGATCGCATGGCGGACTCCCGGGAACCTGAAGTGAGACGCCTAGGATGCCATGTTCCGCGCGCCCTAGGACGAACGAAGACGCCGCAGCATGCGACGCTTCTCCCAGCGCTGTAGCACGTGCCAACGCCAGAGCAACTGCGTCCCCAGAAACCCCCCGGCGCCGCTGACGACGCCCAGGAGCAGGCAGCCGAGGAGCAGGGGCTGCCAAATTTCCTCGGCGCGCTGGCTGAGCCAGCTGAAGGTGAACTCAAAGGCCGTGGCCGGCGCCGGGGCTTGTAGAAGATAGGCGCCGAGCTCGTAGGCGAACAGATAGATGGCCGGCATGGTGAGGGGATTGGTCACGAAGACCGCGGCGAGGGCTACGGGGAGATTGAAGCGGTAGCGCAGGGCCAGGAGCGCCGCCACGGGCATTTGCCCGGGCATGGGCAGCATGGCGAGGAACAGGCCTACGCCGATGGCCGCAGAAACGCTCCGTCGCGTGAGGTGCCAGAGCTCAGGGTCGCTCATGCGTCCCCGGAAAATAGCGAGGCCCTTCCGGCGGCGAAGGGCCTCCGGTGAGGGCAGATGACGCTTGAGGAAATCCCGTGGCATGGGGGGGCGCTAAGCTCCGGGAGGAGGACCGACGGCATTATGCCCCCCTCGGCGAGGGGGCTCCACCGCTTCCCACCGGCGACCCCCTAGGGCAGGGGAGCATGGCCTTTCTTGGGGGGGCGGCCCTTGCGCTGCTCTTCGGCCCGGCCTGGGTGCCCGCTTGGGGCGCCGCCGCCGTGCTCCTAGCCGGGCTTTGGGCGCTGCTGCGGCCTCTGGCGCCCTGGCTACTCGGGGGCGTTGTGGCGGGGTTGCTGCTCACGGGCGCCCAGCTTGAGGCCGTGCGCGCTCATCGCCTGGCCAGCGTGGCCTACCTTGAGGGGGAGGCCGTGCTGCGGCTCCGCGCCGTGCAGGGCTGGCCCGCACGCCATGCCCAGGCGGACGTGATCGCCTGGCGCCGGGCCGATCCGGCCCTCCGGCCCGTGCAGCGAATATCGATCGCCTTTTACGCGCCCTTGCCCCTGAAGGCCGGCGCCACCTGGCGCATGACGCTGCGTCTTCGGGCCCCGAAGGGCGATCCCAACCTCGGCCGGCCCGATCCGGAACGCACGCGCTTTGCAGCAGGGGTGCACGCCGTGGGCTATGCCCGGGGCCTCGCCCTTGCCCTGACGCCGCCGGCGCCCACGCTCATGGAGCGCCTTCGCGCCCGCCTGGGCGATGCCCTTGCGCCCCTGAGTCCTGGGCCTCGGGCCGTGTTTACGGCGCTGCTGCTGGGCCAGGCCGAGCCCCCGGACGCCTTGCCCTGGGATCGGCTTGCCCTGCTCGGGGGGATTCATCTCTTCGTGGTCTCGGGGTTTCACCTGGGCCTGGTCTTTGCCGCCCTTCGCCTGCTGATGACGGCCCTCACGCCCGGGGTACCGGGGCGCCTCCTCACCGTGCCCCTGGCTCTGGGTGTGGGCCTCTATGCGGCGATCACGGGGGGCGGCTTGCCCGTGCAGCGGGCCGCGCTGGCCGTCCTGGTCCTGCTGACGGCCCTCACCCTGGGGCGCGGGCCGCGCCCCGGTCGGGGGCTGGGCTTCGCCGCCCTGGTCCTTTGCCTGGCTGGGCCGGGCGCGCTCCTCAGCCCCGGGGCGGCCCTGTCCTTCTTTGCCGTGCTCGTGCTGCTTTGGCCCGGTGGGGGTGGGCTGGGGCTGGGGGCCCTGGTGGCCCTGCAATTTCGCCTGGCCCTGGCTATGGCCCCGCTCCTGGCGGCCTTCTTCGGCTGGATGCCCGCCTACGGCGCCCTGCTGAACTTGCTCCTTAGTCCCCTTGTGGGGGGCGTGCTCTTGCCCCTCGGGGCGGCGCTGCTTTGTCTGAGCCTGGCTGGGGTGTCCTTCGCCATACCCACCCTGGAGGCGCTAGGCCAGGGGCTGCTCGCGCTGCTTGCCTGGCTGGCAGGGCCCGGAGGGCGAGCCGTACCCCTGGAGGCCGGCAGTAGCCTCGCTCTGGCGCTGGCAACGCTGCTTGCCCTGGGCGCGCTGGCCCCAGGCTTACCCCGGCTGCGCCTCGCTGCCGCGCTCCTGGCCGTGGCCCTCCTGCTTCCACCGCCCGCGCCGCCCGCCAAGCACTTTCGCCTTACCGTCTTTGCCGTGGGGCAGGGCAGTGCGGCCCTGGTGGAAGCGGACGGCCGGACCCTGCTCGTGGACACGGGGCCCCGCTACGGGGCGGAGGGGGGCAGCGCTTTCTCCGTACGGGTTGCGCCCGCGCTGCGCGCCCTTGGGGTGCGCCGGCTCGATCGGGTGTTGGTCAGCCACGGCGATAGCGATCACGCCGGGGGATTAGCAGCGCTTCAGGCGGCCTTTCCCGAGGCGGAAATTCTTGGAGGGCCTGGCGCCCTAGCCTGTAACGCTCGCCGCACCTGGCGCTGGGGCGACGTGCACTTCACGGTGATCCATCCCCCGCCGGGGGCCCAAGGCGGGCAGGGGAACGCGCGCTCCTGCGTGCTTAAGGTTAGCGCTGGAGGCCGCCGGGCGCTGCTCTTGGCCGATGTGCCCCGCTCCGTGGAGCGACGCCTCGCCGCCGATTTAGCGGTCCAGGACTTGGTGGTGGCTGCGCACCACGGCTCCAACGGCAGCTCCGCCCGGGTGCTGGCGAAACGCACGGCGCCACGCTTTGTGGTGTTCAGCGCCGCCGAACCGAGCCCCTTTGGCCACCCCCATCAGGACGTGCTGGCGCGGTGGGCCGCGGTGGGGGCCCGGGCCGTGTCTACGGGGAAAGAGGGCATGGTGCGCTGGGATTCGCGCTGGCCCAAGCGCCTGCGCTGCGCCCGGGGCGCGGCCTGGTGGCGCGCCTCAGCGGTTGGGGCCTGCGGCGCCGAGGCGCCTAGGAGCGGGGCGCCTCAAAATGCGACACCATCTTCCGTAGGGCTGAAATGAGCGATTTCCGCTCGTCTTCCGAAAGAAAACTGCCCACTTCCACCTCCTTGCCCTTGCTGCGAATGGCCACCTTCGAGCCGTACCAGCGGTGCACGGGCTTTTGTACGAAGATCTTCGCGAAAATGCGGTGAAACTCGTGGCGCTTCGTGGGCCGGTCGTAGCCCCGTTCGATGGTGAGATGATCGGGCGTGAAGGTGATCACCTCCTGCAGATGGGTGAAGCGTGCGCAGTGGTAAAGGCACACGCCCAGAAGGCCAACCTCGAGGACCCCGAAGGGCAGAATCAGCCAAAAGCCCTGCAGGAGAAACATCAGGCCGATGAGCAGGGAAAGGGTGCCGATACCGAAGAGGAACCAGAGGTTCTCCCGCCAGCTAAAGGAGCGATTGGGTTGAAGCACGATCGTGCCCCGGGTGCCCTGATCGAGAAGTTCGGAAGCCACCATGGGAAAGCTACTCCTGCCAGCGCCCGCTGCGCATCGCGCCGCAGTCTACAAGCCCTCACCGTTGGCACAAAGCCTCTTGATATAGGTCAACATGGACCCGCTCCGGCCTCCCTAAAGTGAGAGCTTTTCCGGAGAACCCCTATGGCCAGTCCCTATAGCATTGCCCAAGCCGCGGTCACCGACGCCCTCGCCCAAGCCGAAGTCGAGCAAATCGAAGCGCCCCGGGTGCTGAAGGCCCTTTTGCAAACGCTCCTACAAACCTATCTTCAGCATCACAGCGCCGATGATATTCGCAGTGAGCTCACCTTCGAGCTTGAGCACATGGCCGGCGATACGGACATCCCTTTTATGCGGCCCTAGGGCGCCCCCTAGGCCCCGGCGCCTTGAAATCCCTGCCGCCGGCCCCATCTTTTAGGGCATGAAGGCAGCACCGCGCTGCCCCCGTTGCATGAGGGTTTGGCCATGAGAATGGACCGTTTAACGAATCGCCTGCAAAGCGCCCTAGGGGATGCCCAGTCCCTCGCTTTGGGCAAAGATCACAACGAATTGGCACCGGCGCATCTCTTCAGCGCCATGCTCCGCGATAAGGCCGGGGACTTCCCCAAATTCCTGGAGCTGGCGGGGGTAGATCGGGCGCAGCTGACGCGCGCCCTCGACGCCGCCCTCGAGCGGCTGCCGAAGTTAAAAAATCCCACGGGGGAGGTTCAGCCTTCCTCGGCGCTCGTGCGCCTCCTTAACCTGGCCGATCGCGCAGCGCAGCGCCGGGGCGATGACTACATTACCTCCGAGCTCGTGGCCCTTGCGGCGCTCGAGCTTGGGGGGGAGGCGGCCGAACCCCTCCGGGCGGCCGGCGCATCTCTGGAAAAACTCGAAGCCGCGGTGCAAAGCCTGCGCGGGGGCGCCGCCGTCGCCAGCCCCGATGCGGAGGAGGGGCGGCGGGCCCTGGAGCGCTTCACCGTCGATCTCACCGCCCGCGCGGAAGCGGGCAAGCTCGATCCCGTGATCGGACGCGATGAGGAGATCCGTCGCACGATTCAGGTGCTGCAGCGCCGGACGAAAAATAACCCCGTGCTCATTGGCGAGCCGGGGGTGGGGAAGACGGCCATTATCGAAGGCCTCGCCCAGCGCATCGTCAATAAGGAGGTGCCCGAGGGCCTGCGCGGCAAGCGTGTGCTGTCCCTTGATCTTGGGGCCCTTATCGCCGGTGCTAAGTTTCGCGGCGAATTTGAAGAACGCCTTAAAAGCGTGCTCCAGGGCCTCGCCAAGGAAGAAGGGCAGGTCATCTTGTTCATCGACGAGCTCCACACCATGGTCGGCGCGGGCAAGGCCGATGGGGCCATGGATGCGGGCAACATGCTAAAGCCGGCCCTGGCCCGAGGGGAGCTTCACTGCGTGGGCGCCACCACCCTGGACGAATACCGGCAGTACATCGAAAAGGATGCGGCCTTAGAGCGCCGCTTCCAAAAGGTGCAGGTGGACCAGCCCTCCGTGGAAGACACCATTGCCATTCTTCGAGGCCTGAAGGAGCGCTACGAGATTCACCATGGCGTGACCATTAGCGATCCCGCCCTCGTAGCCGCGGCGAAGCTGTCCCACCGCTATATCACCGATCGCCAGCTGCCTGATAAGGCCATCGATTTGGTAGACGAGGCGGCCAGCCGCATCCGCATGGAAATTGATTCCAAGCCCGAGGTGATGGATCGCCTCGAGCGGCGCCTAATCCAGCTGAAAATCGAGCGGGAGGCCCTCCTGCGGGAGACCGACGACGCCTCTCGGAAGCGCCTTGGGGCCCTTGAGGAGGAAATTAGCGAGCTCGATCAGGAGTATGCGGCCCTCGACGCCCGCTGGACCGAGGAAAAGGCCGCTCGCAGCGGCGCCACGCAAATCAAGGAAAACCTCGATGCAGCCCGGGGCGAGCTCGAAGCGGCTCGGCGCCTGGGCGATTTGACGCGCATGTCCGAGCTCCAATACGGGCAAATCCCGGCGTTGGAGAAGGCCCTCGCCGAGGCGGAAGCCCAGGAGGCAGGCCCCGACCAGCTGGTGCGTAACCAGGTCTCCGAGGAGGAAATCGCTGAGGTGGTGGCGAAGTGGACGGGCGTACCCGTCTCCAAGCTGCTCTCGGGAGAGCGGGAAAAGCTCCTCGACCTCGAAGGCGCACTCCAGGAGCGCGTGGTGGGGCAGCAGGAGGCCGTGGCCGCCGTGGCCAACGCCGTGCGCCGGGCCCGGGCAGGGCTCGCCGACCCGGCCCGGCCCAATGGCTCCTTTCTCTTCCTGGGCCCCACGGGGGTGGGGAAAACGGAGCTCTGCAAGGCCCTGGCGGACGTACTCTTTG
>JADHNT010000016.1 GCA_016779385.1 Pseudomonadales bacterium
CCCGTTGTCCTTCTTCCCGGGGCGGGGTTATACTCCGCGCCCCTCGGGTGCGTAGCTCAGTTGGTTAGAGCACCGTCTTCACACGGCGGGGGTCGCTGGTTCGAATCCAGCCGTACCCACCAATTCCCTTCCCGGGGTTTTCTTACGCGGCGATCCCGGCGATAAGAAGAGGCCCCCATGGCGCACTCCCTTCCCCACGCTGAACTTTCCATGGAAAGCATTGAAGAGGATTTCGCCTTCTTCGATAGCTGGGAAGACCGCTACGGCTACGTGATCGATCTGGGTCGAGGTCTGCCGCCCTTTCCCGACGGATTTCGCGACGATGCTCACCAGGTGCGGGGCTGCCAAAGCCAGGTGTGGATGGTCACTGATCTAGAAGACGGCTGCTTTCGCCTCGCCGTGGATTCCGACGCCCTCATCGTTAAGGGCCTCGGCGCCCTGGTGATGGCCGCCCTTGATGGGCTGCCTCCGGGGGAAGCGGCGGCGGTGGATGTCTTCGATCTTTTCGAACGCCTTGGGCTTTTGAAGCACCTCTCCCCGACCCGCGGCAACGGCCTCCGGGCTATGGTGGAGCGGGCCCAGCGCAGCGCCGCCGCGCTTTAGGTTCTTCCCCTTCCCTGGTCCCCTGGTAAGCTGCAAGATCGTCATCGTTCGGGGAGAGGACCCTTCATGGATAGCGCAGCCCTTCGGGAAATATACAGGCAGGAACGGGATAAGCGCCTGCGCGCCGATGGTAATCAGCAGTATCGACGGCTCGCGGGCAGCGCCCTGGCGGACTACCTGACGGACCCCTACACCCCGAAGGTTGAGCGAGATCCCAAGAGCGATCACGTCACCTTCGCCTTTATCGGCGGCGGCTTCGCCGGCCTCGTGACCGGGGCCCGGCTGAAGGAGGCGGGCATCACGGATGTGCGCATCCTCGAGAAGGGCGGCGATTTCGGCGGTACCTGGTACTGGAATCGCTACCCCGGGGCCCAGTGCGACACGGCCTCCATGATCTACATGCCGCTGCTGGAGGAGACGGGCCATCGGCCCTTGGAAAAGTATGCCCACGCTCCTGAGATCCTAGCCCAGTGCCAACGCATCGGGCGTCAGTACGATCTCTACGATAACGCCTTGTTTCATACGGAAGTGAAGGATCTTAAGTGGCTCGAGGACCGCGCGGTTTGGCAGATCGAGACTGACCGGGGGGACTGCTTCACGGCGAAGTATCTGGGCATGGGTACGGGGCCCCTGCACGTGCCGAAGCTGCCGGGCATCCCCGGCGTGGAGCGCTTTAAGGGCCACTCCTTCCACACCAGCCGCTGGGATTACGACTACACCGGGGGCGATCCCCTCGGTGCGCCCCTGGATAAGCTCGGGGACAAGCGCGTGGCCATCATTGGCACCGGGGCCACGGCAGTGCAGTGCGTCCCCCACCTGGCCCGGGCGGCGAAGCGCCTCTATGTCTGCCAGCGCACTCCGTCCTCCGTGGACGTCCGGGATAACCATCCCATCGATCCAAACTGGTTCGCCTCCATTGCGACCCCGGGCTGGCAGCAGCGCTGGTTGGAAAACTTCACGGAAAACCAGGCCATGGGCACGGCGAAGGAAGACCTCGTGCAGGACGGCTGGACGGACCTATCCCGGCGGATCCGGGAGAAGGTGATGGGCTTGCCGCCGGAGCAGCGCACCCCGGCTGGCATGCTTGCTGCCTACGAGGAAGCCGACGACGAGAAGATGGAAGAGATCCGCACCCGGGCGCGCACCGTGGTGAAGGACGCGGCGACGGGGGAGAAGCTCCAGGCCTGGTATCGCCAGCTCTGCAAGCGCCCCTGCTTCCACGATCAGTATCTCCATGCCTTTAATGAGCCCGCGGCCATGCTGCTCGATACGGATGGTCGGGGGGTGGAGGAAATCACGGAGACCGGTGTAGTGGTGGCGGGCACTCACTACGAGGTTGATTGCATGATCTACGCCTCGGGCTTTGAGGTGGGCACCCCCTTCACGGAGCGGGCCGGCTTTGACCCAGCAGGGAAGGGAGGGCTGCGGCTCTCCCAGCGCTGGGCCGAGGGCATGCGTTCGCTCCACGGCACGCACGTGGCGGGTTTTCCTAACCTCTTTATCGTCCAGCCGACGCAAGGCGCTAACCTGATCTCGAACGTGCCCCACAACCTGACCGAATCGGGGCAGGCCATCGCAGCCATCGTGTCCGCAGCGGAAACCCAGGGGGCGCAAACGGTCGAGGTGACCGATGAGGCGGAGAAGGCTTGGGTAGAGCTTCTATTGTCGGCGCCTCCCCGGGCCATGATCGGTTCCCAGGAGTGCACGCCGGGGTATTACAACAACGAGGGGCAGGACCCGGGCCCCGGAGCCCGCTATCACACGGGCTATCCCGCGGGCCCCACGGCCTATTTCCGCTACCTGCGGCAGTGGTGGGGCGAGGGATCCTTTGCCGGTCTCGCCTTTGATGGAGAGCCCCTCGGGCCCCGTGCCTGAGCGCCTTAACGCGTACCGCAGTTAGGGAGGGGTGGGCTGCGTTGTGCCCAAGGCACCTGCCTCCTATGATGGTGATTGCTTCGTGGATGGGGGAAAGAGGTGAGCCAGATTCAAAAAATGCCTGGGGCCGTAGGCGCCGACGAGGTGGGGGAATTACCGTCGGCCTACGCGCTCCCGCTTGCGGACATCATGCCCGTGAGCCCGCGGCTGTGGAGCGAGAATCGCTGGGAGGAGACCTTCGAGCGGCTTAGAGCAGAAAGCCCGGTTCACTTTAATGAGACGGAGACAGCGGGGAGATTTTGGTCCCTTACCCGGTATCAGGACATCAAAGAGGTTGATGCGGATTGGAAAACCTTTAGCTCCGCAAACGGCATCACCCTCGGCTTTCCCGTCGGTGCTGAGCTGCCGGAGGGGATGCTTAACCTCTCAACCTTCATTGCGATGGATCCCCCGGTCCATGATGTTCAAAGAAAGACCGTCAACCGTTCCGTAGCCCCGGCGAACCTTGCCCTTCTTGAACCACTCATTAGAGAGCGGACCCAAAACGTTCTTGCGAGCCTTCCGGAAGGGGAGACCTTCGATTGGGTTGAGTCAGTTTCCATTGAACTGACAACCATGATGTTAGCAACCCTCTTCGATTTCCCCTTTGAAGATCGGCGCAAGCTCACACGATGGTCGGATATTACCTTCGCGGTGCCTCAGCCAGGGGGGATCATTGAAACGGTGGAGCAGAGGCGCGACGAGTTGATCGAGTGCCTCGAATATTTCACGAGGCTTAAGGAAGAGCGGTTGCTAAAGCCGGGGAACGACTTGGTCTCTATGCTTGCTCATGGTCCGGACACGGCGGACATGGAGCCCATGCAATTCCTTGGGAATTTGTTACTTCTCATCGTTGGTGGCAACGACACGACGCGAAACACCATGACTGGAAGTGTTTACGCCCTAAATAAGTTTCCCGAGCAATTCGCGAAGCTAAAGGCCGATGCCGCTCTGATTCCTAACATGGTTGCTGAGGTTATTCGTTGGCAGACTCCTCTTGCCTACATGCGACGTACGGCCACGCGAGATTGCCTCCTTCGGGGCCAAAAGATCCGCAAAAATGATCAGGTTCTGATGTGGTTCGCCTCTGGTAATCGGGATTCGGACGTTTTCGATCATCCAGAGCGGTTGGATATTGAACGCCCCAACGCGCGGCAGCATTTGTCCTTTGGCTTTGGAATCCACCGATGCATGGGCAACCGGCTAGCGGAGCTTCAGCTTCGCGTCCTTTGGGAGGAAATCCTTCAGCGTTTTGAGGAAGTCAAGGTGCTGTCGGAACCGACTCGAACGTTTTCCTCCTTTGTGAACGGTTATGCCGCCATGCCCGTTCAGGTGAAGCGTCATCGGGGGTAGATGCCGCCGCCCCTAGTCCCGAGCAAGGCCCCCTCCCCGATTTCGAAGAGAGTCCGGGAGGGGCCCCATTCCCTAGCGCCGCGTGAGGACAACGGGAAGGTCGGCGATACCGTGGATGAAGTTGTTCGGATTGAACACGGCGTCCCCGACCACCTTGATCCCCTTGCCTAGGGCGCCAGATGTTTTTGAGCACTTTCCCTTCGAAGGCGCAGGACTCGTCGGCCGTTCTGTCGTTCCCCCTCCGCAGCGTCAGAGGCTTGTGCGTCGATAAACTGAAACACCATGGGGAAGTTTATTCCCGTTAAATCATCGTTCACCGTGATTTCCTCGAGTTGATCAAGAGTCGGGAAACCGCCAAAAGCTTCCCCCGGGTCTCCAAGGAAGAAATCTCCGTCCATGTCGGTCCCGGCGACGATTTCATAGGATCCAGGGGTAAGGTTCGTGATGGTGAATGGGTAGCGTCCGTTGACCGGGGAAAACACCGTCGCTTGAGCAACGGTACCGCCGCTGATGGGATCGAGAGCGAGAACAAAGACAACCCCTGCGGTGGCCTCCAGGGCGCGCTCCGGGTCGGGATTTTCGTAGCGTACGGGGATGGCAAGGGTCGTGCTGCCTAGGGAGGCTTCTAGACGGCTGGCAAAGCTCCCAAAGGACAGGCCGCTTCGCTCAAGGGTTAGGAGAAAGCGCCAGGGTGTGCCGGGTTCCGTGGGAAGGCGGTCAATAGTGAGGGCGGGATCTTCGCTAGTGAGGGAGAGCGTGCCGTTGTCTCCGTCTCCCGTCGCCGTGATCGTTAGCTCAAACTCGGAAACCAGGCGACTGAAGCTTACGCTGGCGGGACTCGCCCGAAGCACCAGCGGCGCGGGGGGCTCAACCCCACTGGCAACGGCCTGGGCGTAGCGCACTGCCTTAAGGGCGTTGATGCGCCCTAGGCCGAACAGATTATCCCGGCCGGCGTTCCCAAGATCGTCCGTCAGCAGGCCAGCTTCGAGAGCCTGGGCGAAAGTGCTGGGAGATAGGGCGGGGTGGAGGGCTTTCATCAAGGCGACCACCCCCGCGACATGGGGCGCGGCCATGGAAGTACCCGCCTTGAACTCATAGCGTGGGTTGATAATTCCGTCCTCTTCTCCGTCGGTGGACAGGACCAGGTCCGGTTGCGCGTCTCCGTTCAGATCTGGGGTGTTATCCCCACCTGGGGCCGCGATGTCGATGGTGCTCCCAAAGTTCGAGTAGCTCGCGATGCGATCGTCGATGGTGGTCGCCGAAACGCTGATCACGCCCTCATAGGCCGCGGGGAAATTCGGGATGCTGCTGCTCTCGTTGCCCGCCGCGGCAATGACTATGCTCCCCGCGGCCTGGGCTTCGAGGAAAGCCTGTTCTTCGCTCAGCGAGCCTCCGGCTCCGCCTAGGGAGAGGTTAATGATGTCTGCGGCCTGGTCAGGCACTGTGTTTGAGACGTTATCTAATCCTGCAGCGAAGCGCACCGCCTGAACGATATCGAAGGTGGTTCCCCCTTCGCAGCCGAGCACGCGAAGGGGCATGAGCTTTCCGGCCCAGCTGACGCCGGCGACCCCTACGCCGTTATCGGTTGCGGCTCCAATGGTTCCCGCCACGTGGGTGCCGTGAAAGCTGGAGGGAAAGAGTCCGCCGCAGGCGTCCCCGGGATCGCTCGGGTCGGGGTCAATGCCGTCCCCGTCCAAGGCGTTATCAGCGTCGGCGATAAAATCAAAGCCCGGAACGAGCCGGCTCCGGAGGTCGGGGTGGTCAATGATGCCCGTATCGATGACCGCTACCACGACATCATCACTTCCGGTGGTGAGATCCCAGGCCGCCGGTAGCTTTATGGCGTCGTAATGCCATTGCACGCCGTAGGCGGGATCATTGGGCACGGCGAAGGCCCGGCGCAGGAAATTAGGTTCCGCGTAGGCGACGGCGCCAGTTCGCTGGAGCGTCTTTGCGGCGCGAAGCACAGCGCTCTTGGCCGATCGTTGACGCTCGGGTCCGGGAATAGGGTGAACGTTCGGAAGGCCTTGGGCGCTTGGGTCTCCCGTTCCGACAAGCGATAGGCGACGGAGAGCGCCGGCACGCAAGGTAGGAAGATGCTCGGTCATTTTGCGGAGCTGACTTTTCGCAGAAGCGCTTGCCTTTTCCCTTAGCTTGTACAACAACTCCCCAGCCAGGAAGTCGTCGCTGGCTCGCCAAAGCGTGGGATCGTAGCTTGCGCCGAGAGCTTGCGTGCTCAGCTGAAGAATGTAGTTCGATCCTCCCGAGCCATCGAAAATTTCGACGCTGATGAGGTAAGCCCCGGCCTCGGGAACGAGCACTTGCTCCCGGCTTCCGACGTTGATGGAAGCGTCGACCTCTACCCCATCGAGCGTAAGCAGGTAGAGGTCAATATCGAGGGCGTCCTTATCGGCGATGTTCAGATCAATCACCTCGCCTCCCGCCGCATCGAAACGAAAGTAGTCAATGGCGTCGCCGGCGGCGAAGAGCGGACCCGAGGCACCGCCCTGGGGCACGTTGAGATAGCCCCCAAGTTGGCTGGGCGTGGCGAGGAACTGGGCTTCCGCGATGGTATTGTTTGACACGATCTCGCTGTCCGGATCGTTAAGATCGGAATCGACGTTGTTGGCGCTGGCAATGTCGACGAAGCCACTCACGCTCGCCGCATCGAGGGGTGGAAGAATTTGCACCGTAAGGCTGGCGCTGGCGCTAAGGTCGTCCGTGTTGGTTACCGTAAGCGTTACCGTGTAGGTTCCCGCCGCCTGGTATTCGTGGGCGATTAGTTGACCCAAGCCGCCATCCCCGTCTCCAAAGTCCCAGGCAAAGCGGGCGAAGCGATCATCCGCTGCGCCCGCTTGGCTTGCGCTGGCGTCAAAGGTGAGGATTACGGGCGCAGGGGCTTCAAGGGCGCTAACGGAAAACTGGGCGGTGGGGGCCGCTCGGGTGGGATCGAGGGGGTCGCTATCCTCCTCGTCTGGAACGCCGTCGCCATCATCGTCCGGATCTGAATTGTTTCCTAGGCCGTCACCGTCGCTGTCCAGCCTTTCGTTGGGGTCGAAGGGGAAGGCATCGTCGGTAAAGGGAGCGCCATCGCCGTCTAGATCAATTTCTCCGGCTTCCGGGGCGTCGGCGAGAAGGCTCTGAAGAGCTGCCTGGGCCTCATCCCTATCCGCGACGTCGAGGGGCGCCGCGAGGGCGTCTTCCGGGCCCGCCAAAAGATCGGCCAGGAGATTGCCACCCGCGGAGCTGGCGTTGAGCGCGAGGGTGAGCAAGGGTCCATTTTCCAGCGCGGCGAGCCGTTCCGGGGGCAGCACGGAAAGGAGTCTGCCGAATCGTTCCGCCGCGGCTGCGGCGCGCGTTAGCAGTTCCCGGTCCCGTTCACCATCGACCACGGTAGTGAGCACCAAGTCTTCAAGCGCGTCCTCAAAGGTCGCGAGCAGGGGGGGCGCTGCGGCTGCCGTGGCGGCAGTGCCGGAGTCATCGAGACTCGCAAGGGTTAGCAAGGTTGCGTTGAGGGGCAGGGCCGTTATTCGTAGAGCTTCGCCGTTGCTAGCGGAAAGAAGGGACTCCGCCTGCGTTGCACTCGAGCCGTTGAAGCGCGCCTCGAGCCCCACTTCCGCGAAAAGATCGAAAAGCTCATCCTGAGGCGTGCCGCCCTGGAGAAGGCCGTAGGACAGAAGTAGGGGCAGGGCCTGGCCCTCTTGCGGTCCTGTTCCGCTTTCCGCCCAGCGAAGAAGGGACGTCGCAAGGGGAGCGTTTTCGGCGGCTGCGATTACGGTCAGGGCGTCGAGAAGCACGTCCGCAGAGCTTCCGCTTTGCGCGTCCGTGGCAGCCCGAAAGGCAGGATCGCTCGCAAAGCGGGCGTAGGTGGCTGGGCCAAAGGCCGCGTTTAGTAAATCGGCTCCAGCGGCCCCTAGGGCGGCGAAGCTGGCGGGCGGCGCTTCCAAGGAGGCGCGCACTGCCTCTGTGACTGGATTAAGGTGGGCCGTCGCCCCACCGCCAGGACTTGGAATTTCCGGAAGGGAGGCTCGAAGCCCTGAGGCTTCGGCTTGTAGTTCAAGGGGTGCTTGAGCGTCCCGGGGAATTCGAAGGCTGAAGGCGCCGTTTGCAGCGCTCGTCGCTCGGGTGAGTTCCTCGCCCGTTGCGCTGTGGAGCGTCACAATTGTATTACTAAGGGCTTGGCCGGAAGCGGCAACCCCGGACAGGGTGGCGAGCGGAGGCTGCGGGGGCGCCGTGGGTGGGGTCGGCGCTGCGGAAGCACCGCCAGCGCCTCCGCCGCCGCAGGCATTTAGCAACAGCGCGAAAAAGGCGAGGATGGAGGCGCGGAACGTTTGCGTCATCGTATGATCCCCCCTCACAAGCGCCACAAAAGCGCGATCATGGCCAATAGCACCATACCATTTCGCTGGCAATCAAGGAGGCAGCATGGGCGCGGACCCAGTTCGGAGAGTTCCCGTAGAGGGGCAGCGCGGTTTCCATCGCGTCTCCCTGGATGAGGGCGCGGTGCTCTTTGAAGCCGGGGCGCCGGCGGACTGTCTTTACCTCGTGGAGGCAGGGCGCGTGGCGATGGTAGACGGGGAAAGTGGCGCGGTCTTCGGAAGCCCTGGACCTGGGGAAGCCTTTGGAGAACAGGCCATCTTGCGGGGTGGGGTTCGTGGGGCCACGGCGCGAGCAGAAGCGCCCTCGACCCTCCTCGAAATTCCCGCAGCGGGCCTGCGCCAGACGTTGGAAGGGCAAAAAACTGCGGTGCAAGCGCTTTTCCACTGTGCGATGCTCGAACTCAGTCTCTGGAATCAGGGTCGACAGGGCGTCCTCAGCGCTGAGGAACCCTTTAGCGTGCCCCTCGAGCGTCTCATGCTCGGTCGCAGCAGGGCCCAGCTTCAGCACATCCTTCAGCTGGAGGGCCACGAGCTTTCCGTTCCCGAGTTTCTTCTGCTCAAGCTTGTGCTTAATCCAAAGCTCCACACCCTAGCGTTCACCAAGGAAGTGGCCTTGAAGCAGGCGCTCTTTTCCCATGGGCAGGCGCTGGTGCTGACTCATGGAGCGGTCATTTTTGAGGCGGGGGGGCAACGGGTGTTTGGGGGGCCGGGCACGGTATTGGGCCTTGCGAGCGGACTTTGTCGCCTGCCGCCCTTCGAGGTCGCCCTTGCCGGCTCCGTGAATGCCTTGGCCCTGCCTCTGAAGCGGCTGCTTGGTGAGCTAGACGGGATGAACGCGGGGATTCTCGCGGTGCTGCGGAGCATCATCCTGCGCACCCTCGGCGTGAGCGAAGCGCCGGCAGGCCTGGTGGCGCCCCTGGCGCCGAAGCGAAACGCTTAGGCGCTATTGCTAGGCGGGTTGCCGCTGCCCTCCTGCAGCTTCTCCCGGGTCAGGTCGATGATGGCCCGAGCGTACTCTTCACTGAACTCAAAGCGTGCTCGGAGCTCCTCGAGCAGCCGCTGCTCATCCTCTGTGATCGTTCCGTCTTCCAGGGCGTGGGCCACTTCTGCTTCAAAGATGGTTCGACGTCCTTGTACCTGGTTGGCGAAGGCGTTCGCCATGATGCCTGTAAGAAGAGCAACGGTGCAGACGCCCATGAGCGCCGTTGCGCCACCGATGGCCTTTCCAAGGAGGGAGATCGGGGAAACGTCGCCATAGCCCACGGTGGTTAAGGTGATGATGGACCACCACATAGCCTCCGGAATGGATCCGAAGTGCTCGGGCTGGAGCGTCCGTTCTGCCAGGTGCATGAGGGTGCTCGCGATAAAGAAGGCGATGAGGAAGAGGTAGAGGGCCGCGGCGAAGGAGCTCCGCTCCTGGCGAAGGGCGGAGATCAGATCCTCGAGGGCTGAGTTGTAGTGGGAAATCTTGAAAAGGCGAAGCATACGCAGCACGCGAAGCCAGCGCAGGTCCGCCCCGGTGGCAAAAAACGCGATCAAAGAAGGCAGAATCGCCGCTACGTCGACCAGGCCATGGAAACTAAAGGCGTAGCGTAGCCGCGCCTGGAGCGGCGTTTTTGCCCGACGGCTGGCCGGGGCGGCCCATAGCCGAAGGGCGTATTCGAGGCTAAAGATCACTACGGAAAATAGCTCAAAGGCTAGGAAATAAGAATGGTAAACCGCAGCAAGACGATCCACCGATTCTAGGGAAATGGCGATGAGATTGAGTACGATGAGGCCAGCAAGGAAGCTGTCGCAAAGCTTGCTGGCCCAGTCATTCGAACCGCCGCTTTTCTCTAAAATTTCGTAGATTCGCCGCTGACGAGCACTGACCATGGCTTGGCCTCCCTAGCTATGCTCGAGGTGGTAAACGGAGCGGGTAACCGCAAGGTAAGCCGCAAAGAGATCCCCTTCGGCGACCGCGCCCAGGAAACGACCGGGGCGCCCCGCCTCCTCGGACGGTTCGCACACGGGTACGCTTTCCCCCACAAATTCCGTGATGGCCTCCATAGCCCCTAGTAAGCTTTGCGTCGATTCAAGTACGAGCATATCCCGGCTCATGATCGTGTAGAGCGTTCGCTGGGCGTCGTTCGCGTCCAGGAGCTGGTGCAGGCTCGCCTTTCCTTCTAGCGTACCTGCGGGTGCGACGACATAGCATTCGGTCACCCCAGCCTCCTTCATCGCGACCAGGGCATCCTCCACGTCCGTATCCGGTGAAAGCGCTAGGTAGGCATCCGTGACGAGGGGGGCGACGGTCTGCTCCTGAAGCGCGATGGTCTGCCGGCCCGCCTGAATATTGATACCTCGATCCATCAGCTGGCGGTCGAAGAAGGACAGGCCAAAGAAGCGCTGGGAGACGAGGGCAGCCAGGGTGACCGTGAGCAAGGCTGCGACGGCATAGGGATAGCTGCCGGTCATCTCAAGGGCAATGAGAATCGCGGCTATGGGGGCGCCTATGACAGCACCGCCCACGGCGACCATGGCGGCTACCGTAAGTACGGGGGCAGCGACCTCAAAGCCGAAGCCAGCGAGGGCGGCGGCGAAGCCCGCGCCAAGGCTAGCGCCCACAAACAGGGCCGGCGACAGAATGCCGCCGTAGAACCCTAAGCCTAGGCAAAGGGCGCTGGCGGCGAGCTTGGCCAGCAGCAGGACCACCAGAGTACCCAGAGCGAATTGGCCGTTGATGGCGTTATTCACTACGCCGGTGCCGAGACCAAGCACTTCGGGGACGGCCATGCCGAGAAGCCCGCAGAGCAGGGCTGCCAGGAGGATGTTCCGCTCCGGCCCTAGCCCGCTTTTCGGGGCCCAACGGGCTACGCTGCGCACGCTGTGGAGGAAAGCTACGGCGGTGAGCCCGGCGAGAGGGCCGGCGATCAGTACGAAGGGCATGACCTCGATGAGGGCGAAGGGGACCGGTTCCACGGAAAACACCACCGCCCCCCCGAAAAATCGCTGCGCCGTTGCGGAAGCGGCGATGGAGGCGATGGAGATCGGGGCGATGGAGCGCCAGGAGTAGTGCCGCAGAATCGCTTCGTGGGCGAAGACCATACCCGCCAGGGGCGCATTGAAGCCCGCGGAGATGGCTGCGGCGACTCCGCAGCCGATAAAGGTATCGGCTCGCACCCGAGTTCGGCGGAGCTTCGCCACGAGGGCGGCGATGGTTGCCCCAAAATGGACGAGGGGTCCATATTGGCCTACGGAGGCGCCTCCGCCGGCGGAGAGGAACGCCGCGAGGGTGGATCCCAGTCCCGCTTTCACGTCGAGCGTGTTTCCACTCTGATGCGCCGCAAGAATGGAGTCCGCCGGGCCATGCCAGCGGGTTATGGAAAAAAGCTTGCGCACAAGAAGAACGGCGCCCGCGGCGAGGAGTAGGGTGAGTACGGGCGCGAAGGGACTGAGCGCTTGGAGAGCTTCCGGTAGGTGAGCCGAAGCGGTACCCCTAAGCGCGCCGAGCGCGCCCACGCCTAGCACAAAGCCGCTGGAAGCCATGGCCATGATTACGCCCAAGGTGGACCCGAGGATAATCACTAGAAGCATTTCGAGGATTACGCTTCCTAACTTCTCGTCGTCGCTTCGCTCCATCATCACCGCCCTCTGACAACTTTCCCCGGGGGCATGATAAGCCCTTGGGGCGCTTTGCGCTTGGGCTTTTGCCGCTGGTGTGTTTCCCTGGGGGCGTGAGGAAGGAAGCTTGGGAGGGATTCAGATGCACGAAGCTGGCGTATGGTCGACGGTTCTTGGCTTGGCAAGTCTTCTTGCCCTCGCGGTGCTTATGGTCCCCGTGGCCCGGCGCCTGGCTTTTCCCTTTACCGTGCTCCTTGCCCTGGTGGGGATTGGGCTCGGGGTGGGTGCCCATAGCCTTGAGGCGCTCCACCTTCCAGGGGTCACAGATTTCTTCCAGGCCTTGCATCGTTTAGAGATCACCGCCGATGCGGTGCTCTTCGTTTTTCTGCCGGCTCTGGTTTTTGAGGCCGCCCTTGCCATGAATGTGCGCCGTCTTCTGGAAGATCTCGCGCCGATTGTGTTTTTGGCGGTGTTTGGACTGCTGCTGTCCACCGTGCTCATTGGCGCAAGCCTTGCTGCGGTTTCCGGGGTGGGGCTCGTAGCGTGCCTCATGTTGGGGGCTATTTGCTCTGCCACGGACCCCGTGGCGGTGGTGGCCATCTTTAAGGAGGTTGGTGCCCCGAAGCGGCTGGCGATTCTTGTGGAGGGGGAAAGCCTCTTTAACGACGCCACGGCAATCGTGCTCTTCACCCTGCTCGCGGCGATTCTCACGGAGGGTTCGGCCCCGACCTTCGCTGCCGGGGTCCTGGATTTTCTCCGCGTATTCCTCGGAGGCATCGCCGTGGGCCTGGTGCTGGGACGGATCTTCGTGGCGGTGCTGGCGCGGCTCGGCGGGGAGGCCCTGGCGGAGCGCAGTTTGACCGTAGCCCTAGCCTACCTCGCCTTCCTGCTGGGGGAACACTATCTTCACGTCTCCGGGGTCATGGCTGTGGTGACCGCGGCCCTGGTTGTGAGTGCTCGGGGCCCCAGCGTGCTGTCGCCGGAGCACTGGCATGGGCTTCACGAAACCTGGGAGCAGCTTGGCTTCTGGGCCAATTCCCTGATCTTCCTTTTGGTGGGCCTGGCCGTGCCCGGGCTTCTGGCGAATTTCACTGCGGAGCAGGGGCTTTGGTTGGCCGTGCTTGTGGCAGCGGCTCTCGGCGGACGGGTGCTCATCATCTTTGGTTTGCTGCCCCTACTCGGCAAGCTTCGCCTCGCCCAGCAGGTGTCCACGGCCTTTAAGGCGGTGATGTTCTGGGGCGGGCTTCGCGGGGCGGTATCCCTGGCCCTTGCCCTGATTGTCTTAGAAGACAGCCGCTTCCCGCTGGAGGTGCAGCAGTTCATCGGCGTCCTGGTCACCGGTTTCGTGCTCTTCACCCTTTTTGTGAATGCGCCAACCGTTGGGCTTTTGATTCGCTTCTTCCGCCTCGACGCACTCAGCCCGGAGGATCGGGCCCTGCGCGATCGCGCGCTCGCCGGGGCCCTGGAGGAGATATCCGAGTCCGTTGAGGCCATTGCTTCCCGGCAGGCGACGGCTCCGGAGATCGTATCCACCGTGAGCGGGGCCTACCACCAGCGCAGCGAAGCGGCGATCCAGGGCCTGAGCGCTGGGGAGGCGCTGTCGGAGGAGGCTTGGGTGCGCCTGGGCCTAGCCAATCTCGCCGCGCGGGAGCAGCGGGCCTATGCCCAGCAGTTTGGGGAGGGTTTCCTGGCCTCACCGGTATACCGGGCCGTGACGCAGAAGCTTGAGGATCTTCAGGATGGGCTGCGGGGTCAGGGGCTCCCGGGGTGGGAGCGGTCCCTCGCGACGAACCTGTCCTTCGATTGGCGCTTTCGCCTGGCTCTTGCTCTTCAGCGACGCCTGGGTTGGCTAGGGCCCTTAAGTGCGCAGGTGCGGGATCGCTTCGAGCGTCTGGCGGCGACGGAGCTTGCGCTAACCGATGTGCGGGGGGGCAGCTTGCCTCGGCTCCAGGCGCTCATGCCTGCCGCCGCCGCGGGGTCGCTGGAAGCCGCCTTTGAGGCTCGGGCCGAGGCCGTGGGGGAGGCCTTGGCGGGGCTGCGCGGTCAGTATCCGGACTATGCAGCGCACCTAGCGCAGCGCTTCCTTGAGCGAGGGGCGCTTCGCCTTGAGGGGCAGCGCTACCACGCCATGCTCCGGGACGGATTGCTCACGCCGGAGGCGCACCGGGATTTGTGCGCGACCCTCCAAGCGGAGGAGGCGGCGCTTGATCAGCTACCCCTGGATCTAGGATTGGACCCCAAGCGCCTGCTCGCAAAGGTGAGTGTGTTTGCCCATCTGCCCGAGGCTCAACTGGCGCGGCTTGCGCAGGCCCTACGCCCGCGCCTCGTGCTGCCCGAGGAGGCGGTGGTGACAGCCGGGGAGGCGGGGCACAGCATGTTCTTTATCTCGAGCGGCGCTCTTAAAGTTCTGACGGAGGAGGGCCCCGTGCTCTTGGGTTCCGGGAATTTCTTCGGGGAGCTGGCCCTGCTCGATGGCCAGCCCCGCAACGCTACCGTGGTGGCTGCGGGTTTTGCGGATCTTCTCGAACTCGACGCGGAACCCTTCGCCGCCGTGCTGGCTGAGGATGAAGCCCTTCGCGCCGCCGTGGAAGTTGCCGCGGCAGCTAGGCGTTAGGCCGTCGGCCGTTGCCGGCGGCGGCCACCCCCGCGGCGAGGCGCTTGAGGCCCTCCGTGAGCAAGGCGGGGCTGCACCCGAAATTCAGGCGAAGGAAGTTCCCATCCCCAAAGGGCTCCCCGGGGGAGAGGCCCAAGCCGTGGCTTTCGAAATGGATGGGAGCATCGGTAAGTTCCAGCGCGCGCACATCGAGCCAGGCGAGGCAGGTGGCTTCCACCGGGGTGGTCTCGACCCCGGGAAGGACGGCGACGGCGGCCTGCACCTGCGCGTGATTCTGCCGAAGCTGGGTGAGAAGGCCCTGGCGCCAGGGCTCTCCGTGGCGATAGGCCGCTTCAGCGGCGGCGTAGGCCAGGGGACCCACGCTGGGCACGAGGCCGCTCTGGGCTTCTCGGAAGCGGCGCCGGAGCGCGGTGTCGGAAATGATGGCGAAGGCGCAGGGAAGGCCTGGGATATTGAAAGTCTTCGTCGGCGCCATGAGGGTGATGGTGCGCGCCGCCAGGGCGTCGCTCAGCTGGGCGATGGGCTTGTGGGGGCGGTCCTTCGTCAAAAGTAGTTCAGCGTGAATTTCATCACTGCAGATTAAGAGATCGTGGCGCTCGGCGAAGGCCCCCAGCGCTTCGAGCTCTTCGGTGCGGTATACCCGCCCCGTGGGGTTCTGGGGATTGCACAGTAAAAAGAGGCGCGTGGTCGGGGTGACCGCCGCCCCTAGCGCGTCGAAGTCCATCACCCACTCCGTACCTTTTCGTACCAGGGGCACTTCAATGCGCTGCCGGCCGCCGTTTTCCGGAGCGGCAAAGAAGGGGTAGTAGACGGGGGTGGTCATCATGACCCGATCCCCGGGCGCGCCGGCGCAGCGGCAAGCGAGGTTGAAGCCCGGAACCACGCCCGGGAGCCAGACGATCCAGCTGGGGTCCACGGCCCAGCCATAGCGTTCTTGTAGGAAAGCCAGGGTGGCCTCCGTGAGCGTCTCCGGCACGGTGGTGTAGCCGAGAATGCCGTGGTCGACGCGGCGGCGAAGGGCTTCGAGGATGGGCTCGGCGGTTTCAAATTCCATATCCGCGACCCAAAAGGGCAGGATGTCCGTCCCCGCGTATTTTTCCCACTTGGTGGCGGCGGTGCCGCGTCGTTCCCGCTGGGTTGTGAAATCCATGGGCTACCCCTTCAGTTTTCTGACAAATGCAGTTGGTCTTTAGTGTAGGCCCCAAGGCGCGCTACACTAGCGCCCTTCGGGGGGTTGGCCCCGTCTCGACCGGAGATCCTCGCCATGGACATTATGGACACGCTGCGCGAACAGGTCGCCAGTAATCCCATCATTCTTTACATGAAAGGGTCGCCCCAGGCGCCGCAGTGTGGCTTCAGCGCCCAGACGGTGCAGGCGCTTATGGCCTGCGGCCAGCCCTTCGCTTACGTGGACGTGCTGTCCCACCCCGATGTCCGGGCAAACCTGCCCAAGCTCGGAGACTGGCCTACCTTTCCCCAGCTTTGGGTGCAAGGGGAACTCGTCGGCGGCTGCGATATCGTCACGGAGATGTACAGCAGCGGCGAGCTGAAGCCGCTGGTGGAAGCGGCGGCCCCGGCGGCGGCCCCTGAAGGGGACGATGGGGCGGCCTAACCCCGGGCCCAAAACAGAAAAACCCGGCTGCGGCCGGGTTTTTTGTGCCTGCGGATCGGCCCTAGCGGGCGGACTGGAGGAAGTTTGCCTCCCCGAGGCTATTGAGCAGCTTCATCTGGGTTTCGAGCCAATCAACGTGCTCTTCCTCCGCATCAAGGATGCTGGCGAGGAGATCCCGGGAGACGTAATCCCGCACCGCCTCGCAGTGGGCGATGCCGTCCCGGAGATCGGGAATAGCTTGGTGCTCCAGGGCGAGGTCCGCTTCGAGCATTTCCTTCACCGTCTCCCCTATGCGGAGCCGGCCGAGGTCCTGCAGGTTAGGAATCCCTTCTAGGAAGAGGATGCGCTGGGTCAGCTGATCCGCGTGCTTCATCTCGTCGATGGACTCTTCGTATTCCTTCGCTGCTAACTGTTCGAAGCCCCAGTCCTTCAGCATGCGGGAGTGCAGGAAGTACTGGTTGATGGCCACGAGTTCGTTGTAGAGCGCCTTGTTCAAGAACCGGAGAACCTCTGCGTCGCCTTTCATGGGCGGCTCCTTAGCGTCGGGTTGCCCCAGGAATTGGGGCCAGCAGTTACCGAGGACGCCAGTCTGCCTTAGCCCTGGGGCGGCTTCAAGTGCTTGTTTTTAAAAGGAAATGATAATAGAAGAGGCAATGATAAGGCTTCGTATTTGCGTCCCCGGCGGACCCTTAGGACCGAAGCGGCGTGGCTTCGTAGGCCAGGGCGGCGCCCCGATGGGCGAGGGTTTCCTCCGCGAGGAGCGCACAGGTGTCGACCGCACATTTACCGCAGCAGGTGGCGACGGCCAGCCGTTCCTGTAAGGCCTCAAAGCTCGCCGCGCCCTCCCGGATCGCTTCCCGGATGCGGCTTTCGCTTACGGCATTGCAGAGACACACCAACATCCAAAGCTCCCGTCGCTGATGGGAACAAGCATGCCGGAATGAGAACGATTGTCAATCGCGAATTTGCTCCTGCGGCCAGCCTAGGGCGCTGTGCCAGCGATTGACGATGGCGCAGAACAGCTCTGCGGTTTTTTGCGCGTCGTAAAGGGCTGAGTGAGCCGCCCGGCTGTCAAAGGCGATGCCGGCCGCTTGGCAAGCTCGGGCGAGGACTGTTTGGCCGTAGGCAAGGCCCGCGAGGGTCACGGTGTCGAAGCTTGAAAAGGGATGGAAGGGATTACGCTTAAGATCCTGGCGCTGCGCCGCGGCCTGCATGAACCCATGATCGAAGTGGGCGTTGTGGCCCACGAGCACGGCACGGGTGCAGTCGTTTTGACGCAGGGCCTGGCGGACGGCCCGGAACAAGGTGGTGAGGGCCTCTCGCTCCGGGACCGCGCCCCGGAGGGCGCTGAAGGGCTGAATCCCCGTAAAGTCCAAAGCGGCCTGCTCGATGTTGGCGCCCTCGAAGGGTTCCACGTGTAGGGTGAGGGCGTCGTTCTGGACCAGCGTGCCATCCTCTTCAACTCGCAAAAAAACCGCAGCGATCTCTAGGAGCGCGTCCGTATCTTTGTTGAAGCCGCCGGTTTCCACATCTATCACCACCGGGAGGAAACCCCGAAAGCGATCAGCGATGCGGGGCCCCGGGGGGATGAGGGGTTCGTCCTGCGAAGGTGCGTCCATGGGGGCCGCGATCCCGACGGAAAGAATAATCGCACCTTAGCACAGGGTCACCACAGGATTGGGGCTGCGCCTTCCTGGTGGCTTTTCGGTACCATAGGCGGCCCGCCGAAAGGCACCGCCAGGGTTCGGGCAAACGCCCCTCAGCAAGGAGCACAAAGTGGTTAAGAAAGTCGTGCTGGCCTATTCCGGGGGCCTAGACACCTCGGTCATTTTGAAGTGGCTGCAAACGGAATACGGCTGCGAAGTGGTCACCTTCACCGCGGACTATGGCCAGGGGGAAGAGGTGGAGCCGGCGCGGGCTAAGGCGCAGGACCTGGGCGCGAAGGAGATCTATATCGAAGATCTCCGGGAGGACTTCGTGCGCGACTACGTATTCCCCATGTTCCGGGCCAACGCCCTTTATGAGGGCGAGTATCTGCTGGGAACCTCCATCGCCCGGCCGCTCATTTCCCGCCGGCTGGTGGAAATCGCTGCGGAGACCGGCGCCGATGCCATTGCCCACGGCGCTACGGGGAAGGGAAATGATCAGGTCCGCTTCGAGTTAAACGCCTACGCCCTGAATCCCGACATTAAGGTCATTGCCCCCTGGCGGGAGTGGGATCTGAACTCCCGAGAGTCGCTCATGCGCTTCTGCGAACTGAACCAGATCCCCGTGGATCAGAAGAAGCTCGACAGCAAGCCTCCCTATTCCATGGATGCGAACTTGCTTCACATCTCCTACGAAGGCGGCGAGCTTGAAGATCCCTGGGTCGCGCCCCAGGAGGACATGTGGCGCATGACTACCTCCCCGGCAAAAGCGCCGGAGGCGCCGGAGGTGCTTACGATCCGCTTCGAGAAGGGTGATCCCGTCGCCATCAACGACGAAGCCCTAAGCCCCGCGGCGCTCCTCACGCGGCTCAACGAGCTTGGCGGCGCCCACGGCGTGGGCCGGCTCGATATGGTTGAAAACCGCTACGTCGGTATGAAGTCCCGGGGCTGCTACGAAACGCCCGGAGGCACGATTCTGATTAAGGCGCATCGGGCCATCGAGTCGATCACCCTGGACCGGGAGGTCGCGCATCTGAAGGACAGCCTGATGCCGCGCTACGCGGAGCTCATCTACAATGGTTATTGGTTTGCCCCGGAGCGGGAGTGCCTACAGGCCCTCATCGACGCGTCCCAGGCAACGGTGAACGGGGAAGTGCGCCTCGAGCTCTACAAGGGCCAGGTGCGGATTCTCGGTCGCCGCAGCGAGACCGATAGCCTCTACGATGAAGCGGTGGTCACCTTCGAGGATGACGCCGGCGCTTACGATCAGAAAGATGCAGCGGGCTTCATTCGCTTGAACAGCCTCCGCCTACGCACCCGCGCGGCGCGCTACGGCGCAAAGTAAGCGCGTCCTTTCCCGGCGGGGCGTCCTAGGGGGCTTCGCTGCCATCCTCTGCCGCCGCAAAGCGGCCCTTGAATTCGCACAAATCGAACAGCACGCAGGCCCCGCAGCGGGGCTTGCGCGCAGTGCAGACGTAGCGTCCGTGCAGGATCAAGAGGTGGTGAGCATCCTTCAGATAGGCCTTGGGGATGTGCTTGAGTAGGCTATCTTCCACAGCCCGCACGGTCTTCCCCTTCGCCAGGGGAATGCGGTTGGCCAGGCGATAGATGTGCGTATCGACGGCCAGGGTGGGTTCTCCGAAGGCCGTATTGAGTACCACGTTGGCGGTCTTCCGACCCACCCCGGGGAGCGCTTCCAGGGCCTTTCGATCCCTGGGCACCTCGCCCCCGTAGTCCCTCAGAAGAATCTCGCAGGTCGCCACTACGTTCTTGGCCTTACTGTTGAAGAGCCCAATGTGCCGAATATGGCGGCTCACCCCATCGATGCCGAGCTTTGCCATGGCTGCGGCATCTGGGGCCTCCGGGAACAGGGTGCGCGTGGCCTTGTTCACGCTCACGTCCGTGGCCTGGGCGGACAAAATCACGGCAATCAGCAGTTGGAAGGGGGTGTCGTAGAGAAGCTCCGTGGTGGGCTCGGGAATGGCCTCCTGGAGCCGAGCAAAGATGGCTTCACGCTTGGCTTTATTCATTTTACCGGTCCTGTCACTCGAACCCGTCGGGCGGCGACCTGTTCCGCCAGGGCCTCCTGAGATAGGGGAGGGCTTGCCTTGCGGGCGCCAAAGCTCGCCAGAAGGGCAAGGCTGATGAGCGCCCCAGCGCTGCTCTGGAGGAAAGGCAGCAAGGGCGCTGCGTCGCTTTCCCAGAGCGGGCCGAGGGGCAAGCCGGCCCCGAGCGTGCCTGCGCCTAGGCCCTCGCGCAGCGCGGCGAGGGCGCCCCAGGCGATGAGCCAGGGGATGCTATCGCGGCCGAGCATTGGCACCCGTGATCCGCCGGGAAGGGCCAGGAGACTTGCGCTGAGGGTCCCCAGGAGGAGCAGGGCCGGAGGTAGGGGAAAGAACCCCAGGGCTTCGGCGCCGAGCCGGGCGAGGCCCCCGGCGGCGGTGCCCAAGGTCACAAGGGCGATTGCTGGGGCCAGCCCCGGGCCCAAACGACGATGCAGCGGCGCAAGGATCCCGAGCAGGAGCCCCAGCAGCAGGCTGAGCACCACGGCGTCAAGAAGCCGGGCGCTGCTCAGCAGCATGGGGGGCAGCCAAAGCAGGGCGGAAGGCACGGGGACTCTCAGCATTAGGGGTTGGCCTCGCAGCGTGCGAAGAGCTCCGCGCGCCGATCCTGAAAAAGGGCACGGGCTTGGTCCTGCGCAGCCTTCAGGGCGCGGGCGGTGATGGTCGCCCCGGTCCAGCCATCAAGGCGGGGACGGTCGCCCTGCGGGCTGAGGTAGCGCCCGCCATAGCGGGGGGTCTCTTTGTGTCGTAGAACGCGATGGGCCTCGCGCTCAGGGTCGCCCTCAAAGCGCGATAGCAGGGTAAAGGGCCCGCCCCAGCCTTCTCCCTGCGTGGTGATCAGGAGTGCTGGGGTCGGGGCGCAGCGCAGGGACGCAGACAGCACGTCCGGCGCTTCCAGAGTCACGGGCGTGAGGGCCTCCGTACCCGCGAGCGCGCGAAGCGGCGCATGGTCATGCCAGTCCGCCCAGGCCGCGCGGGAGGCTGTCGTAACCTGGCCCAGGCCCTCCAGAGCGAGGGCGCTCCCTAAGAGTAGAAGGACCAGCAGAAGGGCGGTGGATTTAGGCACGGGATTGGCGCCTCCCCTCCGCTAGGGCATCCAAGGCTGGCCCCGCGCCGTTTGCGAGGAGGACGGCGAAGGCTACGCCATCGGGAAAGGGTCCCTGGCTTCGGAAGAGCACGGTGAGGGCGCCGGCGAGGACGCCCATGGCCAGGCGCCCGGGAGGGGTATGGGCCCCGCTCACCGGGTCCGTGATGATGAAAAAGGCTGCGAACAGAGCGCTGCCAGAGAACAGGTGAAAAAGAGGATGGCCAGCGCTGTGGGATCCTCCGCCGTCATAGGCGAGCACCGCGGCCCCAAGGAGGCCCAGGAGGAACCCCGCGGGGGCGTGCCAGGGGATGGCGCGCCGAAGCAGCAGCGCCGCACCTCCAGTAAGGAAGGCAAGGGATAGGGCTAGGCCCGGTCCCGTGCCCCAGGGCCCGGGCTGGGCCTCAACCCATTCAGCAATCGTAAGGCCCTCGCGGCTGGCGAGGGCGGCCAGGGGCGTGGCACCGCTCATCCCATCTACGGAGGCCAGGGGGAAAAGCATGAGAAGCGCCGCGTAGCCCACCATGGCGGGGTTAAAGGGATTGTGTCCGAGCCCTCCGAAGGGGGCTTTGCCGAGGGCGATGGCGAGGCCGCCGGATAACGCCGTGAGGGCAGCCCCAGCGCTGGCTGGTAAAGCGAGGGCGAGCAGCCACCCGGTCAGTAGCGCGCTACCGTCCCTAAGGCTTGCTGCGCTGCGCCGCAGAAGCGCTTCTCCGGCCAGGGCGCCCATGGGGCCTGCGAGGAGCTGAAGGCTCAGGGTTGGACCCTCCAAGGTCAGGCGCAGGATCGCCGCGGGGATTGTGGCCAGGAGCACGAACAGCATGAGCTTGGGCACGGAAGCGCGGCTCATGGGGCCGCGCCCAAAGCTGCAAGGGCGGCGGTGAGCCGAGCCAGGTCTTCCTCGCGCCCCTCCGCCCGAGCCTTATCCATGGCCCGCTGAAGAGCGGCGCGCTGAGCGTCCCGCCGCGCATCGGCGCCGTTGTCGGCGGGCGGCCGAGCGTCGGTCCGTCGTTTGGCTTCGGCCCGGCGCTGGCGCTTCGCTTCTAGAGCCTCGGCTTCCGCGGCCTGAAGCCGTGCTTCTCGGGCTTCATAGCGTTCCGCCGCTTGCTGCGCGTCTTCGGCAGCGCGGGTCTTCGCTTCGGTCCAGCGCAGCACTTGCCGCTGTCCTTCGCGAAAGCGTGCCGTGAGGGGTAGGGTGCTCGGGCAGTGGTCCTGGCAGGCGCGGCAAGCACCGCAGCGCGCAAGGCCAAGGGCGTCTGCCCGGGCCAGGTCCCCCTGAGCCAGCGCTTCGTAAAGCTGATTCGGCCACAGCCCTTTGGGGCAGACGGGCACGCAGGCGCCGCAGTGAATGCAGGGCATCACGGCGCAGCGCTCCGCGGGATCAGGTCAATGCAGTCCACCGGGCAGGGTTCAACGCAGAGGTCACAGCCCGTGCACCAGCTCTCCACCACGCTGTGCATGCGCTGCGCCGCTCCTAGGATGGCGTCCACGGGGCAGGCTTGGATGCACTTCGTACAGCCGATGCATTCTTCTTCCCGAATCACCGCCACGAGGGGCGAGGGGGTGGGCGCTTCCAGCGGCGCCGAGGGCCGCCCGAGCGCTCGGGCGAGCAGATCCGCGCCCTCCTGACCCCCGGGTGCGCAGAGCGTGGCCGGCGCGCCGTTCACCACGGCCTTGGCATAGGGACGGCAACCGGCATAGCCGCAATGGCCGCACTGAGTTTGGGGAAGGAGGGCGTGAACCTGCGCCTCTAGGGTTGCGACCTGCCCCGCCTCTCGCCGCCTCTCCGCCCGCGCCAGCGCAAGAAGGCCTACGAGACTTAGCAGCACGAGACCGAGGCTCGTGGCAAGGCCGGTCACGCGGTCATCCCCTGGAGGGCGAGGGTAAGGATCGCCAGCGCCCAGAGGCGAGGGGCTAGCGATGGCATTGCGCTGCCCTCAAGGCGGGCAAAGAGCGCGGAAAGTATGGGCAGGCTGGCGCCAAGGACCAGGGGCAGGGCGAGTAGCGTTCCATAGGACGTGGTGGCCTCGGCGCCGGCATAGGCCCAGAGTAGCAGCGCCGGGGAGAGAACGACCAAGGGTCGAAGGGGCGTGGCGGCCCCCGGGGGCTTGGAAAGTCTCAGGGCCAGAACTGCGGCCATCCCCGCCAAAAGGGGCAGCATCACGGCACCACTCAGCTGCGCCCCTAGGCCGAGGCTCGCAAGGGCGCGTCCACCGAGGCCCGCTAGCAATAGCGCCAGGGCTATGGGGCGCACCAGGGCCAGAGCGTCCCGAGGGGCTGCTGGCAAGGTCAGAAGGAGGAGCAGGGCGCTCCCCTGCACCGCGAGCCAGGGGGTCTCGGCGAGGGCGGAGAGCAGGGGCTCGCTCATGGGATCTAGGAAATCTCCATGCCTGGGATAGCGCCGCGGTCGGGGCTCAGGAGAAAGATGTCTTTCCCCCCAGGGCCCGCGGCCAGCACCATGCCTTCGGAAACGCCAAAGCGCATCTTCCGGGGGGCCAGATTTGCCAACAGCACTACGAAGTGTCCCTCGAGGGCGCCGGGGTCGTAGGCAGCGCGAATGCCCGAGAGCACCTGGCGCTGGCCCAGGGGACCAACATCGAGGGTTAGGCGCAGTAGCTTATCCGCGCCCTCTACCGTTTCCGCCTTAAGCACCTGGGCGACGCGGAGATCCAGCGCCGCGAACTGATCAATGGTGATGAAGGCGTCGGCACCTCCCTGTTCCGCGGCTGGCGCTGGGGCAGCCTTTTCCCCGGAAGCTTTCGCTTCCGGGGCGGGCGCCGGCTTGCTGGCCTCGACCATGGCGTCCACGGCCTTCCGCTCCAGGCGCGTCTTGAGAGGTTTAAAGGGATTGATGGGATGGTCGCCCAGCCAACGCTGACCGTCTTCCCAGGTCAGGGGCTCAATAGCCAGGAAGGCCTCGGCAGCCTCGGCCATTTTCGGTAGCACGGGCTTCAGGGCGGTCATCAGCACGCGGAAGAGATTGAGGCCGAGGGTGCAGACGTCCTGGACCGCTTGAGTCTGTTTCGGATCCTTGGCCAGCACCCAGGGCTTTTCCGCGTCGATGTATTGGTTGGCCTGATCCGCGAGGGTCATAATGAGGCGTACGGCCTTCGCGTATTCTCCGCTGTCAAAGGCCTCGCCGATGGGGCGAAGGGCGGCCCGGGCTTCGGCCCAGAGCGCTTCATCGGCGACCTTCGCCCCAAGGCGGCCGCCATGCTGCTTGTGCAGGAAGCCCGCGCAGCGGGAAGCAATATTGACCACCTTGCCGACGAGGTCGGCGTTGACCCGGGCCACGAAGTCATCAAGGGATAGGTCGATGTCGTCCGTGTTCGGCCCAAGTTTCGCTGCAAAGTAGTAGCGCAGGTATTCCGGATCGAGGTGTTCCCGATAGGTGCTGGCGTTGATGAAGGTGCCCCGGCTCTTCGACATCTTGGTGCCGTCTACGGTCAGGAAGCCATGGGTGTGAATCCGTGTGGGGGTGCGGAAACCCGCGCCCTCGAGCATGGCGGGCCAGAACAGGGTGTGAAAGTTCACGATGTCCTTGCCGATGAAGTGGTGTACCTCCGCCGTGCTGTCAGCGCCCCAAATGTCTTCAAAACTCACGTCCTGGCTGCGACCCTCGGCCACCAGCTTCTTTAGCGCAGCCATGTAGCCAATGGGGGCGTCGAGCCAAACGTAGAAATACTTGTTGTCGCTGCCAGGGATTTGGAAGCCGAAGTAGGGGGCGTCCCGGCTGATGTCCCAGGCCCGCAGGCCGGCGCCCAGCCACTCCTTAATCTTGTTGGCGACCTCGCGCTGGAGCGTGCCCTTTTGGGTCCAGCCTTCCAGGAAGGCCTGCTGCTTGCCAAGGTCAAAGAAGTAGTGCTCGGAGCTTCGGAGTTCTGGGGTCGCCTCGGATAGGGTCGAGCGTGGGTTCTTCAGCTCCGTGGCTTCGTAGGTGGCCCCGCATTTCTCGCAGTTGTCGCCGTACTGGTCCTCAGCGCCGCAGCGGGGGCATGTGCCCTTCAGGAAGCGGTCGGCGAGGAACATGCCCTTTTCCGGATCGAAGTACTGAGAGACCTCCCGGGTGAAGATCAGCCCTGCTTCGCGGCAACGCTCGAAAATCAGCTCAGCACATGCGCGGTTCTCGTCGCTGTGGGTGGTGTAGTAGATGTCGTGATCGACGTGAAAGGCCGCGAGGTCCTTCGCGTGGGCAGCGCGGTAGCGCTCGACCAGGGTCTCCGCCGGTTCCCCGAGCCGCTCCGCGGTGAGCATCATGGGTGTGCCATGGCTATCGTCGGCGCAGCAGTAGATTACCCGATGCCCTTTCTGCTTCTGAAAGCGCACCCAGATATCGGTTTGGATGTGCTCCAGCAAGTGCCCGAAGTGGATATCGCCACTCGCGTAGGGCAGGGCACTGGTAACAAATAGGGTACGGGGCGCGGCGGCCATGGCGCGGTCATACTCCGAGCAGGGGACTGGCGCGAGAGCATACCTAGGGGCGATGGCCATTGCACCCTGAGCCCCTCGCTGGCGGGGCCGTCGCAGCCTATACTCTCGCGCTTTGTGCGGTGAAGGAGCAGGCCATGGCCTTGGTGGACGAGCAGCAGGTGCACGCGTGCTTGGCGGGGGTGGTCGATCCCCTGACGGAAGCACCTCTCCTCTCCCACACAACCGTAAGCGCGATCACGCCCCTCACCCTTGAAGACGGGCCTATGGTGCGCGTGCACTTGACCTTTCCCTATCCCCTAGCGGGGGCGCTAGGCTATTGGCAGCGAATCCTGCGCGAGGCCCTGGCACCGGTAGTGGCCCCGGAGCAGCTCCAGCTCACTCTCGATTGGCGCATCGAACCCCAGCAGCCCCAGGGCCAGCTGGCGCCGCTGCAGAGTATTGCCAACATCATCGCCGTGGCCTCGGGAAAGGGGGGGGTAGGGAAGTCCACCACCGCCGTGAACTTGGCTCTGGCGCTGCAGGCTGAGGGCGCCCGGGTCGGTATGCTCGACGCCGACATCTACGGCCCGTCCCTAGGATTGCTGCTGGGGATCGAAGATGGCACGCGCCCCGAGGTGGTGAATGAGGACACCTTCGTGCCCGTCACCGCTCAGGGCCTTCCCCTCATGTCCATGGCCCTGCTGACCACCGAACGCACCCCCATGGTGTGGCGCGGGCCCATGGCCAGCGGCGCGCTCCAGCAGATGCTCACGCAAACGCGCTGGCCCGCGCTGGACTACCTCATTGTCGATATGCCGCCGGGTACGGGGGATATTGCCCTAACCCTCTCGCAGCAGGTCCCCCTAGCCGGCGCCGTAGTGGTGACAACGCCCCAGGATTTAGCCCTGCTTGATGCGCGGAAGGGCATAGAGATGTTCCGCCGCGTTGAGGTTCCCGTGCTGGGAATCGTGGAGAACATGAGCATCCATATCTGCAGCGCTTGTGGGCATGCGGAACCCATCTTTGGCAACGGGGGCGGCCTGCGTATTGCAGAACATTACGAAGTGCCTATGCTCGGGGCCTTGCCCCTGGCCCTGGCCATTCGGGAGGATGCGGACAGCGGCTGCCCCACGGTGGCGGCGAACCCGGAAAGTCCGGAAGCGCTTCTCTATCGCGATCTGGCCCGTAGCCTCGCGGCGCGCCTCGCCTGCCGTAGCGGGGCCGCTGAAGCACCTCTAATCACCATGCTTGACGACTAAGCCGTGCGGGAGCGCGCCCCATGAGTATCAAAGCAGACCGTTGGATCCGTCGCATGGCGGAAGAGCAGGGCATGATCGAGCCCTTCGTACCGGGCCAGGTGCGGGAAGGGGCCAGCGGCGATCGGCTCATTTCCTACGGCACCTCCAGCTACGGCTACGACGTACGCTGCGCCGACGAGTTTAAGGTGTTCACGAACATTCACTCGGCCACCGTGGATCCGAAAAACTTCGACGCCCGCAGCTTCGTCGATGTCACGGGCCCGGTCTGCGTGATTCCGCCTAACAGCTTTGCATTGGCACGAACCGTCGAATATTTCCGCATTCCTTCCAACGTGCTGGTGATTTGCGTCGGTAAGTCGACCTACGCGCGCTGCGGCATCATCGTCAATGTGACGCCCCTTGAGCCGTCCTGGGAAGGGCACGTCACCCTGGAGTTCTCCAATACCACGAACCTGCCGGCGAAGATTTATGCGGGGGAAGGGGTCGCGCAGATGCTCTTCTTTGAGTCCGACGAGCAATGCGATACCACTTACGGGGACCGGGGGGGTAAGTATCAGGGACAGCGCGGCGTCACCCTGCCGCGCACCTAGGAGGTCGGGGCGTCGCCCCGGGCCGTCAACCAAATGGTCAGCAGGCGCCCGTTTTTCCGGTGCTCCAAACGAAGGAGGGCGCCGTCCGCTTCGGCGAACCACAACTTCATTCGCTCTTCACTGCCGGCCTCGAACTGACGCTCCAGGGCCAGGGCCCATTCTCCCGGTGCCCCTCCCGCCTCCACTGGGGGGAGGGCTTCGGGGCCGAGCACGCGCCAGCGCATTTCCGTGGGGTCTCCGCCATCGGTCATGGTGAGGCTCAGCTCCGTGTCCCGGGCTGGCCAGCCGTTTAGGAGCCGCAGCTTAAGGGCCAACTGCCAGCTTAAAGGGTCAAAGGTGCCAGGAGTGAGGGGATCCTCCCGGGGCTTGTCGCCGGTGCGCGTGACGCACCCCCGTTCCCAGTCAAAGATCAGCCGTCGCTCTCGCTGCCGTCCCAGGCCCTGCTGTCGGGTAACGTAGTAGAGAGGCCGGGGCGTTTCGGCGCCATCCAGCTCAAAGGTCGCCTGTTCCTCAACCCCTAGAAACAGCGCACCCAGGCTGGTTTCCAACTGAAAGCGCCCGTCGCCGCGGCGCTCAAGGCTGCGCGTGCCCCGCGCATGAAAAGGCAGGCCTTCGTAGCTGGCTTCGTAGTGATGGAGAAAGGGAGTGGGTTCGGCGCTCAGCGCTGGAAGGGCGCCGCTGAGAGCGCACAGCAGGGCGAGAACTCGAAGACTTAGGGCCATGGAACCAGGGCCTCCCCATCCCAGGCGAGCATTAAGGGGCGCGCAGCTGGCCCCGCCTCGGCGAGGTAGGACAGGGCCCGGGGGTAGAGGGCGTGCTCAAGCTCGAGGACCCGGACGGCCAGGCTCGACTCCGTGTCCTCCGGTGCTACGGGGAGGCGCGCCTGGGCAAGGAGCGGCCCGCCATCGAGTTCCGGTGTCACCCAATGAACGCTCGCGCCATGAAAGGCGTCCCCCGCTTCCAGGGTCTGGCGATGGGTGTACAGGCCCCGGTGCGCCGGAAGGAGGGAGGGGTGGATGTTCAGAAGCGGGGTCGGGCAGGCCTCGAAGAAGGCGGGGCCCAGCACACGCATGAAGCCCGCGCAGAGCACAAGGTCCGGAGCGGCGGCACGGACGCGGTGCGCTAAGGCTTTGTCAAAGGCCGCCCGTGATGAGAAGTCACGATAGGGCAAGCACTTGGCAGGCACTTGCCAGCGTGCCGCAAGGGCCTCGGCGCCGCAGGGCGTGCGGTCCGTCACAAGGGCCTCGAGGCTATAGGGGGCCTGGGGCCGGACGCTAGCTTCAAGAAGGGCTTGAAAGTTACTGCCCCGGCCCGAGGCCAGGACAAGACAGCGTAGGGGCATGGAGGGGGCTCCCGGGACGATGACGCTTAGGAGGCCAGGGTGGCCCTGAACAGCGGCTGAGCAGCTAGGCGAGGGTGCCCTCACCTTCCGCAGTGATGTGGAGCGTGCCCGGCGTCGCCGCCTCGCGCCCATCGACCACGGTGCCGAGGCGCCAGCAGGGCTGGCCTGCCGCCGCCAGGGCCGCCTCGACCCGCTCGGTCGCATCGGCAGCCACCGCGAGGACAAAACCGATGCCGCAATTGAAGGTTTTCATCATCTCCAGGGGCGCGACGTTCCCGAGCTCTGCGAGCCAGGGGAAGGGCTCGGGCCAGGTCCAGCTCGCCAGATCCACCGCCATGGCGAGGGGCACGGGGCTATCCTTGGGCAACATCCGGGGAAGATTTTCCGGCAGACCGCCGCCAGTGATGTGGGCCATGCCGTCGATTGGCTGTCCGCCCTTGAGGAGGCCGAGGATCATTTTCACATAGATGGCCGTAGGCTCGAGTAGCTGGGCAAGGCGCTCCGGGGCGGCGTCGAGGCATCCCGGATTGGCCGCAAGGATGCGGCGGATCAAGGAAAAGCCGTTGGAGTGAGGCCCGCTTGAGGGCAGGGCCAGCAGCCTATGGCTTGGGGCGATGGCGTTCCCCGTGATGACCTTGGCTTCATCCACAATGCCCACGCAGAATCCGGCAAGGTCGTAGTCCCCTTCGCTGTAGAAGCCGGGCATCTCCGCCGTCTCACCGCCGGCGAGGGTACAGCCGGCCAGTTCGCAGGCCGCCGCGATGCCCTCGATGACCGTCGCGGCCTGGTCCACTTGGAGCTTGCCCGTAGCGAAGTAGTCGAGGAACAGGAAGGGTTCGCCGCCGGTCACCAGGACGTCATTGACGCACATAGCGACCAAGTCCTGGCCGACGCGGTCGTGGCGATCGTGGTCCATGGCCAAGCGAAGCTTCGTCCCAACCCCATCGGTGCCCGTGACCAGGACGGGGTTCTCATAGCCCTTCGGCAGGCGCGTGAGTGCCGCGAAGCCCCCAAGGCCGGCGAGCATTTCTGGGCGCCGGGTGCGGGCGGCGGCGGGGCCGATCCGGCGGATTAATTCGGCGCCTGCATCAATGTCGACCCCCGCATCGCGGTAGGTGAGGCCGCCGGGGTGGTCGTTCCGGGGGTTATCGCGTGCCAAGGGAGTCTCCCAATTCACATGAGCAAAGGCGCAGGACCCTTTACACTAGGGTCAGCGCCGGCGCGGGGTCCGGCAAAAGGATGTCGCCATGGTAGCAGAGCGGGGCGCAAGGGAGGGGCTTCTCAAGTGCTCTTGGGGTGGGTGCGCCCTGGGGCGGGGCGCTTTTGTGCTGGGGAGCTGCTTGCTCCTCCTCAGCCTGTTTCCCCATGTTCAGGCCGGGCCGGAGCTTGGGTCGCCGGAACCCCTCTTTGAGGTGGCTGTGCCCGTAGTGGATCAGGGGGCGCGTACCCGAACGCTGGCGGAGCGCTCGGCCTTGGAAACCCTGCTGAAGCGCCTGACCCCGGCCCCGGGGCTGACGACTCGCCCCTCGATTGCTGGGGCCCTCCGGAACCCCGATCGGTACTACCGCAGCGCAAGCTATGCGCCCGGCGGGGCGCAAAGCCCCTGGCTGCTCACCTTGCAGTTTGATCGGGAAGCCATCCTTTCCCTCCTTGCTCAGGCTGAACTTTCGGCTTGGGTGAGCCATCGGCCCCGCTATCTACTCTGGCTTGTAGAGGAGTCGGAAGATGGGCAGCGCCGCTTGCTCGACGCCGAGCATCCCCTGGCTCGAGCCGTGGTGGAGGCGGGGCGAGACCGTGCCATGCCCCTAGCCGTTCCCCTTCTTGATTTGAAGGAGCTCCAGCAGGTGGCGCCCTGGCAGGTTTGGGGTCGCTTTTGGGGGGTGCTCAAGCCCCTTCGGGAGCGCTATGGGGCGGAGGGGGAGCTCATCCTGCGCCTGCGCGCCGAGGGGGACGGCTGGTACATTGACTACGAGGGAGAGGGCTTGCCCATGCCCTTTTCCGGCGCGCTGCGCACGGAGGCGCCTGCCGTCGCCCTCCGCGCCGTGGGCCAGGGCCTCGCTAATGCGCTCCTCGAGCGCCTCGCGCTGCGCCTTAAGGGGGAGGCTTCAGGAGTTGCCTATCTTCGGCTTGATGGCCTGAAGGCCTTGGGTGCCTATGCCGAGGCCCTGGCAGTGCTTGAAGCGCTGGCGGGGGTTAGGGAGGTCTTTGTTCTCGAGGCTCAGGATGATGCGGTGCTCTTTCGCCTCGCCGTTACCGATACCCCGGACCGGGTGCTGGCGCAGCTCAATCGTGACGGGCGCTTTGAGGCGGGGGAGCCCAGCCCAGCGCTAGCTTGGCAAGGGCGGTGGAAGGGATGAGGCCCCCCCAGCTGCCCCTGGCGCTGGCATTGCCCGACCACGCCACCCTTGAAACCTTCGAGCCCGGTGATAACGCCCTGGTGCTGGAAGCCCTGGAGCGCTTTCTCAGTGCCCGCGGGGAACGGCTTTGGCTCTGGGGGCCTCAGGGGGCGGGAAAAAGCCATTTGCTCCAGGCGGCGTGCCAGCGGGTGCCGGGAAGTCAGTGGCTACCTGGGGCGCTGGTGAAGGAGGCGCCGGAGGCCGTGTTGGCGGGGCTTGAGCGGGTGCCTCTGGTGGCCCTTGATGAAGTGGACCTGCTGGCCGGGGATCGGGCGGCGGAGGAGGCGCTCTTTGATTTGTGTAATCGCCTTCAGGCCGCGAGGCAGGCGCTGCTGCTGGCTGCCTCCGGCGCGCCCCTAAGCCATCGCTGGAGCCTCCCTGACTTGGCTTCTCGCCTGGCCGCGGCGAGCGTGTTTCGCCTTCAGCCCTTGGATGACGATGGCCGGGCACGGGCGCTTCAGCGCCGGGCCGAGGCCCGGGGCCTCAGCCTGGCGGAGGCCACGGCGCGCTATATCCTTCATCGCATCCCCCGGGACCCCGCCTCCCTTTTTGCCTTTCTCGATCGCCTGGATGAAGCCGCACTCCTGTCCCAGCGGCGGATCACCATTCCCTTCGTGCGCGAAGCCCTGGGGTCATGAGCGAGGCTTTCGAAAAGCGCATTCTGCTCACCGGGGGTGGTTCCGCGGGCCATGTCACGCCGAACCTTGCGCTGATTGACGAGCTGATCTCGGAAGGCTGGGAGGTGCACTATGCGGGCAGCGCCGAGGGTATCGAGCGCCGCCTCGTAGAAAGGAAAGTGTCCGCCTACCACGTGGTCCCCGTGGGCAAGCTTCGGCGCTACTTTTCCTGGGAGAACGTGCGGGATGGACTTCGCGTTTTGCATGGCCTTTGGGTGGGTTGGCGCCTGGTGGGTCGGCTTCAACCGCAGGTCATATTTTCAAAGGGGGGCTTTGTGTCTGTGCCCGCGGTCGTGGGCGGCGCGCTCCGAGGCATTCCCGTGCTGGCCCATGAAAGCGATTTCAGCCCTGGCCTTGCGACCCGGCTGGTCGCGCCCTTCGCGACTACCGTGTGCACCACCTTTCGGGAAACGCGCGTGCCCAGGGCGCGCCAGCTCCGCTTCGTGGGCAGTCCCCTTCGGCCGGCCCTTCTAGCCGGGGATCGCGCCCGGGGGTTGGCCTTTCTTGGCTTTTCGGGTGAGCGCCCTGTTCTTCTGGTGGTGGGGGGGAGCCTCGGAGCCACGGCCCTGAATGCGGCGCTGCGGGCTCAGTTAATCGCCCTGACGGCGCGCTACGACATCGTGCATCTGTGCGGCGCGGGGAAGGAAGCGCCCACCCTTGAGGGGCCCGCCTATCGGCAGCATGCCTACCTCGATGAGGCCTACGGGGATGTGCTGGCGGCCGCGGATCGGGTGGTGTCCCGGGCTGGCGCCAATGGGCTCTTTGAGCTGTTGGCGCTGCGGAAGGTCAGCCTTCTGGTGCCCCTGGGGCGCGGCGCTAGCCGGGGCGATCAGCTGGAGAATAGCGCCTGGGCCACGGCCCAGGGCTACGCCCTGACGGTGCAAGAGGCTGATTTGGGGGAAGACGGGTTAGACCAAGCGCTGGCGGCTCTGGACGCGCAGGCGCCGGCGCTCGCTGAGGCTCTCGCGCGGTTTGAGGTACCCGATGCGCTGGCGGAGCTGATGGCTTTGCTGAGGCTCTACGGTGCGTCGTCGCGAAAGGTGCGGCTCATATAGCCAGCAAGCATGACTTTCAGTTCCTGCTGAAGCAGTTTCCGGCGAGGCTCGTCCGCGGCATCCGCCGCATTCAGAAGACTATGGCCCGTTTCAATCACCATGATCAGGCAGCGGCTTCGCGCTTCCGGCGGAACCTTGGGGAAACGCTGGCGCAGGATCGCATCCAAGCTTTCCTGCAGGGCATCACGCAGCTTCTGCGCTTCCCGCCGAAGGGGATTGTCCTTCACCTGCGCGGCCCACAAACCCAGGAACCCGGGGAAAGTGGCGTAGAGGGCGCTCAGCCCATCGACAAGGGAACCGACCCATTCCACGCTGATGGGGGCCCCGGCCTCCCCGAGCTGATCGCCTGCGTGGCTTTGCAGAAAGGCGCGCACGTCCGCTTCATAGCCATCCACTAGGGCCGCCACCGCCGCATTCCGGTTGGGGAAGAATTGGTAGAAGGACCCGATGGAGGTCTCCGCGCGTTCCGCGATGGCCTTGGTGGTGAGGGCGTCGTAGCCCACCTCCTCCAGGAGGGCGGCCGTAGCTTTAAGAAGCGCTTCCACCCGCTGCCGCCCTCGAGCCTGAGAGGGCTGGCGCCGGCGCTGTAAGGGGGAGGAGGTCATGGCGCCAGTATAGCGCCCCCCGCCCCCGTCCTGGCCAGGGTAGAATGCGCGGGCTTTAGCTAGGCTTTTCGCAATAAGGATGACCCATGTTTAAGGTGCGAACCCACAATCAGATTGCCCTTGAGGGCCTCGAGCGCTTTCCTCGCGACCGCTTTGAAGTCGGCACGGAACTCGCTGATCCCGAGGGCATTCTGCTCCGTAGCCATGTGCTGACCCGGGAGGCGGCGACGCCTCGGCTTCGGGCGGTGGCTCGGGCTGGTGCGGGGGTGAATAACCTGCCCGTGGAGGCCTTCACGGAACAAGGCATTGTGGTCTTCAACACCCCGGGCGCCAACGCGAATTCGGTGAAAGAGATTGTGGTGGCGGGGCTGCTCCTGGCGTGCCGAGACCTCTCCGGGGCCCTGGTCTTTACCCAGGGCCTTGCCCCGGACCTGGATGAGCACGGACTTCACAACGCCGTGGAGGGAGAAAAGAAGCGCTTCGCCGGGCGCGAGCTCGCTGGCAAAACCCTGGGCGTGGTAGGGCTGGGGGCGATCGGCGCGCGGGTGGCGGACATTGCCCTGCAATTGGGTATGTTCGTGCTCGGCTACGATCCGGCCATTTCCGTGGATGCGGCCTGGCGCCTGCCCCGGGAAGTGCAGCGCCAGGAGAATCTGGCCTCCCTCCTGGCCCGTTCCGATTTCGTCACCCTGCACGTTCCTGCGCTGCCCGAAACGAAGGGACTAATTAACCGCGAAGCCCTCGCCCAGCTCCAGCCCGGCGCCGTGCTGCTGAACTTCGCCCGGGGCCCCATTGTGGATCCGGTGGCCACTGCGGAGGCGCTGAAGGCCGGTCGCCTGGCCCGCTACGTGGCGGATTTCCCGGAAACCGCACTGCTGGGCCTCCCCGGCGCCCTTTTGCTTCCGCACCTGGGGGCCAGCACGGAGGAAGCGGAAACCAACTGCGCCGTCATGGCCGCCAATCAGCTGATCGACTTCCTTGAGCACGGGAACATTCGCAACAGCGTGAACTTTCCGTCGGTCGTGCTCGAGCACGCGGCGGGTACGCGGTTGGCGGTGATCAACGAGAATCGCCCGAATCGCCTGGGGCCGGCCCTGTCCGTCCTGGCGGAGCACAACCTCAACGTGATCGACATGCTAAATAAAAGCCGGGAGGCGGTGGCTTATAACCTGATCGATGTGGAAGGCACGGTGACGGATGCCGTGCTCGAAGCGCTTCGGCAGGTGGACGGGGTGTTGAAGGTTTACCACTTCGGCGAGGACCGGCGCTAAGGCAATTGACTCGCTCTGGAGAAGCGCTCGGGGTTTAGGGCCTGGAGCATTTCCCGGTCCGCCACCGGGGGGGCGCCAAGAAGGGCGCTAGCAATAATCTCTCCTCCGAGAAAGGCGGTGGTGAGCCCTGAGGAGGCATGGCCCGTGGAGACCCAGAAGCCCGAGCCTAGGGCCCCGAGAAGCGGGGAGCGGTCCGGGGTGTTGGCGCGAAGCCCCGCGAAGTGGATTTGGTGCGCGCCGAGATCCCGGGGCCAGCCGAGGAGTGCAGTCCACGCGCGGAGCCGGCCCTCATTGCCTTGGCGATCGGCGAGGTGTTCGGTCGCATCCTCCGTACCGTGGCGATAGCTTGAGCCCACCACCCACCCCGCACCGTCAAAGAAGGCATGGCCTCGTCCCGTGAGTAGGGGCGCGTTCGCTTCCGTCGCACCGGCAAAGCGATCGAGCTGACCGCCGACGATGCCCGTGGGCAGGTCCATAAGGGATTTCAGCGGGGCCCCCGCAGCAAGCACCAGCGGCGCTTCGAGGCCCCCTTCCGCCTGCGCCGTGCCGGCGTGGTCTCGAAGGCGCCAGCCTTGTCCCGTGCCCTCGAGTGCGCCAAGGGTCACCCCAGCCTCGAGCCCTGCGCTGGAAGGCCATAGGGCCTCAAGTAGCTGGGGCAGGTGGGCGTGGCCGCTCTCTACGAGGGCGAGATAGGGGCCCTGGGCGTCTTCCGCAAGGGTGAGGCGGGGCGCAAGCATGGGGTAGCGCGCAGCGGTTTTCCCTAGGCGTTCCGGGCGCCGCAGCTCGCCATACTGCCGCAAGGGAGCGGGCACGAAGCCGGCCCGGCCTTGGATACGGTGCAGCGCTAAGCGATAGGCCATCCACAGGAAGGGGCCCCGGGGTCCCTCATCAATGGGTAGGCGAGGATGGAGGAGGGCCCAGGGGTTCGCCGAGGCGCCCCCGCCTGGCGCTGCTTCCGCTTCCAGAACCTGGGAGGACACGCCTTGCTCGGCGAGGGCCAGGGCGACGGCGGTGCCGGCTAACCCCGCGCCAACGATGGTGACCTTTGAGGGCGGCGGTGCGGGGCTCTGCCCGAGGCCCGGGGCCAGGCGGGCCGCCAATACCTCGCGCTTCTGTAGCCCGCCCTCGGCGCTTTGAGGTCCCGGGACCTTTTGGGGGTCGAAGCCAGCGGTGGCCAAGCCCTCTCGCACGGCGCGGGCAACGGTAAAGGTGCCCAGGGTCGCCCCCGGTGCACTGGCCTTGGCGACTAGTCCAAGGAACTCCGGTTGCCAGAGCGTCGGGCCAACCTTGGGGGCAAAGCCATCGAGGAACCAGGCATCCACCGCGGGCGCCTCGCGCTGGGCTAGCCAATCTTCCAGACCCGTCTGCGCATCCCCAAGGTAAAGGTGTAGGCGTAAGCGACCGCCCTCAAAGGGGAGGAGGTGCCACCCGGCCAGCGGCTCAGGAAGCGCCGTATCGAGGGTCTCCCCCAAGGCCGCGAGG
>JADHNT010000017.1 GCA_016779385.1 Pseudomonadales bacterium
GTAGGAGACCTGAATCTCACAGCGCTTCGCGAGGCCCGCGGCCACGATGTTTTTCGCCACGTAGCGTCCGGCGTAGGCCGCGCTCCGGTCCACCTTGGAGGGATCCTTGCCGGAGAAGGCGCCGCCGCCATGGCGAGCCATGCCGCCGTAGGTATCCACAATGATTTTCCGCCCCGTGAGGCCGCAGTCGCCCACGGGCCCACCGATTACGAAGTTCCCCGTGGGATTGATGTAGACCTTCGTCTGCGCCGTCATCCATTCCGCGGGCACGACGGGCTTGATGATCTCTTCCATCACCGCTTCCCGGAGGTCTTCCAAGCTGATGCTGGGATCGTGCTGGGTGGAGAGGACGATGGCGTCCACGCTTTGGGGGCGGCCTTCGGCGTCGTAGGAGAAGCTCAGCTGGCTTTTCGCATCCGGGCGCAGCCAGGGCAGGGTGCCGTTCTTCCGCACTTCCGCCTGCCGAGCGACAAGGCGATGGCTGTAGGTGATGGGCGCTGGCATGAGCACGTCCGTTTCGTCCGTGGCATAGCCAAACATCAGCCCCTGGTCTCCGGCCCCTTGCTCGTGGTCCGCGGCCTCATCCACGCCCATGGCGATATCGGCCGACTGGGCGCCGATGGCGTTGATGACGGCGCAGGTTTCGGCGTCGAAGCCCATTTCGCTGGAGATGTAGCCGATCTCGGCGACGGTGCGGCGGACGATGCCTTCATAGTCCACGGCGCTTCCCGGGGGCAGGCGGATTTCCCCCGCTAGCACCACCATGCCGGTCTTCACTAGCGTTTCGACGGCCACCCGCGCGTCCGGCGAGATGCGCAGCATTTCATCCAAAATGGCGTCAGAAATCTGATCGGCCATCTTGTCGGGATGGCCCTCGCTGACGGATTCGGAGGTAAACAATTGATACTCGGCCATGGAGAGCCCCCTTAACGGATGTGCTTACCCCGTCCCGGTGCCCTTTGGGGGACCGCCCGCGGCGCAAGGTCAAAGTGTGGAGCGCCATGCTATGCAAGGTGCTTCCTAGTCGCCTTGAGTCTTTCACAAGTCACCGTGAGGGCGCTGCATAAACGCGGTGCCGTTGCGCATCCCCCATGGGGCTGGGAAACTACGCGCCCTGCGCCCCCCTGGTCCGGAGACCTGCCCCATGATTACCCGTCGAACCCGCGCCGACGCGCTCCGCGTTTTGGCTATGGATGCCGTACAGCGCGCCAACAGTGGCCACCCCGGGGCCCCCATGGGCATGGCGGATATGGCCGAAGCCCTCTGGTGCGGCCCCCTTAAGCATCATCCGGAGGTCCCGAGCTGGTTCGACCGGGATCGCTTTGTTCTTTCCAACGGCCATGCCTCCATGCTGCTTTACGGGCTCTTGCATCTTTCCGGCTATGAGGTGAGCACGGAAGATCTGAAGAATTTCCGTCAGCTCCACGCCCCTACGGCAGGGCACCCGGAATACGGCGAGCTCCCCGGAGTGGAAACCACCACCGGGCCCCTAGGCCAGGGCTTGGCCATGGCCGTGGGCATGGCGCTGGCGGAGAAGGTGCTGGCCGCGCGCTTCAATCGCCCGGACTTCGCCCTGGTGGACCATCACACCTATGTCTTCCTCGGGGATGGCTGCCTCATGGAGGGCATTTCCCAGGAAGCCATTTCCCTCGCGGGCACCCTGGGCCTTGGGAAGCTGATCTGCTTCTACGACGCGAACGGCATCAGCATCGATGGGAAGGTCGAGGGCTGGTTCACGGAAGACGTGCCGGGCCGCTTCCGCGCCGCGGGCTGGGAGGTCTGGGAGGCCATTGATGGTCACGACGGGGACGCCATCGCGGCGGCGCTCGCCGCAGCGCGGGCGAGCGATCGTCCGGCGTTGCTCGTCTGCAATACCCAGATCGGCTTTGGCTCCCCAACGAAGGCCGGCACGGCATCGGTGCACGGATCGCCCTTGGGGGATGAGGAAATCGCCGCCACCCGGGGGGCCCTGGGTTGGACCGCCGCCCCCTTCGAGATCCCCGAGGACCTGCGCGCTAGCTGGGATGGGCGCGCTCAGGGCGCCGAGGCCTACGCAGCCTGGTGTGATTTGAAGGCGCGCTATGCCGAGGCTTACCCGGAAGAGCACGCCGCGTTTGAGGCGGCTCTGGGGTCCGTGCCCGAAGCGGTGCTATCGGCTCTGACGGTCTTTGCCGAGTCCGCCCAGGCGGAAGGTAAGGCGCTGGCGACGCGGCAGGGCTCTAAGGCAGCGCTGGATGTCATCGGTGCGCGCCTCCCCTCCCTCTTCGGGGGTTCGGCCGATCTGTCGGGCTCCAATGGTAGCCGCTTCGACGGCGCCCGGGTGCTCAGCGCCGAGAACGCCGACGCCAACTACTTCTCCTGGGGCGTGCGGGAGTTCGCCATGACCGCCGCGTGCAATGGCATGGCCCTGCACGGGGGGCTTCTTCCCTATTCCGCGACCTTTCTGACCTTTATGGACTACGCCCGGAATGCGGTCCGCTTGGCCGCCCTCATGGGGGTGCAGAACATTTTCGTCTACAGCCACGACTCTCTGGCCGTGGGCGAGGACGGTCCCACGCACCAGCCCGTGGAGCAGCTGGCGACCCTGCGCATGACCCCGGGCCTCGAAACCTGGCGCCCCTGCGATACGGTGGAAACGGCGATTGCGTGGCGCGAAGCCCTGGCCCGGGCCGACGGACCCTCGGCGCTCATTTTGTCCCGCCAGGGTCTTCCCGTGCCGAGCCGGGTTAGCGCCCAGGTGGCTGCCATCGCCCAGGGCGCCTATGCCCTTGAGGACGACGAGGCTCCCGAGATCGTGCTCGTGGCCACAGGGTCGGAAGTTTCCCTCGCGCAGGCTGCGGCCGCGGCCCTGCGGGCGCAGGGCCGGCGCGTGCGCGTGGTCTCCATGCCCTGCGTGGAGCGCTTCTTGGCCGCGGGGGCCGAGGCCCGGGCGGCCCTTCTGCCGCCCGAAGTGCCGCGCCTGATTATCGAGGCGGCCCACCCGGCGCCCTGGTGGCGTATCGCCGGGGGTCGCGGTCAGATCCTGGGCGTCGATCAGTTCGGCGCCTCCGGCCCTGGAGAGGAGGTGCTGGCGGCCTATGGCTTCACCCCGGAAAACGTGACCGCAGAGGCCCTGGCCCTGCTCAACGCCTAGGAGACCTGCCCCATGGACCTGGCCTTCAATCGCATGACCGAGCTGGATCTGGCGGGGCGCCGGGTCCTCATGCGCGAGGACCTAAACGTTCCCGTGGAAGACGGTACGGTGCGAAGCGATGCGCGGCTCCGGGCCGCCCTGCCCTCCATTCAGGCGGCGCTGGCGGCAGGGGCTTCCGTGCTGCTGTGCTCCCACCTGGGCCGGCCGACGGAAGGCGCTGGCGCTGCCGAGGAGCCCGCCTTTTCCCTGGCTCCGGTAGCGGCGCGCCTGGAGGCCCTACTCGGCCAGCCCGTGCCCCTACTACCTTCCCTCGCCGCCGCGGAGGCCCAGCCTCCGGCGCGGGGATCCGTTGCGCTCCTGGAAAATATTCGCTGGGAAGTCGGGGAGAAGGCCGATGACGATGCCCTTGCCGCGCGCCTTGCCGGGCTCTGCGACATCTTTGTGATGGACGCCTTCGGCACGGCCCATCGCGCTCAGGCCAGCACCCATGGGGTGATGCGCCACGCCGACCAGGTGTGTGCGGGCCCCCTGCTCTGCGCCGAACTGGATGCCCTGGGCCAAGCCCTTCTCACCCCGGCGCGTCCCCTGGTGGCGATCGTTGGGGGCTCGAAGGTGTCCACGAAATTGACGGTGCTTGAGCGCCTTGCGGAGGTCGCTGATCAGGTGATCGTGGGCGGCGGCATCGCTAACGCCTTCATCGCCGCCGCCGGACATAGCGTTGGGGCCTCTCTCCTCGAGCCAGAGCTCGTGAGCGCGGCGGCGGAGCTGGCCACCAAGGTGTCCATCCCCGTCCCCCGGGACGTGGTCGTGGCGAAGGGCTTTGCGGCCGATGCCCCCCATCGGGTGTGCGCCGTGGATCAGGTCGGGGACGATGAGATGATTCTCGACATTGGTCCAGCCACCGCCGCGGCCCACGGTGAGCTCATCGCTCAGGCGGGTACCGTGCTCTGGAACGGTCCCGTGGGGGTCTTTGAATTTCCCGCCTTCAGCGCCGGGACCGAAGCCCTAGCCCGGGCCATTGCCGCCAGTTCTGCCTTCTCCATCGCAGGGGGCGGCGACACCCTCGCGGCGATCGAACAGTTCGCCATCGCTGATCAGCTCGGCTACATCTCCACCGGAGGCGGTGCCTTCCTGGAGTTTGTGGAAGGCAAAACCCTCCCCGCTGTGGCTGCCCTAAGCGCCCGCGCGGACGCATGAGCGCGCCCGCGGCGCCCTATCTGCTGCAGCCCCGGGCGCCGCTGCTCGAGGCGCGCTTCACCGCGCGCTTCGATCGTTTTATCGCCGAGCTAACCCTTTCCGATGGCACCCCCATTCGCGCCCACTGCGTGAACCCCGGGCGCATGGAAGGCCTGGTGATTCCCGGGGCTAAAGCTTGGGTTTCAAAAGTTCCGGATGAAAGTAAGCGAATACTTCGATATACGCTTGAGCTGCTTGAGGCCGATGGCCGGATCGTTGGCGCGAACACGGTGGTGCCCAATTGGCTGGCGGAGCAGCTGCTCCTGGCGGGGATCGTTCCCGGGCTCAAGCGCTTTCGCAGCCTGCGCGCCGAGGTGCCCTACGGAGAGCGCTCCCGCATCGATTTCTGGCTAGAGACCGCCTCGGGCCCCCACCTCGTGGAAGTAAAGAATTGCCATTTGGTCTATCCCGATGGGCGGGCCTACTTCCCCGATTCCGTGAGTGTGCGGGCCTCGGACCATTTGGAGGCGCTCATGGAGGTCGTCGCGTCCGGCGCGAAGGCCACCGTGCTCTTTGTGATTCAGCGAGACGACGCAAAAAGCCTTCGTCCTAGCGACCTCCACGATCCGCGCTTTGCCCAGATGGCCCGGGAGGCCGCTGCGAAGGGCGTGCAGTTCAAGGCCGTGGCCCTAGCCCCGGACCCCCAGGGCTGGACCGTACTAGGCACCCGGCCCGTAGACCTTAAGCCCTACGATGCAGTCCGCCTGAGCCCCTACCGCAGTGCGCTCGATGCCCACTCGGGCTGGCAGCGCAGCCCCCGTGCGCCTAAGGCGGAACCCAAGGTAGACTGACCCTAAACCCACCTGGAAGCGGAGTTTCTTCCCATGGCCCTAATTACCCTGCGACAGCTCCTCGATCACGCGGCGGAACACGGTTACGGCGTTCCGGCCTTTAATGTGAATAATCTGGAGCAGATGCGCGCGATTATGGAAGGCGCGGCGGCAACGGATAGCCCGGTGATTGTCCAAGCCTCCGCGGGCGCGCGGAAATACGCGGGCCCCAACTTCCTTCGCCACCTCATTCTGGCGGCGGTAGAGGAGTTCCCCCACATCCCCGTGTGCATGCACCAGGATCACGGGGCCTCCCCCGCGGCCTGCCAGCAATCCATCCAGCTCGGCTTTAGCTCCGTAATGATGGATGGCTCGCTCAAGGAAGATCAGAAAACCCCCGCCGATTACGACTACAACGTTGCGGTGACGGGCCAGGTGTCGGCCATGGCCCACGCCTGCGGCGTGTCCGTGGAGGGGGAGCTTGGCTGTCTTGGGTCCTTGGAAACGGGCACGGCCGGGGAAGAAGACGGCGTGGGCGCCGAAGGTACGCTGAGCCACGACATGCTGCTGACGGACCCGGAAGAGGCTGCGGCCTTTGTGGCGGCCTCCAAGGTGGACGCGCTCGCCATCGCCATCGGCACCAGCCACGGCGCCTACAAGTTCTCCCGGCCGCCCACCGGAGACATTCTCGCTATCGACCGAATTAAGGCCATCCACGCTCGCATCCCCAGCACCCATCTGGTGATGCACGGTTCCTCCTCCGTCCCTCAGGAGTGGCTCGAAGTGATCAATCGCTTTGGTGGGGAGATTCCGGAAACCTACGGCGTGCCTGTGGAGGAAATTCAGGAAGGCATTCGCCACGGCGTGCGCAAGGTGAACATCGACACGGACCTACGCCTGGCGTCCACCGGCGCCACGCGCCGCTTCCTGGCGGAAAACCCCGAGGAGTTCGACCCGCGGAAGTTTTTGAAGGAAACCATGACCGCCATGAGGGCAATTGTGGTGGCCCGCTATGAAGCCTTCGGCACCGCCGGGCAGGCAAGCAAGATCACTCCCCTGTCCTTCGATGCCATGAGCGACCGCTACCGCGCGGGCAGCCTGGACCCGGTACTGGCTTAGGCGAGTCTAGAACAGCACCCGAGTTTTAATGGTTCCGGGGACGGCGCGCAGGCCTGCCAGGGCCCGCTCGCTGTGCTCCGCATCCGTGTCTATCACCACGTAGCCGATATCCGGATTGGTTTGCAGCGTCTGCGCCGAGATGTTCAAGCCGTTCTCCGAGAAGACCGCGTTGATGCCCGACATCACCCCTGGCACGTTGCGGTGAATGTGCAGTAGGCGGTGTGAGCCCTCGTGCTGCGGTAGAGCAACCTCGGGGAAGTTCACCGAGCCTACGGTGGAGCCGTTGTCGCTGTAGAGCGCGAGCTTCTCCGATACCTCGGCGCCGATGTTCTCCTGCGCTTCCATGGTGCTGCCGCCGACATGCGGCGTGAGAATGACGTTGCGAAGCCCTCGCAGAGGGGATTCGAAGGGGTCGTCATTGCTTTTCGGCTCCACGGGAAAAACGTCGATCGCGGCGCCCAGAAGATGGCCTGCGTTCAGCCGACTCGCCAGGGCGTCGAGGTCCACGACCTTCCCCCGGGAGGCGTTGATCAGCACGGCTTTGGGCTTCATGCGATCGATCGCTGCGGCGTCGATGAGCCCTTCCGTGGTTTTCGCCGCGGGCACGTGGCAGCTGACCACGTCGGCCTGGGCAAGGAGCGTCCCCAGATCGTCGATCTGCTCGGCGTTCCCTAGCTTCAGCTTGCGCACTACGTCGTAGAAGCACACCCGCATGCCCAGGGCTTCCGCCATCACTCCGAGCTGAGCCCCAATGTTGCCGTAGCCGATGATGCCGAGGGTTTTCCCCCGAAGCTCGAAGCTGTTCGTCGCGCTTTTCAGCCAGCCGCCCTCGTGGGCCATGAGGCTCTTTTCCGGGATTCCGCGAAGCAAAAGGATGGCTTCGGCGATCACGAGCTCCGCCACGGAGCGGGTATTTGAGAAGGGCGCGTTAAAAACAGGAATGCCAAGGTTAAGAGCAGCCTTTAGGTCGACCTGGTTGGTCCCAATGCAGAAGCAGCCGATCGCCATAAGGCGCCGGGCCGCTTCAAGCACCTGGGCGTCGAGTTGGGTGCGGGAGCGGATCCCCACCATGTGCGCTTGGCTTACCTTTTCGAGAAGCGTGTCGCGATCCAGCGCACCCTTGAGCTGCTCGACGTTGCGGTAGCCCGCGCGGGCTAAGTTGTCCACGGCGGAGGCATGGATGCCTTCGAGCAAAAGAATACGAATCTTGTCCTTCGAGAGGGACGTGACGGGGGCGACCATGGGGGATCTCACGAGGGGGGAGAGAAGCCGTCCATGGTAGCATAGCGGCCTTCTGCGCATAGGCCGGAGAGCCGACATGACCACCGCTGCAGCGCCTTCCCCCGCCCTCTCGAGCGCCGGGGCCGCGGCCCTTGCTGAGGCCTTCGGCGAACGCTTTAGCACCGCCCCCGAGGATCTCGCCCACTGGGGCCGGGACTGGACTCGAAGCTTTACCGTGGCCCCCAGCGCCGTGGTGTTCCCGGAGACGGAAGGCGAAGTTCAAACGCTCGTCGCGCTGGCCCGAACGCACGGCTTTAAGCTTGTGCCTTCGGGGGGGCGCACGGGCCTCTCCGGCGGCGCGGTGGCGCCGGCGGGAGAGGTGGTCGTCTCCTTTGATCGCATGAATAAGGTGCTGGGCTTTGACCCCGCCGGGCGCCTGCTGCGTTGCCAGCCCGGGGTGGTGGTGGCCGAGGTAGCGGCCCGAGCCGAGGCCGAGGGCCTCTATTACCCGGTGGATTTTGCGTCCGCGGGCAGCGCTCAGCTTGGGGGCTCGGTGGCGACCAATGCGGGCGGCATCAAGGTCATCCGCTACGGTATGACCCGCCAGTGGGTGGCGGGGCTTCGCGTGGTGACCGGTATGGGGGAGGTGCTTGAGCTGGGCCGGGGTCTGGTGAAGGACAACACGGGCTACGACCTTAAGCATCTGGTCATTGGCTCTGAAGGTACGCTGGGCCTCATCACCGAGGTGACCGTGCGCCTTACCACGCCGCCTGGCCCGCTCTCCGTGCTCGTGCTGGCCCTCCCGGCCTTCCCTGACGTAATGAAGGTGCTGTCCACCTTCGAGCGTGCCGTTCCGGTGACGGCCTTTGAGTTTTTCTCTGAGCTTGCCCTGCAAAAGGTGGTAGCCCGCGGCGATCTCACCCGGCCCTTCCCCGAGCCCGCGCCCTTCTATGCCCTTATCGAATTTGAGGGGGATGGGGAGGCGGCGCTGGAAGCCTTCGAGCACTGCCTCGAGGCGGGCTGGGCGAGAGATGGGGTGATCAGCCAGAGCGGAGAGCAGGCCGCGCGGCTCTGGCGCCTGCGAGAGGATATCTCCGAGACCATCTCCGCCTGGACGCCCTATAAAAACGATATCGCTGTGCCCGTGGCCGCCGTTCCCGACTTCCTCGCAGCGGTGGACGAGCGGGTGACCGTGGCCTATCCGGACCTTGAGGTGGTGTGGTTTGGGCACATCGGAGACGGCAACCTGCACCTCAATATTCTAAAGCCCGACGAGGTGTCCCAGGAGGCGTTCTATGAGCGCTGCCACCGCGTTTCTCCGGAAATCTTCGCCGCCGTGCAGTCCCTGGGAGGGAGCATTTCCGCGGAGCATGGGGTAGGTCTGCTGAAGAAGGACTACCTTCATTTCTCTCGCAGTGAAGCGGAGCGCACCCTCATGAAGGCCGTGCGCCAGGCCTTTGACCCCGACCGCGTGCTGAACCCCGGGAAGCTCCTCTAGCGGGGAGCGGTCTTTACCGTCACGCCCCGGGGGCTGGCAACGAACAGCTGATCGGCGCGGCGCAGCGCGAATAGGCCGTTGCACACCACCCCGGGCCACTGATTGAGCGCCTGCTCCTGAGCTGCCGGGTCCCGGAGTTCGAGGCCTCGAACATCGAGAATGGGGTGGCCATTATCCGTGATCACCTCCGGGCGCCGCCGGGCCTCAGCGCCCCGGGCAGTGAAGGCCCGGAGCAGGGGCGCTTCCGCGAGTTCGATGTATTCGATGGGCAGGGGGAAGGCGCCCAGGGTGTCTACGCACTTACTTTCATCCACGAGGCAGTAGAAGGTCTCTGCGGCGCTGGCGACGATCTTCTCCTGCGTGAGGGCTGCGCCGCCGCCCTTGATGAGGGCGAGGTTGGGGTCTGCCTCATCGGCGCCGTCAATGTAGAGGGCGAGGGGCCCGCTTTCCTGGAGAGACAGCACGCGTATGCCGTGGCCCTCCAGCCGCGTCGCGGAGGCGACGCTGCTGGCCACCGCCCCGTCGAACTGATCCTTTAGGGGCGCGAGCGCATCGATGAAGCAGTTTGTGGTGGACCCGGTGCCAATGCCCAGCACCACCCCGGCCCCAAGCGTTGACCGGACCGCCTCCAGGGCGGCCTCGGCGGCGAGACGTTTTTGCTCATCTTGGGTCATGGCGTCCTGTCCTCGGGTCCTGGAAGCTGGCTCTGGGGCAGCGGAGTGTTTAGTCTGTCGCCCCCCGAGGCCGCCGGCATGCTCATCATGCTTGAGCAAACAGTCAAGCGCATTCTTGAAGCGAAAGTTTACGATGTGGCGCAGGAGACGCCCCTGTCTCCTGCGCCCTTTCTGTCCGCGCGCCTGGGTCATGAGATTTGGCTAAAGCGCGAGGATCTCCAGCCCATCTTCTCCTTCAAGATCCGGGGCGCCTACAACATGATGGCGCATCTCGACGAGGACGCCCGGCGTCGTGGGGTCATCACCGCCTCTGCCGGGAACCATGCCCAGGGCGTGGCTCTTGCGTCGGCCATGCTCGGTATCAAGGCCACTATCGTCATGGGGAACAACACCCCGGACATCAAGATTCGAGCCGTGCGCGCCCGGGGGGCGAACGTCGTCCTTCACGGAGACAGCTTCGATGATGCGCGGGTCTTTGCGGAAGCCCGTATGAAGGCCGAGGGGCTCACCTGGGTACCGCCCTACGATCACCCCCTAGTGATTGCGGGGCAGGGCACAGTGGCTCTAGAGATGCTGCGCCAGCACCCCGGGCCCCTTGACGCCATTTTCGTCCCCGTGGGGGGCGGCGGATTGCTTGCAGGCATTGCCGCCTACGCGAAATATCTCCGCCCCGAGGTGAAGGTGATTGGGGTGGAATCGGAGGGTTCGGCCTGCTTCGCTGCGGCCCGGAAGGCCGGTCGGCGTGTGCGCTTGCCCTCTGAATCCCTAGACCTCTTTGCCGACGGCGTGGCCGTGGCTCAGATGGGCGCCTATACCTGGAAGCTCGCGCGGCGCTGGGTTGATGACGTGGTCACCGTCTCCACGGATGAGATTTGCGCTGCCATCAAGGATGTTTTTGAAGATACCCGGTCCCTCGCAGAGCCGGCGGGGGCCCTAGCCCTCGCTGGGCTGAAGAAGTGGGCGGAAAGCGCCCCCCAGGGGCAGCGCCTCATTGCGATCCACAGCGGCGCGAACGTGAACTTCGATCGCCTACGCCACGTAGCCGAGCGTGCCGAGGTGGGGGAAGCGCGGGAGGCCCTTCTCGCCGTGACCCTGCCGGAGCGCTCCGGTGCGTTCCGACGCTTTGCCAAGGTGCTCGGCAAGCGCGCGGTGACGGAGTTTAACTATCGCTACGCTGAGGCCAGCGAAGCCCAGGTGTTCGTAGGGGTGAAGATCGCCGAGCGCAGCGATCGTCCGGCCTTGGTGGCCCAGCTGCAAAGCGCGGGCTACGCCGTGCAAGACTTCACGGATAACGAAATGGCCAAGGTCCACGTGCGTCACTTGGTCGGGGGGCACAGTGCTGCCCAGATCCCCGAACGCCTTTTCCGCTTTGAGTTCCCGGAGCGCCCCGGAGCTTTGGGACAGTTCCTGGGCGTGCTGGGCACGCGCTTTAACATTTCCCTTTTCCACTACCGGAACCACGGTGCCGCCTGGGGCCGGGTCCTGGTGGCCTTCCAGGCGACACCGGCGGACCGAACGGCCCTTCGAGAAGCGCTTTCGGCGACGGGCTACCGTTTCTGGGAAGAGACGGACAACCCCGCTTATAAAGCCTTTCTTGGCTAGCTAGGGCTTGGTGGCGCCCAATAGGCGTCGCGCTCGGGGGGAGAAGCACTGGACACCGGCCTCCGTCACCACCGCATCCAACCGCACATCATGGGGTGCGCTCGTCCAGGGCGCGCAGCCCTGAAAGGCGTAGGCGAGCCCGAGCAAAAAGGGCTGATGAGGCCAGTGGGCGGCGAAGCTGCGGTCGTAGTAGCCGCCGCCCCGGCCGAGGCGGTCGCCAGCGTTGGAAAAGGCCACGAGGGGCACGATCACCCAGGAGAGGGTCCAGGCCGGTCGCAGCCCCCTGCTGGGGGCAGGGATGCCATAGCGGCCCGGGGCAAGGGAAGTGGGATCCCCGAAACGTAGCTGGGGCCGATCGGTAAACGGGCTAATGCGCGGCAGGTAGGTTCGGGTGGCGCCGGCGCTTAGGGCGGCGGCCAGGGGCGCGGGATCGATCTCCCCGTCATTAGGACCATAGAGTCCAAGGTGCCGGGGGGGCGGTGGCGCGCAGCAGGCCAGCGCGGCTGCGGCCCTGGCAGCGGCAGCGGCGCGAAACTCCTGGGAAAGCCCCTGGCGCTGCCGGCGGACGGTGCGACGAAGGCGGCGCAGCTCGGCGTTATTGCGCATGAAAATCCCCGGGAATGCCGCTGCTGACTGTGCCCTTGAACCCAGCGGTCCAAGGTGGAGGTTCAGGTCTGGCCAAAGGCTTTCCGACGCGCGGACGTGCACACCGGCTTTAACACTTCACCTCCGGGTAGTGCTATAAGGCTCGAGAGCTTCATCAGCTGGCGAACACCCCAGGGCGCGCTAGGATTATAGCGTTTTACCGCAGTGCCCGGGGGCTTAATTGAGCTTTAGCTGACGCAACTGACCAAGGGCTTGTCCCACGCGCTCGGCGAGCCGATCGATCTCTTTCTGGCTGTCGGCCTTCAGCGTCTCCTGCCCATCTTCCGCCGCGATAAGCTCGTAGGTGAAATTCAGCGCCGCCATTACCGCGATGCGCTCGAGGCCAATGATTTTTCCGCCGTTACGGATGGTTTGCATCTGCTGGTCGAGCCGCTGCGCGGCACGCTCAAGAGCGCGCTCCTCCCCCGGGGGGCAGCTGACTTGGTAGTCCTTACCCAGGAGATGCACGGTAAGAGTTTTGGGGTCGCTCATCCGTCCTGCTCCAAGCCCTTCAGGCGCCCAATCATGGCCTCGATCTTCGAGCGCGCGAGCTCATTTTTCTCAATCAGCCGAGCGCGCTCCTGGGCCCACTCTTGGTGGCGAGAGAGCAGCGCTTGGTTATCCCGGGACAGCTGATCACAGAGGCGGATCAGTTCCTCGAGGCGGCGCTCTAGCGTGGCAAGATCGAGCTGGCTCATGGGGGGCCCGGGTGATGGCAAGACTGGAGGATAATAACAGGTCTGCTTTTGCGCACCAGAGCGCGCCGAAGGCCGTGCTAAACTCGTAAAAACCCGAGGAAAGGAGCTGGATCGTGGGCGATTTCGACGCGGCCGTAGAGGTCCTTAGCCCGCTCGCAACCCCTATGGAGGTGCAGGGGCTTTTTTGTGGCGTCTATTGCGTCAGCAAGGCGTCACCGGAAAAGGCCCTCTGGCACGAAATGCTTCGCACCCATTTTGGGGAAGAGGCGCCCCTCCTCGACGCCGTGGATGCGCTCGCCGCGACCCAGGGCCAGGCCCTCGCTGATGAAAATCTGTCCTTCCAGTTGCTGCTTCCCGACGATGACGCCCCCCTCGAAGATCGCGCCGATGGTCTTGCGCGCTTCTGCGGTGCCTTTCTGTCGGGCTATGGCTTAAGCGGCGGGCAGCTCGACGCCGAGGATCGGGAAGCCATGGAAGACCTGGCGGCCATCGCTCAGCTGTCCGATCAGCTCGATGATGACGAAGAGAACGCGCAGAATCTCGAAATGCTTATTGAGCATGTGCGCATCGTGGTACTTAATCTTGCTGAACGAGGAGCAAGGACATGACCGCCAGGAGGGCTGTGCAAGGGATCTCAGCCAAGGCATATGCTGAACGCCGTCGCGCTGCGCTGGACGCCGTGGCGCCGCAAAGTGCGCTTCTTCTGCCCGCGGGACGGGAGCTGCTCCGCAACGGCGATACCCACTATCCCTTTCGGCAAAGCTCGGACTTTCTATATCTGACGGGGTTCCAGGAGCCGGACGCTATTTTGGTGCTCTTGCCCGGGCGCCGGGCTGGGGAAACGGTGCTCTTTTGCCGGGACCACGATACCCGGCGGGAGCGCTATGACGGGCCCCGCCTCGGCCCAGAGCAAGCCGCTGAGGCGCTGGGCCTCGATGACGCCTTCCCCCTCAGCGATATCGACGACATCCTCCCCGGGCTACTCGAGGATCGTAGCCAGGTGTACCTGCCCCTGGGGGCCGATGAGGCCTTTGAGGCTCAGGTGCGGGGATGGATTGAGGATTGCCGGAGCCGGCGGGGGGGCCCCGTGGCAGCCCTTGAGCTCACCGATTCGGGACACATCCTCCACGAACTTCGCCTCTTTAAGACCCCGGCGGAGCTTCGTCTTATGCGCGAAGCGGCGCGCATTTCCGTCCTGGCGCATGAGCGCGCGATGGCGCACGCGGCCCCGGGGGTGCCCGAGTACGTACTCGAGGCGGAAATCGCCTACGCCTTTCGCAGTGAAGGGGCGACGGGGCCGGCCTACCCCAGCATCGTCGGCAGCGGCGCGAACGCCTGCATCATGCATTACGTCGATAACGCCGCCCCCCTGCCCGAGGACGGGCTTGTGCTCATTGACGCCGGTGCGGAGTACCAGGGCTATGCGGCGGACATCACCCGCACCTTCCCAGCTTCTGGGCGCTTTACGCCCCTCCAGCGCCAGCTCTATGACCTCGTCTTAGCGGCCCAGACCGCCGCCATCGAGGCCGTGCGCCCCGGCGCGACCTTTAATGATCCGCACTTGGCTTCCCAGCGTGTACTCATCGCGGGGCTGATCGAACTTAAGGTGCTCACGGGCACGGTGGACGGCATCTTGGCCGACGGCAGCGCCATGCCCTTTCTGGTGCACCGCTGTTCCCACTGGCTGGGGATCGATGTCCACGACGTGGGCGAGTACCGCTTTGGTGAGGCGTGGCGGATTCTGGAGCCGGGTATGGTCTTGACCATCGAGCCGGGCCTTTACTTCCCCGCCGATCTCCCGGAAACGCCGCGAGCCTTCGCAGGCATCGGCATTCGCATTGAGGACGACGTGCTGGTCACGGCCTCGGGCTACGAGGTGCTCACGGAGGCGGCTCCCCGGGACGGCGATGCCATCGAGGCGCTGATGGCCCAGGGCGGATCATGAGTCCCGTCCCGAAGGCCCCTCCACTGGCGGTGATTGGTGGGGGCATCGTGGGCTGCGCCCTGGCCCTTGCCTTGGATCACGCCGGGGTACCCGTGGTTTTGCTTGACCAGGGACCGCCCCCGGGGCCCGAGAGCGACCCTCGCCGGGGTGTGGCCCTCGCGCCGGACGTGCTCGCGTTCCTTACTGGGCTTGAGGTTGATGTGCCTCATACGCCCTACGCCCACATGACCGTCTGGGACCACAGCGGCCCGGCGGCCCTGCACTTTTCCGCCGCCGAGGTCGGGCTTCCCCGCCTCGGGGCCATGGTGGAGAACGACCGGCTCCGCTGGGCGCTCACCCAGACCCTCGGTGCCCGTGGCGTCCCCCTTCGCTGGGGGGCGCGGGTGTCCCAGGTTCGCTGGCCGAGCCTCGGCGTCGGTCCGCAGCTTACCCTTGAGGATGGCGAGACCCTGCCCGTAGCGCTGGTTTGCGCCGCCGATGGCGGCCATTCACCGCTGCGTGGCCTCGCGGGCATCGGGGTCCAGGATGAGCCCATGCATCAGCGCGCTGTGGTAACGGCGGTGGTAACGGAGCGGCCCCACGAGGCAACGGCCTGGCAACGCTTTCTACCCACTGGCCCCCTGGCCTTCCTGCCCCTCGATGATGATGCCGAGGGACGCTATCGGTGCTCCGTGGTGTGGAGCGCCGATGAAGACCGGGCGCGAGCCCTGGAGGCGTTGGACGACGACGCCTTCTGCGCGGCGCTGAGCGAGGCCTTTGAATATCGCTTGGGCGCGGTGTTGTCCGCGGCGCCCCGAGCGGCCTTTCCCCTGCAGCAGCGCCACGCGGAGCGCTACGCGGCCCCGGGCCTCGTGCTGCTGGGGGATGCGGCCCACGTGGTCCACCCCTTGGCAGGGCAGGGCGTCAACTTAGGTCTGCGGGACGTCATGGCCCTCGTGCCGACGCTGGGGGCCGGGCTTCGCCAGCGCACCCTCGGTGACCCCGCTCAGTTCGCGGCCTATGAGCGGCAGCGGCGCCGGGATAATGCCCTTATGCTGCGCGCCTTCAGTGCCCTGAAACGCGGATTTGCGCCGGCCTCCGGCCCCACGGCCTGGCTCCGTCAGCAGGGCCTGGGCTTCCTTGATCATCAACCGGTATTGCGCCGGCGCTTCATGGCGCAGGCCCTGGGGCTTGCCCCCGAGGCCGGCGCTGCCCAGCCCTAAATCTCAGGAGTCTCCCCATGAGCAGCGCTTTGAAACGTACCCCCCTTGCGCAGGCCCACGAGGCCGCGGGCGCTAAGATGGTCCCTTTCTTTGGGTGGGAGATGCCCCTCCACTATGGCTCGCAGCTCGAAGAGCACTATGCGGTGCGAGGCTGCGGTGGCATTTTCGATGTTTCCCACATGACCGTGGTCGATATTTCTGGCCCCGATGCGACAGCCTACCTACGATGTCTCCTGACCCAGGATGTGACGACCCTGGCGCCGGGGCAGGCCAGCTACGGCGCGTTGCTCAATAACGCCGGCGGCGTGATCGACGACCTCATAGCCTATCGCCGCACCGAGGGCTATCGCCTCATCGTGAACGCTGCTACTCGGGACGAGGATCTTGCCTGGCTTGAGGCCCATCGTACCGGCGCCGTAGAGATCACGGAGCGCGCCGAGCTCGCCATGCTCGCCGTGCAGGGCCCGGAAGCCTTGGCCCGGGCTACGGCGTGGCTAGGCGCCGCGGCGCCGACCCTGGCGGCCCTACCTCCCTTCGCCTTCTTGGAAGACGAGGATCGGTTCCTAGCGCGCACCGGCTACACGGGAGAGGACGGCTTTGAGGTGGTGCTGCCGGCAGCGGACGCCGTCGACGCCTGGGGCATGCTCTTGGCCGCGGGCCTGGCTCCGGCGGGGCTGGGCGCCCGGGATACGCTCCGCCTCGAAGCTGGCATGAACCTCTACGGGCAGGATATGGATCAGACCGTATCGCCGCTGGAAGCCAACATGGGCTGGACCGTGGCCTGGGCCCCGGAGGATCGCGCTTTCCTTGGCCGGGACGCCCTGGCGGCGCAGAAGGCTACGGGGGTGCCGACGCGGCAGGTGGGGCTGCGCCTAGAGGGCAAGGGCGTGCTTCGGGCCGGCCTTGAGGTTTTCCAAGAAGGTCCGGACGGGGCTTGGACCCCCGTGGGCACCCTCACCTCCGGGGCCTTTTCCCCGACCTTAAAGGAGGGCATCGGGCTGGCGCGCATCAAAGCGACCGTCCCCAGGGCAGCCATCCTCGCAGTGGAGCTGCGTGGTCAGTACCGGCGAGTGCTGCGTTGCCGCCCACCGTTCATCAAAAAGCACTCCTGAAGGCATGAAAGGCCTTCATGCTGCACGGGGAAAGGCTCCCATAAGGCGCCTAAGCGCGTAGAATGCTTTGCAAATTTAGCCACTCCGATCAACCTGGGAGACCCTGCCCATGAGTGATATCCCCGCCGATCTCAAATACATCGCTTCCCATGAATGGGTGCGCGTAGCAGGGGATGGCACCGTCACCGTAGGGGTCACGGATCATGCCCAGGACGCCCTCGGGGATGTGGTCTACGTAGAACTTCCGGAGGTCGACGTCGTGCTGAGCGCCGGGGACGAAGCCGGCGTCGTGGAGTCGGTGAAGGCGGCTTCCGATATCTACACGCCGCTCTCGGGAACGGTGATCGCCGTGAACAGCACGCTGGAAGATGCTCCGGAGCAGGTCAACAGCGATCCCTATGGGGAAGGCTGGTTCTTTAAGCTCCGCCTCGCCGATGCGGGGGAGCTCGACGAGCTCCTGGACGCTGACGGCTACGCGGACGTCTGCGACGCCGACGCTTAAGTTCTTGCCCCGGCCCCGGGGCGAGTTTTTCCACGGGCCCTCCCCTAGCGGGCGTTTGCTCTGCTAGGCCTATGGGAGCACAGTGAAATGCCGTTCATTCCCCACACGGAAGGCGACACGAAAGCCATGCTCGAAACGCTGGGCGTTCCCAGCATCGAGTCGCTTTTCGATGAAATCCCTAAGGGCTTCCTCGCCGCGCCTCTGGCGCTTCCCGAGGGGGAAAGCGAGATGGCGCTTATGGCGGACTTTGCCGCCCGGGCCCGCCGCGATGACAACGTCCTGTGCTTCGCCGGTGCCGGCGCCTACGACCATCATATTCCCTCGGCTGTTTGGGATTTGGTGAGCCGCGGGGAAATCATGACGGCCTATACGCCCTATCAGGCGGAAGCGAGCCAGGGCACGCTGCAAACCATCTACGAATACCAGTCCATGATCGCCAAGCTGACGGGCATGGACGTGGCGAACGCGTCCGTTTACGACGGCGGTTCAGGCCTCGCCGAGGCGGCCCTGATGGCTGTGAGGTCCGCGCCCCGCAAGCACGCGCGTACGCTGCTCCTCGCTGGGGGCCTAAACCCTCGTTATAGGGCGGCCTGTGAAGCCATCGTGCAGCACCAGGGGCTCACGCTCCGCGATCTGCCTTTGGAGGCTGACGGCACCCTAAGCCCGGCCACCCTTCAGGCGGCCATGGACGAGGACTGCGCCGCCCTGGTGATCAGCCAGCCGAACTTCTTTGGCGTGCTGGAAGATATCCATGCGCTCACGGACCAGGCCCAGGCGGCGGGGCTTTTAGTAATTGCGGTCGTCAATCCCATCGCCCTAGCGGTGCTCACGCCTCCCGGGGCCTGGGGAGCGGCGGGGGCCGATATCGTAGTGGGCGACGGCCAGCCCCTGGGCATTCCCATGGCTTCCGGGGGGCCGTACTTTGGCTTTCTGTGCGCACGGCAGAAGCTGGTGCGGCAGATGCCCGGGCGCATCGTGGGTCGTACCGTCGACCTCGACGGAAAGACTGGCTATGCCCTCACCCTGCAGGCGCGGGAACAGCACATCCGCCGCGGTAAGGCGACCTCAAACATCTGTACCAACCAAGGCCTTCTTATGACCGCCGGCACCATCTACATGGCGCTGCTGGGCCCGGAGGGGCTCAGCCGGGTGGCGGGGCACTGCTATGGCCAGCTTCGCGCGCTCCTTGCGGCGCTCACGAGCCTGCCGGGGGTGCGCTCTATGCATAGCAGCGTGCACTTCCACGAGGCGGTGATCGAGCTTCCCGTCCCCGCGAAGGCAGTGGTGGAGGCCCTCGCCGGGCAGCGCATCCTCGCCGGGGTGGCCCTGAGCGACTACTGGCCCGAGCGCACCCATGAACTCCTCGTGTGTGCGACGGAGAAGCGCACCGCCGCAGATATCGCGCAATACAAGAAAGCCCTGGGGCAGGTACTGGAAACCCTGGGTACGGAGGTCGCCCAATGAGCCTTCACCTTGAAGATGGCGGCATCGCCCCTGGCGCAACCCTATTTGATCAAAGCGTCCCGGGCCGGAGCGCTGGAGCGCAGCTGCTCCCGCCGCCCCCACCCCTCGATGAACTCCCCAAGGGCCTTCGCCGGGCGGCCCCGCCGGCGCTCCCCGAAGTTTCCGAGCTTCAGGTGGTGCGGCACTTCACCCGCCTGTCGGGGCGTAACTTTGCCATCGATCGGCAGTTTTACCCCCTGGGCTCCTGCACCATGAAGTACAACCCCCGGGGGGCGCACCGGGCGGCGAGCCTGCTGGGGTTCCTGGGTCGTCACCCCCTGGCGCCGGCGTCTCTGTCCCAGGGGCTCTTAAGCGTTTTCCATGACCTTCAGGAAATGCTGGCGGAAATCACGGGTATGGACGCCGTATCCCTCGCGCCTATGGCCGGTGCTCAGGGCGAATTCGCTGGCGTGGCCATGATTCGGGCCTATCACGAAGCCCGCGGGGATCACGAGCGGCAGGAAATCATCGTTCCCGTAGCCGCTCACGGGACGAACCCGGCGACCGCGGTGATGTGCGGTTATCGGGTCCGGGAGGTGAAGGTTGATGCGTCTGGAGATGTCGATCTCGAGGATCTGAAGGCGGCGCTGGGGCCCCAAACCGCTGGGCTCATGATGACCAACCCGAGCACCTGCGGGGTTTTTGAGCGCAACATCGGCGCCATTGCCGATGCGGTGCACGAAGCCGGGGGGTTGCTCTACTACGATGGGGCCAACCTGAACGCCATCTTGGGCAAGGCGCGCCCCGGGGACATGGGTTTCGATGTTCTGCACATGAACCTGCACAAAACTTTTGCTACGCCCCACGGCGGCGGCGGGCCCGGCGCAGGCCCGGTGGGCGTTGGGGAGCGGCTCCGGCCCTATCTCCCCTCCCCGCGGGTGGTGAAGGAAGAAACGGAAGACGGCGCGCCGCACTATCGTTGGGAAGCGGCGGTGGAAGCGCCGAACTCCATCGGTCCCCTCTCGGCCTTTATGGGCAATGCGGGTATTTTAGTGCGGGCCCTGGCCTACGGCCGCATGCTGGGTCGGGATGGGCTGGTGCGGGTGGCGGAATATGCCACCTTAAATGCGAACTATCTGGCGAAGCGGCTCAACGACGCGGGTCTCACCCTCGCCTACCCGGAGCGCCGGGCCAGCCACGAATTCATCTTGACCTTCGGGGCGCTGGAGAAGCGCACGGGGCTGACGGCGATGGATTTGGCCAAGCGCCTTCTGGACTTTGGCGTCCATGCGCCCACCACCTACTTTCCTCTGCTGGTGCCCGAGTGCTGGCTGGTGGAGCCTACGGAAACGGAGACGAAGGAAACCCTCGATCACTTCGTGGCCGTGCTCCAGCGTCTGCTGGAGGAAGTGGACAGCAACCCGGAGCAGATTCGCGGGGCGCCCTGGACCCTACCCGTGCGCCGTTTGGACGACGTTCGCGCGGCGCGCCAGCTTGATCTCGTCTGGCAGGGCCCGCCCGCGGCCGCCTAGGAGTCGGGCTTTCCTTTCGGCCCGGGGAAGGCGAGAACCTTCGCGCCGCCCCGGGGCGCTTCCAAAGCCTCGGGGGGCGCGATGCTCGGTGAAGGGCCTGTGGCCGTGAGCCGAAGCTGATCCCAGGGGCCCCCTGTCTCGGCCACCTTCGCCGCCAGCCAGGGCGCGGGGGGCGCAAAGGCCCAACGCCGGAACCCCTTTGGGTTCTCGGCGCCCTCGCGAAGGGCGGCGGCCCGAGCTCGGGCGTCGGGCCCCCGAACCACCACCACTTCAGGTAACTGTTGGGCTAGGGTTAGGGCGGAGGCGTAGTGCAAGGGCCGGCCCCGCGCTGGGCTGCTGAGCTGGGTGAGCGTGCGCTGCCCCAGGGCTTCCCAGGCTGAATTTTGGAAGAGCGCCGCGGCAATCAGAAGTGCCTCGAGGGCCATCACCAGGGGGCTTTGCCGGGCGCCGTCCCCGGCCTCCGCGGCTTCGAAGCTGAGGTCCTCTGCCAACGCTGCCGCGAGCTGCTCTCCCCGCGCGGCCAGGAGGGGATGCCAGTCGACCTGAAGGGCTTCAAAGATGCCGAGGAGGAGCGCGCCCTGGGCGCCAAGGCGCGCTTCCGGCGTGCTCGGGGGGGCGGCGGGATCCCCAAGCCAGCCCATCTCTCCAAGGCTCCAGGCCAGCGGCAGGTCGTCGACGCCATCCTGCAGCAGTTCCTCCAGTAGGGCTTGTCCGTGGGTGAGGGCGCGCTCGTTGGAAAGCGCTGCCCCGGCCACCAAAAGCGCTCGGGCCGCGAGGGCGTTGCCGAGGGTGGGATAGAGGGCGGTGAAGTCCAGGGCCGGACGCTGGGTTTTCAACCAATCGAGGCCCGTTTCGAGCGCTTCCCGCGCGGTATTGCTTTCGAGGCCTAGGCGATCCACCACGGAGCGCCAGGAATCGCGACGCTCAAGGCGCCAGAGCCGTCCTGCATTCGCCGCCTTATCCAGGCCATAAAGGGTTTCAAGGACCGCGTAGGCTGGCTCCGAGAGGCCGCGCGCAAGGTCCGCCCGGTGGTAAAGGAAGGGCGCCTGGGGGTCGTCCCGGAGCACGGTGTGCTCTGCCACGGGCAGGCGACCACCATGGGCCTCGAGAAGATCGCACAGCCACGCCGTGCCTCGGCTCAGGGCCTGGGAGAACAGGGGGTCGGGGCCGTAGCGGAGGGCTTCCGTAAGGGTCAGCAGAAGGAGGGCCGTATGATCGATGCGCCGCTCCGGGTAGGGCTCGCGCCAGCTGCGATCCAGGCTGTGATTAAAGAAGCCCCCGCCGACGTGATCCTGAAGCCCGCGGCGGCACAGCGCCGTTAGGCTCATCATGGCGTCATCTCGAAGCTCGGGGAGCGCCAGCTGGGCGCCTAGGAGCGCCGGGAAGGGCTGCTTTGGGCCCGTCCCCACACCGTATTCCCGAGGGTCCGTGGCCTGCGCAAGGGCGGCCCGAAAGGCCTTTTCGATGGGCCCCCAGCCTCCCTGGCTCGGGAGCGCCCCCAGGGCTTCCGCTTCCGCTTCGAGGATTGCCGTGCCCTGGGCTTCCACCGCCGACCTGTCCGTTTCGAGCTGCTCCAAAATGGCCGTGAGGACCCGCTCGGCCTCCGGTCCATAGCCGCCCTGGGGGCCACTTAAGGCGCTGGCTGTCAAAAACGGCCGCCCTTCCGGACTAAAAAATACCAGGAGCGGGCTTGGGGCGGGCTGCTGGTGCACAATGGCGTGCCAGCGAGCGAGGCGCTCTGGGGCAACGCCATAGTCCCGGTCGAAAAAGGTGAAGTTAAAGCCGTCGGCAAGGGCGGAACCGGCCAGCGGGGCCAAAGCCTCCTCCAGCATGCGCCGGGTGCGCAGGCAGCGACCGTCCCCGAGCAGCAGCAGTGTGGGCTTTTCGCTCGGCGCCGGCGTGGCCGACCCCCGGGCCCAGGGCAGCGCATGGTGCGCAAGACAGGTGGTCAGGCTCCAGTGCCGATGACCACGGGGGGCGAGCGGTGCGAGCGGGTCCAGGGGCATGGGATCGCCTTATATCCAGAATTCCACGGCAGCATAGCGCACCCCCTGGGCTGCGCCGAAGTCTTGAACCCTGCGGGGAGAGGAGCAGAAGCGGTGACGGAACGATTACGGTTAAAACCTCGGGAAGAGCGGCGTCTTCGCGGGGGACATGTTTGGATCTACTCCAACGAGATTGATTCGGCGTCAACGCCCCTGAAAGCCTTTGCGCCGGGGGACGAGGCGGTGCTGGAAAATGCCCAGGGCCGGCCCCTGGGGCGAGTGTTGGTGAACCCCCAGGCGTTAATTTGCGCCCGTTTATTCAGTCGCGATCCCAAGCAGGGCTTTGACGAGGCCCTGGTCCTTGAGCGCCTTCGGGCCGCCCTCACCCTTCGAGAAGCCTGCTATGGCGCAGCCGGGTGCTATCGCCTGGTGTACGGGGAGAGCGACGGCCTGTCCGGGCTCGTGATTGATCGCTTCGGCCCCGTGGTGGTGGTGCAAACGGCCACGGCGGGTATGGACCGGCACCTGCCCCTCATTCTGTCAGCGCTGGAAACGCTGCTTGCGCCCCGCTCCATCGTGTTCAAGCAGGATAGCGGCGCGCGCAGCCTCGAAGGCCTGGAGGAAACGGTAGTGGTGCACGGCCAGCCTCTGGAAGATGCCGTGCCGCTGGAGGAAAACGGGGTGCGCTTTTTGGCGCCTGTGCTCGAAGGGCAGAAAACCGGCTGGTTCTATGATCATCGGGAGAATCGGGCGCAGCTGGCATCCCTGGCAAAGGGCGCCCGGGTGCTCGACGCCTTCAGCTATGTGGGGGCCTGGGGCCTGACCGCCCTCGCCCAGGGCGCTGACGCCCTCGTTGCCGTGGATGGGTCGCAGCGGGCCTTGGAGCATCTGGACGCCAACGCGGCGGCGCTAGGCCTTGCGGACCGGGTGGAGACGGTTCGGGGCGACGCCTTCAAGGTCTTGGAGGCGCAGGCCGATGCCGGGGAGCGCTTTGACGTAGTCATCGTCGATCCCCCGGCCCTCATCAAGCGACGCAAGGACCTCAAGGCGGGCCAGCACGGCTACGAGCGCCTCGCTCGGCAAGCCCTTCGGCTTACGGCGCCTGGGGGCCTGTGCCTCTTTGCGAGCTGCTCCTTGCACTACGACCGGCCCATGATGACTGACACCCTGCGCAGCGCTGCGCGGCACACGGATCGTTCCCTGCAAATGCTTTGGAGCCACGGCGCCGGGCTGGACCATCCCGTGCATCCTGCCATTCCTGAAACCGACTATTTAAAGGCTACTCTGGCTCGGGTGAGCCCCCCGGGGCGTGGCGGTGCTTTCTAGGGCGTTGATGAACACCGCGTGACTGCGCAATGATGGAGTGACGACTCCACCCTGGGGAAAACGGTGATCGACCGAGACGGTTTTAGGCCTAATGTCGGCATTATCCTCGCGAATGACGCGGGGCAGGTGCTGTGGGCCCGGCGCGTCGGCGGCCGAGATGCCTGGCAATTTCCCCAGGGGGGGATGAATCCCGGGGAATCCCCGGAAGAGGCCATGTACCGTGAGCTCTGGGAAGAAGTGGGCCTGAAGGAGGACGCCGTCTCCGTGCAGGCCTGCACTCGGGGCTGGCTGCGCTATCGCTTGCCTCGGCGCATGCTGCGGCGTCAGGAAGGCTCGCCCTTTGTGGGGCAAAAGCAGAAATGGTTTTTGCTGCGCATGATCGGAGATGAAAGCACCGTGCGCTTTGATCGTTCCGATAAGCCGGAATTCGACGTTTGGCGCTGGGTGTCCTACTGGTATCCCCTGAGCCAGGTGGTCCCCTTTTAGCGAGAGGTTTACCGCCGGGCGCTCGCCGAACTCGCCCCGAGGCTCACGCCCCGCTAACTTTTCCCAGGAGCTGGGGAGCGCATGCTCGATACGTTGCGAAGCATAGTGCAGGAAGTGAACAGCGCCCCCGATCTCGATGCGGTGCTGGGTCTCATCGTGGCCCGCGTTCATAGCTCCATGGGTACGGAGGTGTGTTCCGTTTACCTCGCTGACAGCGAGGATGGCCGCCTTCGCTTTATGGCCACGGAAGGGCTCAACCGCGCCATGGTCGGCAAGCTCTCCCTCGCTCCGGGGGAGGGGCTTGTGGGTTTGGTCGCCCTGCGCGCCGAGCCCCTAAACCTTGACGACGCCCAGCATCACCCGCGCTTTCGCTACCTTGAGGAAATTGGGGAAGAGGCCTACAACGCCTTCCTTGGGGTGCCCATCATCCACCAGCGCCGAGTGCTTGGGGTCTTGGTGGTGCAGCAGCGTCTCCAGCGCCGCTTTGATGCCAGCGAGGAAGCCTTCCTGGTTACCCTGTCGGCCCAGCTGGCGGGCATCATTGCCCATGCCGAGGCCACGGGCGGCATGGCACGCTTGGGGCGCCGCCGGGGCCAACGCCGAGATGCGCGCTTTCCGGGCGTTCCCGGGGCGCCGGGGGTGGTGCACGGTATTGCTGTGGTGCTCTTTCCCTCGGCAACCCTTGAGGCCGTTCCCGATCAGAAGAGCGACGATGTGGCGCAGGAGCTTGAGCTCTTTCGCCGAGCCCTTGGCGCGGCGCGGACGGACATCGAAGGGCTTGGCGCCCAGCTTCAGGATCGGCTCAACGCCCAGGAGCGCGCGCTCTTCGATGCCTATCTAGCCATGCTCGACGACCGGGCCTTGGGGGAGGAGATTCGCCGGCGCATCGAAACGGGTCAGTGGGCCCAGGGGGCGCTCCGGCAAGTCATCGAAGAGCACGTCGGCCACTTTGAGGCCATGGAGGACCCCTACCTTCGGGAGCGGGGCGCCGATCTGAGGCAGCTTGGGCAGCGCGTGCTGGCGCACCTGCAGGCGGAGAATCGCCCGCGCCAGCGGTTCCCGAAGAACACGATCATCGTCGGCGACGAAATCACCCCGGCGCTCCTAAGCGAAGTACCCCCGGAGGCCCTCGCCGGGATCATTTCCCGCCGCGGCTCGGGGAACTCCCACATTGCCATTTTGGCCCGGGCCCTTGGGGTGCCGACGGTGATGGGGGCCGTGGATTTCCCCCTTTCTGCGTCTCAGGGCGCTTCGGTTATCGTAGACGGCGCGGAAGGGGTCGCGATCCTCAATCCCTCCCGTGCGCTGCAAAAACACTATGGCGCCCTGGCGGCGGAGGAGCGGGAGTTTTCCGAAGGGCTCCAAAGCCTGCGCGATGCGCCCTGCGAGACCCTGGACGGCCACCGCGTGGCCCTGTGGGTGAACATCGGCCTGACCCAGGACCTGGCCCGGTCCCTCGATCAGGGGGCCGAGGGGGTGGGTCTCTACCGCACGGAAATTCCTTTCATGTCCTCCGACCGGTTTCCCACGGAGGATGAACAGTTTGCGCTCTATCGGGCGTCCCTGCGGGCCTTTGGGTCCCGCCCCGTGACCATGCGCACCCTGGATATCGGCGGCGACAAGGCCCTGTCCTATTTCCCCATCGCCGAGGACAACCCCTTCCTGGGCTGGCGGGGCATACGGGTGACCCTCGATCATCCGGAGATTTTCCTCATTCAGGTGCGCGCCATGCTCCGGGCCAGCGTGGATCACGAGGGCGCGCTGCGGATCATGCTGCCCATGATTACCAATCTGGCTGAGGTCGACGAATCCCTCGCGCTCATTGGCCGGGCTTATGACGAGGTGCTCGAAGAACTCGGTGGGGCTCGGGAACGGCTAAAGCGCCCCGATGTGGGCGTGATGGTAGAGGTGCCTGCAGCGGTCTATCAGGCCCCCCAGCTCGCCCAGCGCGTGGACTTTCTGGCCGTAGGCAGCAACGACCTCACGCAGTACATGCTGGCGGTGGACCGGAACAACCCTCGCGTGGCGGACCTCTATCAGGATCTTCATCCGGCGATTCTGGGGGCCTTAAAGGCGGTGGTGGACGCCGGGCGCCAGGCCCGCATCCCCGTGGGCATTTGCGGCGAGCTAGCGGGCAATCCCCTCGCGGCGGTGCTTCTGCTGGGCATGGGGGTGGACGTGCTATCCATGAACAGCACGAACCTGCTTCGGGTCAAGTGGGTGCTCCGAGCCTTCACCTTCCGCGAAGCCCGGCGCCTCCTGAAGGCGGCGCTGGCCATGGAGAGCGCCGACGCCATCGAGGGTCATCTTCGCGAGGCCCTGGCGGCGAAGGAGCTAAGCCGCGCTTTGGTTCGTGGCGTGCGGCCCAGTGCTCTCCCGGTGGCGCCCTAGGGCCTGGGACCCTTCCCAGCGCCCGTGAGGGCCGAAGCGGGACTCCTCAATCCAAACCGTATCCGCGCCCACGGCGGCCAGCGTGCTGGCCCGCGTTCCGTAGGCTTCCCCACGAATAAAGCAGGTGGCCGTGGGGCCAAAGCGCGTCGGCTCGAGCCCGACGGCGCTGAGGGCCGCGGCGTCCACGGGGGTTTGGTCGCTTAACAGGGCGCGCAGCTGCGCCCGGGACGGGGGGGCCTCGGCCTGAAGCTGGGCCGCAAAACTCTCGGCAATGCGCTGCTGCTTGGGCCAGCCGCTTCGAAGCCCCGCATTGGCCAGGGCATAGATACCGGGGGCCAGGGCCTCGGGCCTGCCGTAAACGCGATTGCTGCCGTAGGCCAGGGTTTCGCCATCGAAAACAATCAGGTTAAAGCCACGGTAGGCGTCATGCGTCTTCTCGAGGCCTTCGAGGTAGGAAAGGGACGGCGCGTCCCCGGCGAGAAAGCGCTCCACGAGCGCGCCCCGGGAAGCCGGAGGCAGAGGGTCCGGTGGTGTTTCCGTGACGTTGGTCACCGCCGCAAAGCGCCCCCGGGGATGGACCCCGAGCCAGGTGCCGCCGGCCTCAAGATCCCGGCCGGCCAAAAGGCCGCTATCGGGCCAGGGGGCGAGGGGCGCGGCAGGGCGTGCGTAGAACTCGTCCCGGTTGGCCAGCACCAGAAGGGGCCAATCCGGCAGCACACGATAGGCAACGGCAATCAGGCACATGGCGGGAAAATCCCGGGTCCGGTTCGTTTGGGGAGGGCAGGGTAACCGTTTCCCTCCGCCGGGCCCAGGGCCTAGACTGGCGCCATGTGGACCTATCCAGACATTGACCCCGTGGCGCTCCAGCTGGGCCCCCTGGCCCTGCGCTGGTATGGCATCACCTACCTTCTCGCCTTCACCACGGCCTGGGCCCTGGCCCGGCGGCGCAGCGCCGCCGCGGGGCAAAGCCGGGAGTGGGTCGACGATCTGATCTTTTACGGCGCTCTGGGGGTCGTCCTCGGGGGTCGTCTCGGCTACGTTTTTTTCTACCAGTTCGATCGCCTTCTGGCGGAACCGACCTATTTGCTTCGCATTTGGGAAGGGGGCATGTCCTTCCATGGCGGGCTTCTGGGCGTCATCGTGGCCCTCGCCTGGCTGGCGCGGCGAAGCTGCCTGCCTTTCTTAGCGGTGGCGGATTTCACCGCCCCCCTCGTGCCCCTGGGCCTCGGCTTTGGCCGCCTGGGGAACTTTATCAATGGCGAACTGCCCGGGCGCATCACCGAGGTGCCCTGGGGGGTGGTGTACCCCGGGGAAGTGCTGGCGCGCCACCCCTCAAGCCTCTACCAGGCGACGACGGAAGGGCTCGTGCTGTTCACCGTGCTCTGGCTACTGACGGCCAGGCCCCGGCCCCTGGGCTTTGCCTCCGGGGCCTTTCTGCTGGGCTACGGGCTGTTACGTTTTAGCACGGAATTTTTCCGCACTCCGGATCCGCACCTGGGCTTCCTGTCCCTAGGGCTCACCATGGGTCAATGGCTGTGCCTGCCCATGCTGCTGGGGGGGCTGGGCCTCCTCCTTTGGGTTCGGCGCGGTGGGAAGCCCCCTTTAACGCAATCCTAGGAGCGACGTCATGGACGCCTACCTTGGCCTACTGCGCGAGCTGCGCGAACACGGCGTGTATCGGGAAGATCGCACGGGCGTGGGAACCTACGGCCTGTTTGGTCGCCAGCTGCGCTTTCCCCTCGCCGAGGGCTTTCCCCTGGTGACCACGAAGAAGGTGTTCCTCAAGGGCATCATTCACGAGCTGCTGTGGTTCCTCGCCGGCGATACGAACGTCAAAACGCTCCAGGACGTGGGGGTGCATATCTGGGACGAGTGGGCCGATGAAAATGGCGAGCTGGGCCCGGTGTACGGGGCGCAGTGGCGCTCCTGGCCGGCGCCCAACGGCGAGCACATTGATCAAATCGAACGACTCCTCGAGGGGCTGCGCACGAGCCCCAATTCCCGCCGCCATATTGTTAGTGCCTGGAATCCGGCGGAGGTGGACAACATGGCCCTGCCGCCGTGCCATACCCTGTTCCAGTTTTACGTCGCTGAAGGGCGCCTGTCCTGCCAGCTTTACCAGCGCAGCGCGGACTATTTCCTTGGGGTGCCTTTCAACATTGCGAGCTATGCCCTACTGACCCTGATGATGGCCCAGGTGCTGGGCCTTGAGCCTGGCGACTTCGTGCATACCTTTGGGGACGTCCATCTCTATGCCAATCATCTGGAGCAGGCCGATCGCCAGCTGAAGCGGACGCCCTATCCCCTGCCCGCCATGCACCTGAATCCCGAGGTGAAGGATCTCTTCGCCTTCCGCTTTGAGGATTTCCGCCTGGAGGGGTATCAGTGCCATCCGGGCATCCTTGCCCCCATCGCCGTTTGACCGTGGAAGGCAAGGCCCCAGCCCTGGCCATGATCTGGGCCATGGCAGAGAACCGGGTGATCGGCGCCCAGGGGGGGTTGCCCTGGCGCCTCCCAGGAGAACTCGCCTATTTTCGCGCCATGACTCTGGGTAAGCCCGTCATCATGGGTCGGAAAACCTATGCGTCGCTGCGCAAGCCCCTGCCCGGGCGCACCAATATCGTGATCACCCGCGACCCGGCGTTCACCGCCCCGGAGCGGGTCTGGGTAGCGGGCTCCGTAGAGGAGGCATTGAACCGGGGTCGGGAAAAGGCTCGGGAAGATGGGGTCGCCGAGGTCATGGTGATTGGCGGGGCGACGATCTATGAGGCCTGCTTACCCCTGGCGGATCGCCTCTACCTTACCGAGATCCACGGGGCGCCGGAGGGGGACACCTTTTTCCCTCCCCTTCCCAGCGGCGTTTTTGAGGAGCGCCGGCGCCTGCGCCCCCCCCGGGAAAGCGACGAAAGCTTCCCCTATTCCCTCGTCTATCTCGCGCGTCGCCGCCCGGCCGCCTAGGGCGGCGGGGCCCCTAGGGTAGGGCAATTGTGGCGCCGGGCCCGAGGGGCCAGTCGAAGATGATCCATACCCCGAGCAGCGCCGACCAGCACAGCAGGAGGGTGAGGCTGTAGGGCAGCATGGTGGCCATGAGCGTGCCGACGCCGGCGCGGCGGTCGTAGCGCTGCATGAATGCTACCACCAGGGCGAAGTAGGGCATGAGGGGCGTAAGCACGTTGGAGACGGAGTCGCCGATGCGGTAGGCCATCTGCGCGGCCTCCGGACTGATGCCCAGCAGGTAGAGCATGGGCACGAAGACCGGCGCCATGATCCCCCACTTGGCTGAGGCGCTGCCGATCACGAGATTGATGAGCGAGGCGATCACAATAAAGGTCAGGAGCAGCGGCAGGGTGCCCAGGTCGAGGGTTTGGAGCACCGCTGCGCCATGAATGGCCGTGATCACCCCTAGCTGAGTCCAGCCAAACCAGGCGACGAACTGGGCGGCGAAGAACATCAGTACCAGGTAGCCCGCCATGGTGGCCATGGTGCTTTCCATGGCCTCCATGATCGCCGTGGTGGAGGGTAGGGTCCCTGCGGCGCGGCCATAGGCAATGCCGGCGGCAGCGGCAAAGAGCGCGATGAGAACCACAATGGCTGAAATCGCTGTGGAGCCGAGGATGCTCCCCGTTTCCGGATTCCGAAGTACGCCGTCCGCGGGCAGGAGGCCCCAAAGCACCAGACCCAGCCCCGCTAGGCTCACCCAGCCCGCGGCCCGGAGCCCCTTTTCCGAGCCAGTCAGGGCGGCGGGGTCGTCGTCGCTCTCTGCGACCTCTCCTGTATAGGTTCCAAGGCGGGGCGCGGTGATGCGCTCTGTCACCCAGGTGCCGGCGACGGCAATCAGCGCCGTGGAGGCGATAATGAACCACCAGTTACCTGCCGCAGTGACCTCGTAGCTGGGGTCTATGAGCCGCGCTGCCTCCGTAGACAGGCCGCCGAGCAGGGCATCGAGGGAACCGATCATGAGGTTGGCGGAGTAGCCCGCGGAGACCCCGGCGAAGGCCGCCGCGATGCCCGCAAAGGGGTGGCGTCCGGCGGCGTGGAAGAGCCAGCCAGCCAGGGGAATCAGCACCACATAGCCGGCGTCCGCGGCGAGGCTCGAGAGCACGCCCGCAAACACCACAAGGAAGCTCAGCTGGGAGGGGCGGGCCGCCCGCACCAGGCGAGCCAGAAGCGCCCCGAGAAGTCCGGAGCGCTCCGCAATGCCAAGGCCCAGCATGGCAACGAGGACGGTCCCGAGGGGCGCAAAGCTGGTGAAGTTCTTCACCGTTCCCTCGAGCATGCGGCGGATGCCGGAGCCGTCGAGCAGGCTAACGGCCTTCACCTCGGCGCCGGTGATGGGATGAATCGCCGACCAGCCCAGGGCCCCGGCCAGGCCCGAGAGGAGTACGACGCCCAGCGCCAGGGCGGCGAAGAGCGTGGCAGGGTGAGGCAGCGAGTTGCCTAGGCGCTCAATCCGGTTCAGGATGCCTGCCACGCCCGCCGCTTCATCCGTAAGGGGTCCCGTGTCCCGATTCATCCTGCGCTCCCGTCCCATGTGCCGAAAGGCCCATCCTCGCCCGCAGCCCCTGGTGGCGGCAAGTTGATGACGGCCCGTCGTGGACGCATCGGCATCATTGCGAACCCCATGGCGGGCCGAGACGTTCGGCGCTTGGCGGCCCGGGCCTCTGAGGTCACGCACCAGGCGAAGCGGGAAATGGTGGCCCGCATTGCCGCTGGGGCTGATGCCGCAGGGGTGGAATGCCTCGCTGTGCACGCCGAGCCCTGGCGCATTGGCACCGGCGCCCTCGAGGGTATGGAGCTTGGCGCCCGGGTGGAGGTGGTGGAGCCCGGCCCCCTAAAGCATGGCGGGGAAGATACGGCCGCGGCCGCCTTGGCCATGAAGGAACTGGGGGTCACCGTACTCGTGGTCCTGGGGGGCGATGGAACGCACCGGGCCGTGGCCCAGGTATGGCCCGAAGCTCCCATGGTGGCCGTGTCCACGGGAACCAATAACGTTTTTCCGAGCCTGGTGGAGCCGACCCTTGCGGGGTGGGCTGCGGGGCTCGTGGCCAGCGGCAAGGTGCCCCTGGCGTCCCATTCCCGGCGCAGTAAGGTGGTGCGGGTGCGTCCCTATGACGGCCCGGCGACCTTGGCGCTGATCGATGCGGTGTTGCTACGGAATGATCACGTTGGCAACCGCCTGCCCATGGCACCGGAAAATATTGATCGCGCGTTGCTGACCGTCGCGTCCCCGGCGTCCGTGGGCATCTCGCCCCTCGGGGGCATGCTGGCGCCCCTGAGCGCCCATGAAGATGGCGGCGTCCTCGTGACCTGCAATCGAAGCTCAAGCGATCGCCGCCTCACCGTGCCCCTGTCTCCGGGGCGCTTCTGGGAGGTGTCCGTGGCCGAGGCCCATCGCGTGGCCAGCGCCGTGACCGTCCTCTTTGAGGGCCCCGGGGTGATTGCCCTGGACGGAGACCGGGAAATCAAGCTGGGCCACCGGGAGCGTGCCCGCCTGCATGTGGAGCGCACGGGCCCTCGGGTCATTGATGTTTCTGCCGTGCTCCACACCGCCGCGGAGGCGGACCTCTTCTAGGCCGGCTTGCTACACTTAGCGGTCATCGAACGAAAAGGAAACGCCCATGATCGTTAAGCCTCGCATCCGCGGCTTCATCTGCACCACGGCCCACCCCCTGGGCTGCGCCGAAAGCGTTGATGCGCAGGTGCGGACGGTGCAGGGGCGGGCGCCCCTAAAGGATGGCCCTCAGCGCGTGCTCGTGCTTGGCTGCTCCGCGGGCTATGGCCTGGCTTCGCGGATATCCGCAGCCTTCGGAGCGGGGGCGGAAACCCTTGGGGTGTCCTTTGAAAAGGCGCCCACGGAAGGCAAGACGGCCAGCGCGGGCTACTACTGCAACCGCGCTTTCGAGCGCGCTGCGGAAGCGGCCGGCCTCTGGACCCAAACGCTGGAGGGGGACGCGTTCTCCGATGCCCTGAAAGCTGAGGTCGTGAGTACCTTGAAGGAACGGGGCCCGGTCGATCTGATTGTGTACAGCTTGGCCTCCCCGGTGCGCCAGGACCCCGATACGGGGGTGCTGTGGCGCAGCGTTATCAAGCCCATGGGGGAGCGCTTCCACGTTAAAACCCTGAATGTGGATAAGGGTGAGGTCCACGACCTCGACCTCGAACCCGCCACGGAAGAGGAAGTGGCCGCTACCGTGAAGGTGATGGGCGGGGAAGATTGGGAGCGCTGGGTGGCCGCCCTCGCGGAGGCCGACCTGCTCGCCCCGGGGTGTCAAACCGTGGCCTATACCTACATTGGCAGCGAGCTGACCTGGCCCATCTATTGGCATGCGACCCTCGGCAAGGCGAAGGAAGACCTCGACCGCGCCGCCGCTGCCCTGCGCCAGCGCCTCGCTGCGAAGGGCGGCGATGCCCGGGTCGCGGTGCTGAAGGCTGTGGTCACCCAGGCCAGCGCCGCCATACCCGTGGTGCCCTTGTATGCGTCGCTCCTTTTCCGTGTCATGAAAGAGCAAAGTGTTCATGAAACGATCATCGAACATATCTGGCGCCTCTTCGATACCGGGCTTTATGGCAATCAGGCCGGGCTCGATGAGGTGGGCCGGTTGCGCCTCGATGATTGGGAGCTGACGGAGGCGGTGCAAAGGGAAGTGAAGCGGCGCTGGCCTCTGGTGACCACGGAGAACCTGGGGGAGCTTGCGGATCTTGAGGAGTTCCGGCGAGCGTTCCTGCAGGTCTTTGGCTTCGCCATTCCCGGCGTGGATTACGAGCAAGCGGTGGACCCCCTCACCATCGAGCCCCCGGCTTCCGCCTAGGGCTCGCCGCGCTGGGGCGCGGGTCTTCCTAAGGAGCGGATGCGGACATGCTGTACGCCTATCGAATCCAGCAGGGCAGCCTCCAGCAGGTGGAGGATCCAGCGCTCCACGCCGAGTGCGACTGGCTTGATCTCGTCGCGCCCGATGAGGCAGAGCGGGCCCTCGTGGACGTGCGCTTCGGCGAGGTGCTCCCCACCGCTGATGATATGGAGGAGCTCGAGGCCTCTTCGCGCTACTTCACCGACGAAGATGGCATTCACGTCCATTCCCTCTTCATGTACCGCGCCGATGGGCGGCCCCGGAATGGCACCGTGGCCTTCACGCTGACAAGGGCCCGGCTCCTGTCCTCCCGGGATAACGAAATGCCCGATTTTCGCCTTATGCGCCTGCGCGTGCGCAATGCTCGGGTGCTGGCGGAATCGCCCCTTCAGGTGCTCCTCGCGCTGCTGGAGCAGAAGGTGGATCACCTTGCCGATGAGCTCGAGGAGCTCTACGCCACTCTGGAAGCCGTGAGCCAGTCCGTGCTCAAGGAAGACGAGGACGGAGACCGCAGCCTCGAAGACGACATCGACGAGCTGGCAGAGATCGAGGATACGAACGGTAAGGTGCGCCTATGCCTACTGGATACGCAGCGCTCCGTATCGTTCCTGATGCGCCACATTCGCGATGACAACGACGCCCTGGCCACCTGCCGGGAGATCCTCCGGGATGCGGAGTCCCTGCTCACCCACACCACCTTCGTGTTTGAGAAGGTGAACTTCCTCATGGCCGCGGCCCAGGGCTTTATCAGCATTCAGCAGAATCAGATCATCAAGATCTTTTCCATTGCGGCCGTGGTGTTCCTGCCCCCCACGCTCGTGGCGAGCATCTACGGCATGAACTTCGCGTTCATGCCCGAGCTGCAATGGAAGGGGGGCTATCCCTTTGCCCTGGGCCTTATGGTCCTGGCGGGCATCGCCCCCTACCTCTTCTTTAAGCGCAAGGGCTGGCTCTAGGCCCGGGCGCCTAAGCGCCGTGGAGGGCGAAGAGCCGGTCCCGGTCGGCGGTGAAGCGGCGCCCCGCGAGGAAGAATAGGGGCATGGCCAGAAGGCTGATCACCGTGAAGACCACGAGGGTCCAGGTATAGGGCTGGGCCACGCCGGCCTCAAGCATCCAGTCGATGCAGATGCCTCCGGCCGTAATGCCAAAGCCCAGGCCCACGAGATTTAGCATCAGGATGTAGAAGGCCACCACGGTGGCGCGGATCTGCGGCGGCACGAGCTCCTGCACGGAGGCAAAGGTGGGTCCATAGAAGGCCCCCAGCTGGAAGTAGCCCACGAACACCCCGACCCAAAACCAGATCGTGTCCGGATCCACGATGCGATAGAGCACGTTAAAGGGGGCTAGCACGAGGAGAATCCAAAACAGGAAGGTCGCGCGCCCCTGCCCCGTGCGTTTCTGCCACCAGTCCCCGCCCATGCCGCCGAAGAGGTTTCCGAGCACCCCCGCCGCCACGGCGATCCAGCCCGTCGTTTCGGCGATATAGGCCCGTTCAAAGCCCCGCTCCTGCACGTACCAAAGCTGATCGAAGGCTGCCGCACCGAGAATAAAGTGAAGGGCGACGCCCCCGGCCATGGTGAGGGCCAGGGCCGGAGAGGAGCGCAGGGCCTGGGCGGCGGTGGTGAAGATTTCCTTCAGCTTTGGCCGCTCCGCGGTTCCACCGGCGCTGTGGCGCCGGGGCGTTTCCTTCACGAATAGCATAACCACGGCCAGGGCAATGCCGAGGGCGCCGAGCAGATAGAAGCAGTTACGCCAGCCGATGCTGGGGCCCAGGGTCCCAGCAATCACCAGGGATGCGCCCACCCCAATGGGCACCCCCATGTAGTAAACCCCAGCGGCAAAGCCCAGGCGGGCCGGTGGGAAGCGATCGGCGAGCATGGACATGGAGGTCGGCGTGAGCACCGATTCCCCCACCCCGATGAACATGCGCGGCACGGCCAGAGATGCGAAGCCCCGGGCGGCGCCGGAGAGGGCCGTGAGGGCGCTCCAGAGGGCGAGGCCTGCGGCCACGAGGCGCGGGCGATGCAGCAGATCGGCGGCGGCGCCCATAAACAGGCCCATGACCGCGTAAAAAACGATGAAGGCGAAGCCCGTGAGCAGGCCAAACTGGGCGTTGCTCAGGCCAAGATCGGGCACGATGAAATTGGCGAAGCTGGCCAGCAGCTGCCGATCGACAAAATTCATGACGTTCAGCATGGCCAGAAAGGCCAAGAACCCATAGTGGCGCAGGGCTACGGTCTCGTTGTGATCGTTCATCAGGCTCCCCTCCCTCGAACGATGAATGGCCCCCCCGGCGTTGCGCTAGACGCCCTCCCCGGGGTGGATGTGCATGCGTCGCCCGGTGAGTTCCGGGAGCTGCTCGTTTGACCAGATCTTGCGCAGAAAGCGCGGATTCTTCGATGACATATCGATTTGGTAGAGGCTGTCCTCTCGCAGTGCCTTAGCCCGTCCTTCCAGGCCCAGCAGATCCGCGAGGTAGCGGGCCAGCCAGCGCTCGATCTTCAGCACCACCATCTTTCGCCGCAGCCGCCCCTGCACGTCCCGGTTCAGCACC
>JADHNT010000099.1 GCA_016779385.1 Pseudomonadales bacterium
GGGAGGTAGCGCGGAGCCTCTGGTCACGGACGCAACAGATGAAAGGGCAGTACAAGCGCTCTTCGCCGCTGCGGGTCCCAGCCTTGACCTTGCCATTTATAACGCCGGTAACAACACCCCTGGTGCTATTGAAACCATGGAGGCCGCGTACTTTGAGGCGAGTTGGCGGGTTTGCTGCTTTGGAGGTTTCCTGTTTGGTCGCGAGGCCGTCCGTTCCATGAAGGCGGGCGGCGGCACGGTGTTATTTACCGGTGCCAGCGCTTCGCTGCGGGGCCGAGCAAATTTTGGGGCTTTCAACTCTTCCAAGGCGGGCCTTCGAACCTTCGCCCAAGCCCTGGCGAAGGAGTGCGGTCCTGCGGGGATCCATGTGGGCCATGTCGTCGTCGACGGGCCCATCAACGGTGACAAGATTCGCTCCGGTTTTCCTGAGTACGCGGAAAAATTGGGCGATGAGCGAATGATCTCCCTGGACGGTATTGTAGACGCTTACGAATTCCTTTACCGGCAGCCGAGGAGCGCTTGGTCCTTTGAGGTGGATGTTCGTACGCACCTTGAGAACTGGTAGCGGTCAATTGCTTCCACAGTAGTGCTGGGGGTTGGGGTCGTTGTGGCTTGGCGTGGGGCGGTAGGGCGCCCGTAGGATTCGAGGCCTGGAGCGAAGGTAAAAAGCCTCCGTGCTAGTCAAGCTGGAGGAAAAGGGTCTTCCTTTTCTAGGATGGATTCCAGCGCTCGCTAACCTTACGAAAATCCTTCATTTTCATTCCTGAATGGTTTTTTCACCGCCCATCACAACGCAGGAAAGACGGTTGGCCGCGGCTCGGCAAGGGACCCAGGTGAATTCACTGATGAGCTTTGGGTGGCCTCGGAGCAAAGCGCCCTCGCCCGTAAGGACAATTCCGTCCTGAAGGACATTAGCGCTTATATCCGGCGGCGCAGCCTCTAGTGCGCCCCCCCAATTATTGCGAAAGATCACCGATGGCGAGTTCAGTACAACGCCCGCTCCTTTCTTAAAGATAGGGGTGTTGGCGGTTCCAAGGTCGATAGCAATATTCACCCGCTTGAGGTAGTTCATAGCAAGCCGTCTCAAGAGTGCTGACAAGGACCATGGGACATTCTTGTCGCACCTGGGATAGCGTGCTCAGGTGATTGGGGCGGTTAGGTGGTGAGGCAGAGCCCGCTCTACCCATTGGCCTCCCGCATGGTGTCGCCCCTAGAATTATTGAAACCTGAGGATTTGGTATAGCCTGTGAAGACGCCTTGAAAAGTTTTGGTCTACGCTCTTTCAGCTTAGGTAAAAACGCGTTGAACAGACGGCTAAACGAAGGAAAAGATGAATTACCTTTGGCGGATGGTGATAAGAATTTTTGCGCCCCGTTCCATCGCGGTGGAAAGCCGGGGTGGTGTGACTTACCTGCACCTGGCGCCCTGGGTACAGGTGTCAGCCTTTCTACTTCTTTCCGGACTCCTTGCCCTTACCGGAGGAGGCTTTTGGTTTGGAGCCCATGCCAAGCAAGAGGTCGCTAAGTTAGAGACAGCGCTAGCGGTGAGCCAACGGACCCACGAATCGTTCCTCACTCAGCTTGACGATGACCTTCGAAACCTCGCCAACCTTAGGCTGGTGTTGGATCAGCAAAAACAAGCCCTTAGGGAGAGCCAGGGGCGGGAGCGGTCTTTCCTCGAGGCCGTTTCAGCTCTGGCGCAGCAAGCGCCGCCCAGGAAGAATCCAATGGCTTGGGCCGTCGAGCAGCTGGAGGCTCAACGGCGGGCGGAGCAAGAGATAGAGGATCAGCTGAACTCCGTGGCAAAGAGCTTTTCCGCCTTGCTTGGGGTGGCCCCGCCCACAGAGTCTCTTGCCGTCGCCCCCTGGCTGGCGCAGCGGCTCTCCGCCGCAGAAGAGACCTTCGAGGGGCAGCGGCTCGCGCTAGAAAATGCGCAGCTGCTCATGAAGGCGTCGCTGGCGCGAGCGGAGGCCAACTTATCTGTTTTGCCGGAAGCTTTGCTCGGCCCTGGAGGGCTCGGGCTTGAGGGTCTCGGTGGGAAGGATGGGGAGCCTGAAGGCTCAGCCTTCCTATCCCTCAATGATGAGCTTGCGTCCCTACGAGCGCTTTCGGAACGACTTGAACGGGCGCAGAGGCTCGAGGTTTGTGTTCCGTTTTCCACGCCGGTGGATTACTACAACCTGAGCAGCCCCTTCGGGCGTCGCAAGGACCCCTTTGACGGATCACCGGATTGGCACCAGGGCATTGATTTGGCTGCTTGGCCCGGCACTAAGGTTCGGGCTACCGCGGCCGGCAAGGTTGCCTTCGCCGGGCGCCGCTCGGGCTATGGAAATATGGTGCTCATTGATCATGGCTGTGGCTTGCAGACGCTTTACGGGCATCTCGATAGCACTTCCGTGGTTCAAGGGCAGCCCATTAACTTCCGGGATGAAATCGGAGTGGTGGGCAATAGCGGGCGTTCAACGGGACCGCATGTCCATTATGAGATTCGAAACGGGAACAAGCATCTAGATCCACAAAAATTTATTGAGGCAGGACGTTATGTTTTCAAAAACAAAAAACCCGCCAGACTCTAAGGGACAGGGCGGTCAAGGGTTACTCTCCGCAACCGGTAAAGCCGGGAAAGGGGGATTCTCCGTGTTGGGTCCTTCGCTGAGAATTCTGGGCGATGTGATCGCGGAGGAAGCCGTTCACCTCGACGGATCGCTAGAGGGGACTTTAACTTGCGATTCCCTCATCGTAGGCACGCAGGGGCGATTTAAGGGGAGGCTGAGGGCCCGGGAAGCCCGGATAGCTGGCGAGGTAGAGGGTGCTCTTTATGTGGAAAAGCTGACTGCAGAAACGGGAGCCTGCATCTCTGGGGAAATTCACTACACGGAATTAACGGTGGCAGCCGGGGCGCGTTTGGAAGGTCCTATGCGGTACGCCGCGACTTTCGAGGAAGAGACCCCCACGGAGGAGCTTGCAACACCTACCCTCAAGACCGTGTCCTGAGCCGTCTCGCCTTGAACCCTTGCCTGGGGTAAGAGGTGACGGTTCAGAAAGGCTGTTTAGGGCTTAGCTAGGGGCTTTGTGCAAAAAGGAAGACTTCGATGGCTGTGACCTTCCCAGACCTCCAAAGAGCGACCGTCCGTCCGGAACTTGGAGAGATCGCGGAAGCCGTTCGACGGGCTAAAGCCGGGGAGGGGGCGGCGCAGATTGAGCTCTGCGGCGCCATGCTCTGGGCCTCCTTCACCTGTCCGGGGGCGATTTTTCCCGTCTTCGACGCCCTTTTTCGAGCCCAACTCGCCCAGGAGTGCAGACTTACCGCGCTCCCGCAGGAGAGTGCGCCGCCTCCGGAAGCGTTTTGGGAACGACTCCAGGCGACCATTGAAGGTCCAGAAGGAGGCTACGACGCAACGTCGATCACCTTGGCTGTGGCGAGTCTGGGTGGCGAGCTTCACAGTGAAATGGCCGGTCTGAGTGAGTCCACTGCCCGCATCCTAAATAAGGAAGCACGTCCCGAGGCCAAGACTGCCCCGCCGATAATTACCCTAGCGGGACTTGCAAGCTTACCCGAGGGCAGCCTCGGGCGTGCTCTCTTAGCAATGTGGACGGAAAATCAGTTTGACCCTGAGGTTCTGGATCGGGACGCCATAGGCCTAGCTGACCTCAGCCCAGCGCTCCGGTACCTCAATACGCGCATCCTGCAGATGCACGACGTGTGGCACCTCGTGGCAGGGTACAGAACCACGAGCCTTCACGAGATGGCGATTTCATCGTTCCAGCTCGCCCAGTTTGGTCACAACTATTCCGCGATGTTCCTTGCAACGGTTCTATGCATGAGCTGCCTACGACAGCCGGTTGGGTTTCCCTTACTGATGCAGAATTTTGCCGAGGGATGGCGCCATGGCTGTCAAGCACCCAAGCTTATGGAAATCGAGTGGGAGAGTGAGTGGCACCTGGACATCGCGAGCGTTCGCCAGAAGTATGGCATTGAGCCCTTCGCGGGCAGTTTTCCCCCAGATTTACTTGAAAATTTAGCCAGCTCGGGCTGAGTTAGGGCCCTTTCCCCTCAAGCACCCACCCGCCGTGGCAGTGTTGGGCCGCTCTGCGCGAATGCTCCGCTGGCGAAATCTGCAATACATCCTGCCTGCTTTTTCATTTCCCTCAGCCCTTGACCACTCGAGGGCTAGAAACTAATGTTTCGCATTATTAAAATCTTGCCTTGTCATTAGCCAGGTAGGCCGCATGTCAAAACTGCACACGCTCTACGCCATGCCTCACTCGCTTTATTCCGGGCGTGCCCGGAGCTACCTGATAAAAAGAGGCATTCCCTTCAGGGAGTTGTCGACGGGGCACGAAAGCTTCAAAGCTGAGGTGCTGCCCAGGGGACAGCTTCCCACCATTCCTACCTTGCTCACTGCTGACGGAGAGGTCATCCGGGACGGCGCGGCCATTATTGAGTACTTCGAGGCGAGCCACGCCTATCCCTCTTATCCCGCGGGAACGGGCCAACGTCTCCTAAGCAGTCTGTTTGACGTGATTGGTACGGATGGCTTGCTTCGCCCAGCGATGCACTATCGATGGAATTTTCCGGAGGCGAACCTCGCCTTCCTCCACTTTCATTTCCTTAACTCGCAACGGATTTCCGCTACCCGGGGGGAAAAGACCGGTGCGATGATGGACCGCATGCGGCATGCCGCCAGCCTGTTCGGCGTCAACGAGCGGACTCGGGAGGTGGTGGAGGCTCTCTATCTGGAGTTTCTTGATACGCTAAATGCCCACTTTGCGTCCCTTCCTTACCTCTTCGGGGGTCGCCCTAGCATCGGGGACTTCGGGCTGTTGGCACCGATGTACGCGCACCTGGGGCGGGATCCCTATCCGTCCTCACTGATGCAGCAGCGTGCTCTTGCTGTTCAACGGTGGGTGGAACGCATGAATCGGCGTGACTCCGACACCCCGGAGTTTTTTACTGGGACAGAGGACTATCTGCCCGACGACGAGGTCCCTGAAACGCTCCTATCCGTCCTTCGCGTCGTCGCCGAAGACTTTGTGCCTGAAACCCTCGCGGCCGCTGCCACGCTTAATGAGTGGTTAGCCGAGCATGCGCCGGACGCCGGTGCTCCCGCGGTGGGGCGTCTGGCTGGGCCCCATCCTTCCTGCGAATTTCAGCTTCGGGGGAGGACGATCAAAGCCCTCGCTCAGCCTCATCGGTTTTATCTGCTTCAACGGTTTCAGGATTTTTACCGAGCCCTGGAAACGGAGGAAAGGGGGTTAGCTGACGATTTGCTCGCTCGCTGCGGAATGGCACAGGTGATAGGTGCGAAGTTAAGCCGCCGCATCACGCGCAAGGGCAACTTAGAGGTTTGGGAGTAAAGATCATGGCAAAGCTCGTCCTTAGCACTTTTTTGTTTCTAATCGCGCTCGCGGGAGCTTTTGCTCTCTCCCTGCCTTCCCTACTCCATTTGGCGGGATTGCATCCCGACTATGAAGGACCGGAGGTCTCGCTTGAGGGCAGCAAAAGGGCGCTCATCATAACCACCAGCCATAGCGTGCTCTCGGAAGAGGGGTCCCTTGAGGGCCCTCCCACGGGGGTTGCGGCATCGGAGCTAACCCATCCCTATTACAATTTCCGTCAAGCGGGCATGACGGTGGATCTGGCGAGCATCAGGGGGGGCGAAATCCCCATAGACCCTCAAACGCTCCGCTATCCTGTAAATAGCCCAGAGGATGTTCGGTTTCTTAAAGACCCGGAGCTCCAGGCGAAGGTAAGGAATTCAGCTCCAGTGGCGGAAGTTGACTTTGAGGATTACGACATCATCTTCCTCTCCGGGGGATGGGGGGCTGCTTACGACCTGGGACAGTCGGCTGTGCTGGCTGAAAAGATTAGTGATGCCTATTACAGCCCGCGAACTCCGCTTATCGGGGGCGTGTGTCACGGGGTGCTTGGATTGATAGAGGCTCGTGACCGCGAAGGATCGCGACTGATCGCCGGGCGCAAAATGACTGGGGTTTCTGACAAACAGATTCGGGAGCTGGGTATTGAGGTGACGCCGCTTCATCCAGAAACGGAGTTGAGAAAGGCGGGGGCGATTTATGAGTCCAGCACCGCTTTAAGAGATATCTTTGCAACCCACGTTGTGGTTGATGACGAAGCGAGATTCGTCACCGGGCAGAATCAGAATTCCGGCCATGAGACCTCCCACACGATGATGGCCCTTCTCGCGGTGCGGGACCAGGCAAGCTCGAATGATTAGATGGGACGGTAACGGCCGCGTTTCCCCGTCTGGTCTCTTGGGCGGCCTAAGTGGCATAGTGACTCCGGGGAAGACGGGGTAGCGTAGTACTGCGCAATTAATGATTCCCTCCCTCGCTGCTAGGGCGAGGTTACGAGCGGGCGCAGCGTCGCCGCCCGTCAGAAATCTTCTGGTGGGGTAGGGCAAAGGAGGTTCGCCTGCCTCCGCCAGCCTGGAGGAGGGTTATGGACGCTCATCGCGCTTCGCTGTCTACTCAGGTGTTTTACGGAAGCGGATCCATTTCCGTTGGCATTAAAAACAACCTCTTAGGCACCTACCTCCTAATTTACTACAACCAAGTGCTGGGCTTGGACGCCGGGGTTGCGGCCTTGGCAATGGCCATCGCCTTGGCGGTGGACGCGGTCTCCGACCCCCTTGTGGGTATCTGGTCCGATCGAGCTCGAACCCGATGGGGCCGCCGCCATCCCTTCATGTATGCCGCCCTAGTCCCCTTTGCGGCGTCTTACTACCTTCTTCTGTCTGATCCAGGGCAGATTTCAGATCAAGCCCTTTTCCTTCGGCTCTTGGTTCTCTTAGTCATCCTTCGTTTATCCATGACGTTTTACGAGGTGCCCCGGGGGGCGCTTGCCCCGGAATTGTCAAAGGATTACGACCAGCGCAATGCGCTTTCGGCTTGGGCAATGGCCTTTGGCTGGCTGGGAGGTGCGGGCATCGCGTTCGTCGCCAATCGCTACCTCCTTGATTCCTTCGTTGACCTCGAGGGCTATCAGTCCTTGGCCTTTTGGGGAGGGCTGGGGATCTTTATTGGTGGAATGGTTTCTTGCCTTGGTACCCATCGTAATATCCCATCCCTTCACGCGCCCGAACCCAGATCGGTGCACTTTCGGACCCTTTTGAGGGAAGGGAAGGAAACGCTAGCTAATCGCTCTTGGATTGTGCTTTTTTTGGCAGGTTGTATTTACGCGTTGCTTGTCGGTGTCGAGCAGGGCGTGGGGACGTATTACAACGAATACCTTTGGCAGTGGAAACCGGAGCAGATTGCCCCTTTCGCCCTGTTTACCGCGCTCTCCGTCATTGTGACCGTTGCCCTGGCCCCCTTCATCGCTCGGGGTCGGGAGAAGAAAAATATCGCGGTAGGCATTTTCCTCTTTACCGTTGCCGTGGGGCCGCTCCCAGTGCTTCTGAGGCTTCTCGATCTCTCCTATGGCACAAGTCTGTCTCCGGACAACGGCTCTGATCTTCTTTGGATGATCCTTCTCGTTCACACCTGCACCATGTCCTCCCTAGGCGCCCTGGGCTTTGTCTTTATCGGCTCCATGGGCATGGAAATCGTAGAAGAAGTTCAGAAGCGAACGGGGCGAAGGGAAGAGGGCTTGTTAGGAACGGTCAATTCCTTCGTGCATAAGCTTATTGGCGCTGGTGGCGTCTTGATCTCGGGAGCGATCATTTCCCTGGTGGGCTTTGATGACCCTGCAGCAGACCCCGCCCAGCTTTACGGAGGGCAGACAATCGTCGAGTTTGGGTGGATTCACGTGGCTCTGTCCTTCACGCTTCCGATTTTTTCAACGGTTATGGTGCTCTTGTACGACATAGACCGGGGGAAGCATGAGGGGCACCTAGACGCCCTTGGCTATCGACCTGCAAAGAAAGTCGATGCTTGAATGACCG
>JADHNT010000100.1 GCA_016779385.1 Pseudomonadales bacterium
ATTGAAACCTCCGAAGCGACGGTCTCGGCCTACGGCCAGGTTTCCGCAGCGCTGGAGGGGGTCCGGTCTGCCTTCAATAACCTCAATGATGTGGATGATCTGACCGCACTGACGATTCGAAATAGCAGCACCGCGGTGGCCGTGGAAGACGGCGCGGGCGCCCAGGGCGGGCAGTATGCGCTCAGCATTTCGCGCTTAGCCACGTCCGAGGCGCGAAGCTCCAGCGCCTTCGCGGACGCCACGGCGTCCCTCAATGGCGGTACGGACCTGGATCTCACGATTACCCTCGGGGCAGGGGGCGCACGCAGTGAGACGCTCACGGGGGTGCCGGACACGCCCGCAGGCATTGTCAACGCCATCAATGAGGCGGGGCTTGGGCTGCAAGCGCGCATTGTCGATACCGGCGCTGCGAGCAATCCACTGCGTATTGTGGTGTCTGGGGAACTGGGGGAAGAAGGGGCCTTTACCCTTACCCCAAGTGCCGGGGCGCTGAACTTCTCCACGCAAGATCGCGCTGCGACGGACGCCGAGTTTGTCCTTAACGGGCTCACGTACCTGCGGCCCACCAACGATGTGACCGATGTGCTGCCTGGTGTGACCTTGACGCTCCAGCAGGTGGCTTCTGATCAAAGTTTCAGCCTCGAAGAAACCAGCTTAGTGGCGGAAGCGGCTTTGAGGGACCTCGTTGACGCCTATAACCTGGCCCAGGCAACGCTGGCCAACCTTACGGACCCCGATGGGGCAGGCGAAAGCGCGGGCGTTCTTCAAGGCGATAGTGTTATCGGGCTCGTGCAACGGAGCCTACGAGAGCTCGTCACGGGGGCGAGCAATACCCCGTCCGGAGATTTCAATCGGCTCCTCGACTTCGGTATTCAGAGCGATCGAAATGGGCAGCTGGTCATTGACGAGGGCGTGTTTGCGCAGCGGGTCCGATCTGAATTTAGCGCGTTGACCACCTTGCTCACCGCCGACACCAATCGCCAGTCGCTCTTCAGCGCAGATCCCGCCGGCCTAGCGGGAGAGGCGCTCAAGAGCCTCGATGAAATGCTGAAGGCACGGGGCCCGTTACTCGGGGCGACGAGTCGGCTGCAGGATCGCATTGGTGAGCAGGAGGACGCGCTTCTCGATCTTGAGGACCGTATGGCGAAGGTGTACGACCGCTACCTGGCCCAGTTCACGGCCATGGAGACGCTCATCGAGCAAATGAATGGGCTTTCGGACAGTCTGACGTCAACTTTCGACACCTTACCGTTCTCGCCGAATAAAAAATAAGATTTTAAGCGATTGAAAAATATATAAATATTGATTGCTTAGGCCTTTTCTCGTTATTTTTCTAAAGCGTGCGGCGCTGGTGTCGATTTAATGATCCAGAGGACGTAGCTTTAGCCAAGATAACGGATCAGGAGACGGCGATCATGGCAGCGGAAGACAGCGTAAAGGCGCTCGGTGCGCCCCGCATCGCCGAAGTGTCGAGGCCGGTCCAGGGCGCCACGGCACGCCCCGTCGCGCAGGCGGAGCGTCCGGAAGTATCCCCCACGGAGATGATCGACGCCGTCAAGGCGGCGGTAGAAATGCTTAATGCGCGGATGAAGGATTCAAGCCGGTCCCTCGAGTTTGCGGTGGACGAAGTGGCGAAACGGAATATCGTGAGGGTGATTGATAAGAGCTCGGGGGACGTGGTTCGGCAGCTTCCTCACGAAGACGTCCTGCGCGCGGCTCGCAACATCGAAGTGCTCCGCGGCATTCTGTTCGAAGACAACGCCTAGGCCTCTGGGCGCCGGCGCGCCCCTGCGCTATAAACGCTCCCACGGACGGGAGCCCTCATGCCTTTACCCACCACGCGTATTCGACCCTTTCGCCACGGCGACGGCGATGCCTTTCGCGATCTAAACCTCGCCTGGATTCGCCAGCACTGGATCCCCGAGGCAGGCGATTGGGCGAGCCTTGGGCATCCCGAAGAGAAGATTCTGAGCCCCGGCGGCGCCATTTTCATGGCAGAGGTCGAGGGCGAGGCCAAGGGCTGCTGCGCCCTCATCCATCATGGGGGCGGTCGCTTTGAGCTGGCCAAGATGGCTGTGGATCCGAGTGCTCAGGGGCTCGGCCTTGGCGCAGCCCTTGGGGAGGCGATCATCGCCGAGGCCAGAGCCCGGGGCGGCACGGTGCTGTTTTTGGAAAGCAATACGGTGCTTACGCCCGCCATGGGCCTGTACGCGAGGCTGGGTTTTCAAGAGGTGCCCATCACCCACGCTGCCTACGATCGTTGCAACATTATGATGGAGCGTCCCCTCTAGGCGAGCGCCGCGCTACACTGCCCAGAACGAATGCGGGGGAGCGTCTTGCGGTGCTGAAAAATGCCATTGATGAGGCCAAGGCGGAGAGTTTTCGGGGCCAGGATGTTCCCTGGCTGCTGGCGCAGTGGGCCGAGCGAAGCCCGGATAAGGTGGCCATGGTGTGGTCGCCCTTTGAGGGTGCTGAGCGGTCCCTTACCTATCAAGCGCTCCTCACGGAAGCCCGGGCCTATGCGGCGGGCCTTGCGGAACGGGGCGTGCGCCCGGGCGACTTCATTCTTATTCATCTCGATAACAGCTACGAGTTTGTGGTGGCGTGGCTTGCCTGCGCCTGCGCGGGCGCGGTTGCCGTTTCCACCAACACCCGCAGCGTCGCGCGGGACCTCAGCTACTTCGCCGACGTCACAGAAGCCGTAGGGGCGATCACCCAGCCCGCGTTCGGTCCCCTACTGCGGGAAGCGTGCCCCGACTTGGGCTGGCTGGTGGTGACCGATAACGACGCCGGCGCCCCGGGCACTCCAGATCTGGCTGCGCTTAAGGCCGAGCCCTTCACCGCGCTGCGAAGCGATGGGGCGCTGCCGCCGCTGCCCCGGGATCCGCAGCGAAACCTGAGCGTCCAATTTACCTCTGGCACAACGTCGCGGCCGAAGGCCGTGCTTTGGAGCCACGCCAATGGCCTATGGGCGGGCAAGATCTCGGCGGCCCACATGCGCCTGCGCCGCGATGACGTCACGCTGATTTATATGCCTCTGTTCCATACCAACGCCCAGGGCTACTCCATGCTGGCGACCCTTTGGGCTGGGGGCACCTTTGTTATTCATCCTAAGTTCTCGGCGTCCCGCTTTTGGGATACCTGCCTTCGCCATGGCGTCACCTGGATGTCCATGATCCCCTTTGCCTACAAGGCTCTCATGAAGTATCCCGTGCCGGATCATGGCCAACGGTTTTGGGGTGGACCAGCGAGCCTGCCGACCGTGGGCGGGCACTTTGGCGTAGAGACCATCGGCTGGTGGGGCATGACCGAAACCCTCACCCACGGCATCGTCACGGACGTGGATCACCCCGGGCCCCACGGCACCCTCGGCCGAGTCGCGCCGGAATACGACATCCAGCTACGTCGCGAAGATGGCACCTTGGCGGGCCCGGGGGAGCGGGGGATTCTCCATATCCGCGGCGTTAGAGGCGTCTCGCTCTTCAAGGAGTATTACCGAAACGAAGAAGCGAACGCTAAGGCCTTTGATGCAGGCGGCTGGTTCGACACGGGAGATATCGTTCGCAGCGATGAGGACGGTTGGCTTTATTTCTCCGATCGAGACAAGGACATGCTCAAGGTCGGGGCCGAGAACGTGGCCGCGTCGGAGATCGAGTCCGTCATCATGCAGTCGGGCCTGGCGGAAGAGTGCGCCGTGGTGGGCCAAAAGCATGCCATGCTCGATGAGGTCCCCGTGGTGTTTATTATTCCGAGTGCGGCGGGCGCGGCCTTGGAAGCCGGCGTCCTTGGCGAGGCGGTCTTGATCCATTGCCGCACCAATTTGGCGGACTTCAAGGTGCCCCGGTCCGTTTTTCCCGTAGCGAGCCTGCCGCGCTCGACCTTAGAGAAGATCGCTAAGGCCGAGCTCCGAGCCCAGTTGCCCGTGCTTGAGGCTTGAGCACTAGGCGCTGAGGCCCTCTTCCGTCAGGCTCACCTTGCCGTCCGGGCCCGGGGGCGCATAGACGCCGGCGACGGGATGAGGCTGGTAAAGCGCTTCAAGCTGGGCGCAGGCTTCCGGGTCTAAGTTCAGTTCGAGGGCCCCGAGGGCATCCGCAAGCTGGGCCGGCTTGGTCGCCCCGATGATGGGCGAAGTGATGGCCGGTTTTTGGAGCAACCAGGCAAGGGCGATTTGGGCCATGGAGACCCCGCGGGCGTTCGCGAGGGCTTCCACCGCGCCCACGATCTCCCGGTCGTTGGCCTCCATGGCCTTGTAGAGTTGCTTACCGAAGAGGTCGTGCTCGGAGCGATGGGTTTCCGCGGCCCAGGGCCGGGTCAGCTTGCCTCGCGCTAGGGGGCTCCAGGGGATCACGCCGACGCCTTGATCTTGGCAGAGGGGCAGCATCTCCCGCTCTTCTTCCCGATAAATCAGATTGACCTGCGGCTGCATGGCAATAAAGCGGGTCCAACCGTGTTGCTCTGCCACCTGCTGCATTTTGGCGAATTGCCAGGCCGCCATGGAGGAGGCGCCGATATAGCGGGTTTTACCGGCCTTCACGAGGTCGTGAAGGGCTTCCATGGTTTCTTCCACGGGTGTTTCCGTGTCGAAGCGATGGATTTGGTAGAGGTCGACATAGTCCATGCCCAGGCGCTGCAGGCTATCGTCCATGGCCTGAAACAGGGCCTTCCGGGACAGGCCCCGGGCGTTAGGCGCCTTGCGCCAGGGGCCGAAGGCCTTGGTGGCCACGACAATTTCATCGCGCCGAGCAAGTTTCCGCAGGGCCCGCCCCGTGATCTCTTCGGAACTGCCCGCGGAGTAGACATTTGCGGTATCAAAAAAATTGATGCCGGCTTCAAGCGCTTGGCGGAAAAAGGGTTGGCTCTCGGCTTCGGAGAGGGTCCAGGCGTGAGTGCCCGCACCCGCTTCACCGTAGCTCATGCAGCCGAGGCAAAGGGGGGAGACTTTCAGGCCGCTGCGGCCGAGGGTGCGGTAGTTCATGAGGTTCACCTCTTCCGGGACATTCTCTTGGGGTGTCCGAGCACGTGCTCTGCACGGCCGTCGGGCCGAGGACCGCAAGTATGCCACTCCTTGCCCAGGGCAGCGCTTCTTCGCCGGCTCTGCTAGCCTCCGGACGATAACAAACATAAAAAGGGGTAGGGGATGTTGGAGTCACTTTTTCCCGACGCGGTGGTAACGGGACCTGGCGGGCAACGCGCACACCGGGCGCTTGCGGCGCAAAGTGAACGTTTAGACGAACGGCTCTATGCCGTCGGGCCTAACGCTTGGTGCTATGTGGGCAATGGATTGTCGAACCAAACCTTCGTTCAGGGCCCCGAAGGGGTCATCGTCATTGATACGGGGGAGTGTGTGGAGGAAATGGAGGCTGCCCTCGCGGTCTTTCGAACCGTCTGCTCCGCCCCCATCGTTGCCTGCATCTATAGCCACTTTCACTACATTGGGGGCACCACAGCGCTGCTTCGGGAAAACCCCGACCTTATCCTTTGGGGCCACGCGGGCATTCCCGGGAACCTGCGGCGCTTTTCCGGCGAGGTTGGACCTCGGGGTTCCCGAGGCCTTGCTCATCAGTTTGGCGTGCTCTTACCGGACGCGGGCGAAGATGGGCTCGTAAACGTCGGGCTGGGCCGTTTTTTCCGAAATCCCAACCACGTCCCCTTCACGCCTGGCTATGTCCCCGCTCAGCACGAGTTCGATGAGCCAACGGAGATCACCCTGGCGGGTTTGCCCGTCACCCTTTTGCCGGCCCCCTCCGACGCCACCGATTCCGTCACCATTTGGTTCCCGAGCTTAAGTCTTGCGGTGAATAACCTGCTTTGGCCGGCCCTCTTTAACGTGTTTGCCATCCGCGGGGAGGAGTACCGGGATCCCCGAATTCTGCTTACAGGTTTGGATCAGCTTCGGGATCTCGGCGCAAGCTACCTGGCCGGCGCCCATGGTCCTCCCCTAGAGGGCGCTGCGTTGATCGCCGAAACCGCGGAACGCTACCGCGACGCGATTCAGTTTCTGTGGGATCAAACGGTGCGCCTAGCCAATAAAGGCCTCAGCCCCCGGGAGGCCATTGCTACCCTGCACTGGCCCGAGGCCTACAGCGCCCACTACACCACGGAGCAGCTCTATGGGCTGGCCGAGCACCATGTGCGGCAGATTTATGTCGGGCTCTTCGGCTGGTTTGACGAACAGGAAGATCAGCTGTTGCCGTTGCCGCCGGCGGAGCGAGTAAAGCGCCTGGTCCAGGGCTTTGGGGGCCTTGAGGCCGTGCGAAGCGCTTTCGATAAAGCCCTTGCTGCTCAGGATTACCGTTGGGCGCTGGAGCTGGGCACGTGGTTGGTGAGAGGAGAGGCCCAGGCCGATGGGCGATGCGACGGTGGCGCGCCGGAAGACCGGCAACGGCTAGCTCAGGCGCTGCGTGGCGTCGCCCAGGCAACCCCGTCGGCCAACGTTCGCAATTGGGCCCTGACTCGAGCCCGGGAGCTCGAAGGCCAGCTCGATCTATCGCGCTTCCGGCGCCATCGCTTTCAAGCCAAGGCCTTGGCCTCGGCGCCGGCGGAGGCGGTGAAGTTGCTACGGGTGCTGCTCTTACCGGAGGCGATCGCGGAGGCGGGCACGCTGACCTTAGATTTCGGGGTGCAGGGCCGGGCGTCGGTTACGGTGCGCCGGGGCATTGCCGTTCCTGGTCAGGAGCCGGCAGGGGACCTCACCCTCTCCGTGAGTGGGGAGAGTTGGGGCGCGCTGCTCGCCGGTAAGCTTTCCCTGGCTGAGGCGCTGGCTTCGGGCGTGGCAAAGGCCTCCGATTCCCGGCGCGTTCAGGCGTTCCTCCGCGCCTTTGAGGTGCCGGCCTTCGCCGTGGAGGGGAACTGACATGGATCTGCCCGAGGGTTCAAAGGCCTTCGAAGGCCGGTTAGCGCGGCTCTATGAGGATGCGGAGCCTCGACCCCTGGCTCTCGACAAACGTAGCCAGGGCCGTCCGAACATTCTCCTGGTGATGCTTGACGACGTGGGCTTTGGGACCTGCAGCACCTTTGGCGGGCCGATTCCTACGCCCGGGGTAGATGCGATCGCCGCCGCAGGGGTGAGTTACAACCAGTTTCACACCACCGCACTGTGTTCCCCCACCCGGGCCGCCTTACTGACCGGTCGGAATCATCACAGCGTGCACATGGGGGGCATTACGGAAATCGCCAACAGTTTCCCGGCCTACGACAGCGCCATTCCGAAGGAAACGGCCACCCTTGCACAGCTGCTTCAGTTTCATGGCTACGGGACGGGGTGCTTCGGCAAGTGGCATTTAACGCCGTCCTGGGAGCAGGGCCCTGCGGGACCTTATGATCGCTGGCCCACGGGGCTGGGGTTTGATCGCTTCTACGGCATTCTTGGGGCGGAAGCGTCCCACTGGGAACCGGCGGTTTATGACCAGACCACTCCGGTGGAGCCGCACCGGGGACGCCCCGACTACCACCTCACGGAGGATCTGGCGGACCAGGCGATTCACTGGCTCGAGCGCCATCGCGCATCGGCGCCGGATCGGCCCTTTTTTTGCTACTTCGCTCCGGCCGCCGTGCATGCGCCGCACCACGTGGCCCCGGAATGGAGCGATCGGTTTAAGGGCCAATTTGACGACGGCTGGGATGCGCTCCGGGAGCGGATCTTTGCGCGCCAGCAAGCCCTGGGGGTCATTCCTCCCGGGACGCGCCTCACGCCGCGCCCCGATGAGATTCCCGCCTGGGACGATTACGACGACCGCTACAAGCCCGTCGCATCGCGGCTCATGGAGGTCTTTGCGGGCTTTATGGCCCATACCGATGCGCAGGTGCTTCGGGTTATCGACCACCTGAAGGCTTGTGGTCAGTTCGATAATACTCTGGTGATCTATCTCACAGGTGATAACGGCGCCTCCGCTGAAGGCACCGT
>JADHNT010000101.1 GCA_016779385.1 Pseudomonadales bacterium
TTGTGGACCGAATCCGGGAATGGCTTCGGCAAAACTTTTGAGCGCACCTGCGCATTTTTTGAAAGAGCGTCTGTGGAGGACGAGCAATGTTTGAACTGGTAGATAGCCAACCGCAAAACGCGGTCATTAAGGTCATCGGCGTGGGTGGTGGCGGCGGTAATGCCATTGCCCACATGATTGCTAAGGGTGTGGAGGGCGTGGAATTCATCGCGGCCAACACCGACGCCCAGGCGTTGAAGAACGTGGGGGCCCGGACCCTTCTCCAGCTCGGAGGAGAGATCACCAAGGGTCTCGGCGCCGGCGCCAATCCCGCCGTGGGCCGGGAAGCGGCCCTCGAGGATCGGGATCGCATCGCCGAAGTACTTTCCGGGGCGGACATGGTGTTCGTTACCGCCGGCATGGGCGGGGGCACGGGCACCGGGGGCGCGCCGGTGGTGGCGGAAATCGCTCGGGAGCTCGGTGTCTTGACCGTGGCCGTGGTGACCCGCCCCTTCCGCTTTGAGAAGCGCAATCCTGCGGCGGATCAGGGCATCCTAGAGCTTCAGCAGCACGTGGACTCCCTAATTACCATTCCCAACGAGAAGCTCCTGTCTGTCCTGGGGCAGAACACCTCCATGCTCGACGCGTTCAGCGCAGCAAATGACGTGCTCCTCGGCGCCGTGCAGGGCATCGCGGATCTCATCATCCGGCCCGGCATGATCAACGTGGACTTCGCTGACGTGCGTACGGTCATGTCCGAGATGGGCATGGCCATGATGGGCACGGGCAGCGCCACCGGCGAGGATCGGGCCCGGATGGCCACGGAAGCGGCCATTCGCAGTCCGCTGCTGGAGGACATCGATCTCCACGGCGCTCGGGGCATTCTCGTGAACGTCACCGCCGGGGCGAATTTGTCCATCGGCGAGTTCACTGAGGTCGGCGACATTGTCGAGGAGTTCTCTAGCGACAACGCCACCGTCGTGGTGGGAACGGTCATCGATCCGTCCCTCGACGAGGAAATGCGGGTCACCGTGGTGGCCACGGGAATTGGGGCGCCAGCCGCGCCGAAGGTGGTCGTGGATAACGCCCCTCGCCAGGCGCCGAGGGCGACCACCGCAGCCGGCGCCGTGGACTACGACCGCCCGACCGTTCTCCGTCGCCAGGCGGCTGGGGCGGGCATGGCAGAAGGTCAGCGCAGCACAGCGCCGGATGGGGATCTCGACTACCTCGATATTCCCGCCTTCCTCCGCCGCCAGGCGGACTAGGACGAGCTTCGCCGGAGATCTCCACCCGGGCTTGGCCCGGCTCCGGCATGGTCGCGAAATCCTGGCCTGGGCGTTGTGCCCGGGTCAGGCTCTAGCCCTTGGGCGCGTCCTGCGCCCGGTGGGCGAGGCGCGTGAGGGCCTCCCCCAGGGGGCCGCAGGTCTCCTCCGCTAAATCCAGAAGTAAGGTGGCTGCCATCGCCGAAGGCTTTGGGGCGGGCGGCAGGCCGGGCGCAGCCTTGGGTCGCGCTGCCGCGGCGCTGGGGCGGCCTACCCGAACCCGCAGATGGGTAATGCCCTTGTCCTTGAGCGCCGCAAGCACCTCCCCTTGATGAAAACGTAGCTGAGTTGCCACGGCCGGGGACGCCGCGATGAGCGTTAGCGTGGCGCCCTCCCGGCCGCCGAGGCTCAGGGCAAGGCGAAGGGGCGGTGGTAAGGCGGCCCGCACCTTTCCTTCGAGCGCCTCCAGCTCTCCGACCTGGCGGAACAGTCCTTCAAGCGCCGAGCGGGGCTTCGGCGCTAGCAGGGCATCCAGTGATTGAGGCGAGCGATCGGTCATAGCGCATCCTTAAAAGGGGGCCCCATCATAGCGCGACCCCCTGCCGTAAGCAGGCGCTAGGGCCGGGGAGCAGGTACACTAAGAGTGTTCTAAGTGTCTCATCGGTGACAGGTAAAACAGCGCTATGGTTAAGAAGCTCTTCCGGACCCTCTTCCCGACGAAAAACATGCGGGAACTGCGACGCTTTGCGCGGCGGGTGACGGAAATCAACGCGCTGGAGGAGCGGCTCCAGGCCCTAGATGACGCGACGCTGCGGGCTGAAACGCCCCGGCTGAAGGACCGGCTCGCGGCGGGGGAAAGTCTAGACGCGATTCTCCCCGAGGCCTTTGCCGCCACCCGAGAGGCGGCCCGTCGAGCCCTAGGCCTTCGCCATTTTGACGTGCAGCTTATGGGGGGCATGGCCCTCCACGAGGGGCGTATTTCCGAGATGCGCACCGGGGAAGGGAAGACCCTGGTTGCTACCCTGCCGGTCTATCTCAACGCGCTCGCGGGGCGCGGCGTGCACGTGGTGACCGTTAACGACTACCTGGCGCAGCGGGATGCGGCGTGGATGGCACCGGTGTACCAGGCGCTTGGTCTCTCCGTGGGGGTGGTGCGCTCGGGGCAGGATGGCGCAGAGAAGCGCGCGGCCTACCTCACCGATATCACCTATGGGACGAATAACGAGTTCGGCTTTGATTACCTTCGGGATAACATGGCCTTCACGGCGGAGGACAAGGTCCAGCGGGATCGCTACTTCGCCATCATCGATGAGGTTGACTCTATCCTCATCGACGAGGCCCGCACCCCCCTGATTATTTCTGGACCCGCAGAAGATTCCTCGGCGCTCTATCGTCAGATTGATCAGCTTGTGCGACCCCTCACGCCCCGGGCCACGGGTGCTGGGCAGGAGCCGGAAACCGAAGAGCCCGGGGACTTCGCCATCGACGAGAAGAATCGTCAGATCGAGCTCCTCGAAGAAGGGCACGAAAAGCTCGAGGAGGCCATGAAGACCGCCGATCTCCTGCCGCCGGAGGACAGCCTCTACGCCTCCCAGCACCTCGGCCTCTTGCATCACGTGCACGCTGCGCTCCGGGCGCGCTTCGTCTATCGCCGGGACGTGGATTACATCGTTCAGCAGGGTCAGGTCGTCATCGTCGACGAGCACACCGGGCGGACCATGCCCGGGCGGCGCTGGTCCGAGGGGCTCCACCAGGCCGTGGAAGCGAAGGAAGGGGTGCAGATCCAACAGGAGTCCCAAACCCTGGCCTCCACCACCTTCCAGAATTTCTTCCGTCTCTATGAAAAGCTCGGAGGTATGACCGGCACCGCGGATACGGAGGCCTACGAATTTCATGAGATTTATGGGCTGGATGTGGTGGTCATTCCTACAAATAAGCCCATGGTGCGGGACGATCAAAACGACCTCATCTTCCTCACCATGGATGAGAAGTACGACGCCATCATCGACGATATCCAGGATTGCCGGGATCGGGGTCAGCCCGTGCTGGTAGGAACCGCGTCCATCGAATCTTCCGAGCGCCTGTCCAAGGCCATGGATGGTCGGGGCATTGCCCACGAGGTGCTGAACGCGAAGTTCCACGAGCGAGAAGCGGAAATCATCGCCCAGGCGGGGCGTCCGAGTGCCGTGACGGTGGCTACGAATATGGCGGGGCGGGGCACGGATATCGTCCTTGGGGGCAACCTTGAGGCGGAGCTGGCCCAGCTCCCCGCGGACGACGAAGCAGGACGGCAAGCCGTGCGGGACTCATGGCAGGCCCGCCATGAGGCGGTGTTGGCGGCCGGTGGCCTTCGGGTGATTGGCACGGAGCGGCACGAATCACGGCGCATTGATAACCAGCTCCGGGGCCGTTCCGGGCGGCAGGGGGATCCAGGCTCAACCCGTTTCTACCTGTCCATGGAAGACAGCCTCATGCGGATCTTCGCCTCCGATCGCATCCGCGCGATGATGGGGTCCCTGGGGATGCAGAACGGCGAAGCTATCGAGCATCGCTGGGTCACGAAATCCATCGAGCGCGCCCAGCGCAAGGTGGAGGGGCACAACTTCGATATTCGAAAGAACCTTCTCGAGTATGATGACGTGGCCAATGATCAGCGCCAGGTCATCTATCGACAGCGCGATGAACTCATGGCCGCGGAGGATATCTCCGAGACGATCCTCGCCATGCGCGAGGAGGTCGTGGACGATCTCGTCGAGCAGTTCATTCCCACGGAGGCGGTGGAAGAGCAGTGGGATCCGGAAGGTCTAGAAGCGGCGCTAGGCGGGGAGTTTGCCAGCGAGCAGCCCGTGGCCCAGTGGCTCGCCGACGACCAAAAGCTTGATGGTGAGGGGCTGAAGGCGAAGATCCTCGATAAGCTTGCCGAGGACTATGCTGAGAAGACGGCCCAGGTGGGCGAAGCCATGATGCGGCGCTTCGAGAAGCAGATGATGCTCCTCACCCTCGACCATCTCTGGAAGGAACACCTCCAGGCCATGGATCAGCTACGCCAGGGCATTCACCTGCGCGCCTATGCGCAGAAGCAGCCAAAGCAGGAATACAAACGTGAGTCCTTCGAGCTCTTCCAGGGGCTCCTCGACGGCATTCGTCGGGACGTAACGCGCCTTCTGGCTCAGGCCAAGTTCCAGCCCGCCGATGCCCTTGAGCAGGCGGAACGGGAGCGGCGCGAGGCGGAAAAGGCCCAGCTGCGCTTTGATCAGCCCGCGCCGGACCCAGCGGAAGCCTCTCGCGAGGGCAGCGAAGCGTCGCCGGCTCCCGAGGCGGCGGCTCCGGTGCGCTCCGGGCCTAAGGTCGGGCGTAATCAGCCTTGCCCCTGCGGTTCCGGAAAAAAGTATAAGCATTGCCACGGCTCCGTCGCCTAAGCGGTTTTAGACACCAACCACAGGGCCTCTGCGCCTTCCAGTGAGATTGCCTTCATGGCTGTGAATTTAGCCCCCTTACCCCCGCTCTTACCGGTGTCGGGCATTCGTGTCGGGACCGTCGCAGCGGGTATTCGCAAGGTGGGACGGCCGGACCTCACGGTCTTTGAGCTCCCTGAGGGCGCGGTGACGTCGGCGGTATTCACGCAAAACCGTTTTTGCGCGGCTCCGGTGATTTTGGCTCGGAGTCATCGCGAGGCCGCCACGCCACGCTATCTTCTTATCAATACGGGGAGCGCCAACGCGGGTACCGGCGCACCGGGGCTCGCAGCGGCAGAGCGCTGCTGCGAAGCGCTGGCGGCGTTTGCGGGGGTTGCCCCAGAGACGGTGCTCCCCTTTTCCACCGGGGTGATTGGAGAAACCTTGCCCGTGGACCGGCTCGAGGCGGCCCTGCCCGCCGCGCTGGAGGCGCTCACGGCCGATGGCTGGGCCGCAGCGGCGACGGGCATTATGACCACGGATACGGCGCCGAAGGGGCTGTCCGTAGCGCCCGATGCTGATCACCCCTACACCCTCACGGGGATTGCAAAGGGTGCAGGCATGATTCGGCCGGACATGGCCACCATGCTGTCCTTCATCGCCACCGATGCCCCGGTCGCCCCGGCGCTCCTGCAGGCGCTGCTCCGGGAGGCGGTGGATCGCAGCTTCAACCGCATCACCATCGATGGCGATACCTCCACCAATGACGCCGTGACCCTCGTGGCCACGGGGCAAGCGCCCCTGACGCTGCTAGAGGATCGACAGGATCCCCAGGTGTTGGCCTTCGCGGCGCGGCTTTCGTCCCTGTGCTGCCATCTGGCGCAAAGCATCGTTCGCGATGGGGAAGGGGCCACGAAGTTCGTCACCGTGGCCGTGGCTGAAGCTCGCTCTGAAGAGGAAGCGCTGCAGGCCGCGTACACCATTGCTCATTCGCCCCTCGTTAAGACCGCGCTTTTTGCTGGGGATCCTAACTGGGGGCGCATCCTGGCGGCCCTCGGTCGGGCGGGCATCGACGATCTCGCCGTGGAAGGTGTACGGCTGGAGATCAATGGGCTCTTAATGGCCGAGGGCGGCGCCCTCGCACCGAGCTACCGAGAAGCCGATGGGGCGGCGGTGATGAAGGCGCCGGAGCTGACCCTGGCCCTAACCCTCGGCCGCGGGGATGGCGCCGGCGAGGTCTGGACCACGGACTTCTCATACGACTACGTGAAAATCAACGCCGAATACCGAAGCTAGGGTCGTCGTTCGAGAGCAGCGCCTAGCCCTCGGAGGAGAGGTCGTCGTAGGCGCTGTCGCCGGCAATGCGGTGGCTTTCATCGGCCCAGGCCCCCAGATCGATCAGCTTGCAGCGCTCGGAGCAGAAGGGGCGATAGCGGCTTTCCTCCCGCCAAGGCACGGAGCGCCGGCAGGTGGGGCAGGCCATGATTATCACTGTCTCCTCGGTGCCGCTCATGCCGGCGCGGCCTCTCCGGCGGCGAGGGCAAGGTAGCGCTCGTGTAGTGCCTCGACCTTCCCGAGCAGGTCCTCCAGGGTCCCATCGTTCACCAGAATGTCGTCGGCTCGGGCCTGCCGTTCTGCCCGGGACGCTTGGGCCTTGATGATGGCCTGCACCTGGGCTTCGCTGTTTTGATCCCGGGCCATGGTGCGTTCGAGCTGGAGGGCCTCTGGCGCGTCCACCAAGAGTACCCGATCCACCAGGGTTGCCTGCCCGGCCTCAAAAAGTAGGGGGGAAACGAGAATGGCGTAGGGGGAGGTCGCCGCGGCCAGGCCGGCGCGCAGCGCTTCCCCGATGCGCGGATGAAGTAGGGCCTCCAGCCAATGCCGCTCCGCGTCGTCGGCAAAGATGCGGGTGCGAAGCGCGGCCCGATCAAGCGTGCCGTCGGCCTGGAGGATCTCCTGCCCAAAGTGCTCCGCAATGACGGCCAGTGCGGGCTGCCCTGGCTCGACCACCTGGCGGGAGGCGAGGTCCGCGTCCACTACCATAATGCCGAGTCGTTCAAAATGATCGGAGACGGCGGTTTTTCCGCTGCCAATACCCCCCGTTAACCCCACCACGCGCATGGTTTTGCTCCTTACCGTGTCGGTGTTCAGCGTACGCCGAAGACGGCGGTGAGCCAAATCGCCGCGGCAAGGAAGGGCCCGAAGGGCATGGCCTGCCCCGGGTCCAGCCGTCCCCGGAGCCGGGCCGTGAGGGCGTAGGCCAAACCAGAGGCGGCTGCCAGCAGGGCGACCTGGGGCAAGGCTTGCCAGCCCAGCCAGGCGCCGCCTGCGCTCAGCAACTTGAAGTCCCCATAGCCCATGCCTTCCCTCTTGGTGAGGAGGCGGTGACCCCAGTACAGGCTCCAGAGGCTGAGATAGCCTGCGGCGGCGCCGATGATGGCATCTGAGGTATGAAGGGCCGGGGTCCAGCCCAGCACGGCGCCCAGGAGCCCGAGCCATAGTAGGGGGAGGGTGAGGGTGTCTGGCAGTAGCTGCCATTCCCCGTCGATGGCGGCCAGGGCTAGAAGCGTACCGGTAAGGAGCACTAGCGCTAGAGCCTCGACGGTGAGGCCGAAGCGTAGAAAGAGAAAGGCCGTCATCAGTCCCATGGCCCCTTCAAGCAGGGGATAGCGCAGAGCAATGGGCTGCCGGCAGCAGGCGCTTTGGCCCCGGAGGGCAAGCCAGCTCACCAAGGGAAGGTTATGAAACCAGCGCAGGGGCTGTTTGCACCGGGGACAGTGAGACGGGGGCCAGGCGAGGTTGTAGGTGCCGTCCCCAGTTTCCGGATCAAGGGCGAGAAGGTCCCGAGCCCAGGCGCGGCTCTCCCGATCGAGCTGCCGGGGTAGGCGATGGGCCACCACGTTTAGAAAGCTCCCCAGGATGACGCCAAGGAGGGCGCCAAGGAGGGCGAGGGAGGATGGGCCACCGAGTAGCTCAGCCAACGCCGCCGCCCACCACCGAGCCCAGCTGAAAAATGGGCAGGTACATGGCCACGATTAGGCCTCCGATGAGTACGCCCAGGACCGACATGATCATGGGCTCTACCAATTCCGTGAGGCTTTCCACGGTGTTATCTACCTCCCGCTCGTAGTGGGCCGCGGCCCTATCAAGCATGTCATCC
>JADHNT010000018.1 GCA_016779385.1 Pseudomonadales bacterium
AGCGCCCATGGGAACCCGGGTCATCATTTCGACGCCCGCGGCGATGACGCAGTCCATGGCGCCGGACATGACGGCCTGAGCAGCAAAATGGAGCGCCTGCTGGGACGACCCACACTGGCGATCCACGGAGGTCCCGGGGACGCTTTCGGGGAGGCTGGAGCAGAGGATCGCGTTGCGGGCGATGTTCGTGCTCTGTTCCCCGGCCTGGCTGACGCAGCCCATGATCACGTCGTCAACGAGGGCCGGATCGGCCTTGGCCTGGGCGATGACGCCATCGAGCACCTTGCCTGCGAGATCCGCGGCATGCCAATCCTTGAGACGACCGTTGCGACGGCCTCCAGCGGTGCGGCTTGCCGCAACGATATATGCTTCTCCCATGAGGGCTCTCCATTAAGGCAACATTCTTCGGGCGATGGTGATGTTTAAAGCAGGCCGATTATGCCGACCTTGCTCCGGCGGCGCCACGCTTGGGACCGGGCCATGTGCGGACGGGTGAATATCGAGGGCCCCGCCCTGGCGGAAGCGCTTGCGGCCGCCTGGCCCGAGGCTGCGGACTGGCCTCTGGCGGAGCTCTACGGGCATGCGCAAATCAACGTGGCGCCGCAGGCGTGGGTGCCGGTTCTACGCCAAGACGGGACCCTTGTGCGGCAGCGCTGGTGGTTTCCAACCCCGCCCTCGGCCGGGGCAGGGCTCACCACCTTCAACGCCCGGTGCGAACGGGCCCTGGCGAGTCCTCTCTACGGGCCCTGGCTGCCGACCCATCGCTGCGTCCTTCCTGTCACCAGCTTTATGGAGTGGTGGCACCTCCCGGATGGACGTCGCTTGCCCTACCTGCTGCGGCCCCAGGCGTCGGGGCCCCTGTACCTTGCTGGGGTAGGGCGCCCCGCCCCAAGGGCGAGCGCCCCGGGGGACCGCGGCGGGGATGCGGCCGGCGGCTTTGCCGTGCTCACCTGTCCGACTCGTCCCGAATTAAAGTGGCTTCATCACCGTGAGCCGCGGCTTCTGACCCTTGCCGGCGCCCGAGCCTGGCTGGGGGCCCTGGCGCCAGAGGTGCTTGCCCGAGGCCTATCTGCGCCCCAGGCCGCCGTGCCTCTGGAGGTGCTGCCCTTGGGGGCAGCGGTGGGTGATGCGCGGCGGCAGGATCCGGAGCTGCTCGATCCCCTTGGCCCGCCCTGGGCCTTCGGTGATCCGCCCCCCGACCCCCCGGCGGCGCCCCAGGGCGGGCTGTTCTAAGCGGAGCTATGGCCACGCTTGCGCGCCCTGGAGCAGGACCGGACAATGCGTCGCGGAGGCATCGCCGCTTCCCCTGAGGAGACCGTCATGAGCTTCAATCCCTTGTTTACCCTGCTGGCCCGCGGCTTGGTTGATTTGGTGGAGCCGTCCCCTGATGTAATCGAGCTGGGCAACCAAACGCTGAATGCCGATCAGCGGGCTCTGCGCACGGTGCTGGCGCGCTCGAAAGGGCATGGTGGAATTGATCAAGCGGGCATAGAGGGGCTCCTGGCGAAAACTCCGGAGGCGCGCCGGGATCAGGCCGGAGCTTACATGCGCATGCTCGGGTTTCAGGATTACCAGGCGATCGACGTGAACGATCTCTATGGCAGCTTGGTGATGGATCTGAACAAGGATCTAGCGGCCACCTACGGCTACCACCGTACCTTCTCCCTGTGCACCAACAACGGCACGGGGGAGCACGTCTTTAACCAGGATGCGATTTTCCGGAACGTGCACGCCTTAACCAAGGTGGGAGGCGTGATGATTCACGTTATGCCCTTCATCGAGTACGTGAACCACGGCTTCTTCTCCTTTCACCCGAATCTTTACTACGCCGTGGCCGAGGCCAATGGCTACCGCATGCTGGCCATGGGCGTAGGGGCCCGCACCGGCCACGGCTTTTTGGCCGTGTCGCCCCAAAGCAAGGAACCTATCCCCGAGATGCTGCTCGATGAGCGGCGGGTGCCGCTGCGCTGGCTCTTGGCCGGGGCAAAGCCGCCGAAGGCGACCCTGCTCGATCAGCTGGGTTTCTACTTTCGCCCCCAGGATGACGGGCGCCGTTTCCACCGCGAGCTCCGCCGCCTTCAGCGCAAGCGTCCCAAGCTTTTGCTCTTCACCATCATGCGCAAGCTTGAGGACGCCCCCTTCAAAACCCCCATTCAGCTGCGCTACGCCGAGGATATCGGTGATGAGAGCCTGGCGAAGGAGTACGGCACCACCGCGGGGGCAGAGGCATGACCACGGTTCTGGATCGCCTGACGTCCGCCCATCTGCATCGCGAGCCCTTCGATCACTACGCCATTGAAGGGGCGCTTCCCGAGCACCTCTTTAGGGAGCTCGCGGAGAGTTTTCCGAGCCTTGAGTACGTGGCGGGTACGGGGACGCTCGAGAACAATCGCCCCTACCTTAAGTCGGCGTCGGAAGTGCTCGCCGACGAGGCCCTTCCCGTCGCCTGGCGAGCCTTCTTCGAGGCCCACACGGTGCCGGCCTTCTTCAAGCAGCTCCTGGCGCTCTGGGGAGATGCGATGCGCGCGGCCCATCCGCGCCTTGAGGACAATTTTGGGAAGCCCCTTGAAGCCTTCACCGTTGGCGTGCGCGCCCCGGGCAAGTGGGACAGCGCCGCGAATCGGCAGACGGACGTCGTGCTCGATTGCCTCTTTGGGGTGAACAGCCCGGTGAAAACGCCGACCCCGGCGCGGGGTCCGCACGTCGATAGTCCGGCCAAGCTGTTTTCGACGCTACTTTATCTTCGGGACCCGGAGGATGATTGCGAGGGCGGGGCCTTCGAGCTCTACGCACCGAAGGGACGGCTCTATCCGAAGCGCCAGTACAAGAAGATCCCCGATCATCGGGTGACCCGGGTCAAGCAGGTCCCTTATCAGGCCAACACGCTAGTGGGCTGGCTGAACGGCGCGAGGGCGATCCACGCCGTGGAGCCCCGTTCCGTGACCGAGCGGCCTCGGCGCTACATTGCAATTACCGCCGAGTGCTACGGCGGGCGCGAGTCCCAGGGGCACTTCCTTCACGACCCAAGCTGGTCATCTCTGACCGGGCGCCTACGAAACCTGTTCTAGGGGCCCGCCGGCCAGCCACCGTTCCAGCTTGGCAATCGCGGCGTCGGCCTGCGTGGGGGTGGGCAGGTGCAGCCCCGCCATTCCCAGGGCCTCGCTTGCCGCAAGGTTCTCCTGACGATCATCGATAAACACCGCGTCCTCCGGCGCAAAGGCGCCGGCGGCAAAGCTGTGGGCATAGATGCACTCTGCAGGCTTATTCACGCCCACGACGTAGGACAGGGTCATGCTTTGGAAGTAGCGGGGAAAGGCGTAGCGCTGGCATACGGCCCGCCAGGTATCGCGAGCGATGTTGGAGAGGAGGTGGCAGGGATGGTGGGCAGCGACCTGGGAAAGGAATGCCAGCATGGGCGTGACCGGCACGAGGCTGGCGGGCATGGCCTCAATAAGGGCCGAAAACAGCGCTTGAGGGTGCCCCGTGTCCTCGCTGCACTGGGCTGCGAGGGATTCCGCGGATAGGACGCCAGCGTCAAAGGCCTGCCAGCCCGGGCCCAGGAAGAGGGTCTCCCGAGCAGCGCTTTGGCTGGCCTCGTCCCATTGCCCGGCCAGCGCCGGGGGCAGGGTAACGGTTAACGGATCCCAGGCCAGGAGCACGTTGCCCAGGTCGAATACCAGATGCCGCACCAGGGGGCTCAGGCCTTAGCCAACCCCTTCGAAATAGCGGCTCCGAACGCCCTTCTTAGTGAGCTTCTTGCGCTGCTCAAAGCTCCAGAGGCTCTTCTCCTGAGTGCAGAGCACCCAGCGAATGCCGGGGTTCCGGCGCGCGGCCAGAGCGATTTGCCCTGCCCACCAGGCCGGAGGTTGGTTGGTGCAGTGGGCATTGGTGCCGTCGGGCATGATCTTTTTTGCCGGGTAGCAGGCCGCTACGGCATAGATAAATTTCTCGGCCTGGGCGAAGAGGTCGTCTAGGACCCAGGGGATGTCTTCCTCGGGGATGTGCTCGAGCACGTCCGTGCTGATCACGCCGTCATAGGCTCCCTCGTAGGGATCGGAGAAGGGGGCGTAGCCCGGGTCATAGCAGGTTACGGAAACGCCGGGCCAGGCGTCCATGTGCTTATGGCGCGTTCCCGGCTGGCTGGGATCGTCCTTGTAGAGCTGGCCCTTGCCCGCGCCGAAATCCAAGAGCGTTCGGCTATCCGTGCGCTTGAGGAGCTTCGCGACCGGCGCGATATGTTCCGTGAGGGAAATGCCCTTGAAGGTGTCCTTGGCTGCATGGCCCGATTCCGGCCGACCGTCCTCGTGCATGGAGGCATACATGGCGAGGAGCTCATGGTAGCGGGTGCTGGGCTCGGCCTTCTTGAAGAGGGTGTAGTTCGCTTCGTCTGCTTCCCGCTCCAGGGCATGCCACAGCTCACCGTTGGCGTTCGCGCCGTAGCGAAGCTGCTCCGGGAAGGGGGCCCAAGGCTGGGTGTGCAAGATGGTGTAGTGGAGAAGCTTGCTCTCCCCGGCCACGTATTCGTGATCCCGGGCGTTCCAAACGCCGGTCATGTGGCCCCAGAGCCCGGCATCGTGGACCAGCCCTCGATAGTGCTTATGCTTCTGCAGCCGCTGCGTTTCTTCGAGGCGCCAAAGGGGCGCGAGCTTTTCGCAGTCCAGCAGCATCACGGACGTTTCCTTGTCGTTGATGCTGAGAACCGCGGCGTCGCCCATGGGCGCATCAAAAAGCTCGGCGGGGTCGGCGAGGTATATCTGGTCGACATCATTGTAGATCGCCCGGCCTTGGTTGCCGGCAAGCGCCGGAATGGCATAGCGATAGTTGGTAAAGCCGGTTTTCCACTTGCTTCGGTCGAAGCCTTCGAGATCTTTCATGAGGTAGATCTCGTAGCGGCGACTGGGGTCGCGGTGCTTTTTCACGGACCAGACAAACACCCGCTCTGCTCGGTATTGGGCGGGCTCCGAGCCCAGGTAGATGCGCACCGGGGGCTTGTCCGAGGGGGTGACGCCGGGGTCCGGGTCCAGGGCCACAAGCACCGGGGCCTTCCGATCGCCGGGGCGTCGCACGCCCTCCATGCCGAGGGCCCCGCGAAGGGTCTTATGGTAGGGGCGCGTTTTGAACTGGCCTTTTGCCGCTGCTTTCACCGGGGGTCCTCATTTTCTTGCGTGACGTCGTTAACGATTAGCCCGCGCTCGGCCAATGCGGAATTGAGCACGGGGCTGGTGGTCTCTAGCGTGCCCTCATAACGCGAAAGCTGGGCGGCCAAAAAGGACAGCTCATCCTGGCGGTCGTGGGCGACGGTGTAGGCGTTCGGCGTTGCTTCGTCCCCAGGGTAGGCTCCCGCTGGGTGGGCGAAGAGGTCCATGCCCGCGATCCGCAAACGCTTAGGCGCGAGCGCTACGGCCACCGCAATCATGATCGCACCATTTGTGGGGCGGAACACCCCCCCGGTGTCCGGGAAGAGCCCGAGCTGCTCTGCTGTCATGAAGCGCCGCCGGCCGGGCAGGAACGCACAGCGAGGCAAAAGGGCTTCGAAATCAGCCTCACGTTGGAAGATCAGGAGGGTATTACCGGGCACGGCGGCTACCGTGCCCCGAAGTCCGGTAAATACCACCTCCGGCCTGCTCAGAAAGCCCCGGGCTTTCCAGCTGTGGTTGACCCGAAACAGGCTGTCGTAGGCGGCCCGTGCAAGGGTTGGGTCTTCGCTGGACGGCCCATTGCCCAGCGCCCAGATCACCTCCGGATGGCCAAGGGCTTCTCGGAGCTCCGACAAGTCCCGGAGTCGTTCAAAGCGCCAGCGGGCAAGGGCTCGGAGAAGGCGATCGCCTCGCCGAGCGCGGGCGCTCCGTGCGGGCCCTTGGGCGAGAGCGCGCTCGAAGCGGGCGAGGAGGGCATCGGCGCTGCCTTCCCGAGTCCCCCCCGGGGCGGTCCAGGTGCCCCCCGGGGCCGCCACAAAAAGCGGAAGGTTAAGCGCCTCACAGGCCTCCGCCAGCCCCGGGGGAGGGCGGCCCCCGGCGAGGAATACGCCGTGGGCTTTGGCCCGAAGGAGCAATCGGGACCAGGCCCGGGGTACCGGGAGGGCGCCTAGAGGGGTTCCCTGAGCGAGGCCGTAGCTGTACCAGCGAAGCCGGGGAAAGCGCTGCGTCAGCGCTTCGAAGAGGGGCCCCCAGGGCTCAGCCTCTTCGGGCCCGAGCTGAAGACATAGCACGCTTCGACCCTTCCGGCGCCGGAGCCAGCCCCAGCGCTGGAGCATGCGAGCCATGGGTGGCGCAGCCCGTTCTCGCCGCTAGCGCGGCGCCACCGCCGTGGCCTCGATCTCGATGAGGGCTTGCCCCGGCAGGGCGACCACGGGGAGGGCCGTGCGCACGGGGCGGTGGGGATTGGCTTCGTTATTGAAAAAGGCCCCGTAGGCTCGGTTCCAGGCCTGGAACTGCCCCGGGAAATCGTCACCCACGTCGAGGTAGGCCCGAAGCTGTGCCACATCCTCAAAGCCCAGGCCTTGGGAGGCGAGGCGCTCCCCGAGGGTTTCCAGGGCTGAGCGCGCTTGCGCTTCCATGCCTGCGTCCCGCGGCACTCCGGCCTTGGCGATGCTGCCGGAGACCAAGGTCAGGCTGGCATGGCGGGCGACGGACATGCTGTCGGCGAGGAAGCTCTTAGGGTCCCCGTGGGCCAAGAGGTTCGGATTGGCCCCGGTGCTGACGCCGTGCGCATGGGCGCCCCGGGCGTCCGGGTAGGCCGCATAGGCCTCGATCTCGATGATGCGATTCGAGCTGTTGAACCCTGGCGCTGCCATGGTGGTGCGCGCCGGACGATGGGGATTTTCAGCATTGTTAAAGAACTCGTCGTAGGCCGTATTCCAGGCGGCAAAGTCCACGGCGCCGTCCTCGCGCAGATCCGGGGCCAGCATGGCTCGGAGGAAATAGACGTCCCGGAAGGTCAGGCCCTGGGCCCGAAGATTTGCATCGAGCTTTTGCAGCGCAGAGCGCGCCTGCGCGCTCATGGGTCCCATGTGCGCGGGATCGCTTGTAGAGGCTTCGGGGTTCGCCGGATCCGCGAGCATGCCGGAGGTGAAGTAGAGGGGCGCGTTGCCGTTCATGGAAACGGCCTGGGCGATGCGGCTGCCCGGGCGCGTCAGCGGGGACAGCATGGGATTGAGGGCCCGGGTGGCGGTCGCCCCTTTCCCGTCGGGATAGGCGGCGAGGAGCTCGATCTCGATGAGCAGCTCCGGCCGGCCCAGGCGGCTAATGCCAAGCGTCGTCCGGGTTGGGCGATGCTGCGTACCGTCGTCCAGGGCAAAGAATTCCGTGAAGGCGCGATCCCAACCGCTCCAGTCAAAGCCCCCACCCTTCCCCGCATCGGCAACAAGATAGGCCCGGGCGTAGACCACGTCCTCCGGGCCTAGGCCGAGCGCCGCGAGGGTTTGGGCATGACCCTGGAGGGCCGAGCGGGCTTGTAGGTAGGTGTCGCCGTAGCGCGCCGGATCGTCGGCAGAGCGCCGGGGATCCTGGGGTTGGGCAATGCCACCGGAGGTCATCACGAAATCGCTGCCCACCGACAGGCGAGCGGCTGCGGAATAGGGTCGGCCTCCGCTCGGGGTGAAGTCCGTGGCCTGGGCAAGGCTGGCCCAGCCGAGGGCGGCGATGCCGATGAGGGTGTAGACGCTGTGAAGGCGGTAAAATCGGCGAAGGTTCATGGCCCGGACTCCCCAAGGATAAGGGGCAAAGTGTAGCACCGGTGTCGCCGCGCCAAAAAACGGGTTCATGGCAGATGAGGGGGATCTAGGGAGAAGTGGAGGCGAGCGGCTGCGCTCATTGAGGGCGGCGTCGGGTGAGCCCTTATTGGCAAAATTCTCGGTACCTACGTGAACGCCGCATAAGGTGGTGGCCGGGCCAGCATTGGCGGGGCTTTGTGCCCAGCTAGGGCATGTTCTGTGTATCTACACGAACGGGAAAGCGTCGGCTTAGAAAACCCTTATTAGTGCCAATTCTTCGTTTCAATGGGATCTAAACTTCCATTCAGAAATTGCATTCCCCCCTGAATGGCCTGCTAAAACCCACTTCATTTGAGGCCAGGTATTTTCCTAAAATTTGGCGCAAAGGGCTTTCCCTGGAAAGGCGCGATGAACTAAAAAAAGGCCGACCCCTGGGGACCGGCCTTTTTGCCGTCGGCCAAGGGCGCTTAGGCGGCGCCGAGGCCCAACGGGTTGCCATACTGATGGTCCACGGGAACCGCCGGATCGATATCCGGGTATTTGCCCAGCTCGAGGCGGGCGACGGTGCGACGGTGCACCTCGTCCGGACCGTCGGCGAGGCGGAGGGTCCGCTGCCCGGCGTACATCTTCGCCAGGGGGAAGACCTGGGATACCCCAGCGCCGCCGTGGATCTGAATGGCGTCGTCAATCACCTGAAGGGCGATGTTCGGCACCGCGACCTTGATTTGGGCGATTTCCGAGCGGGCGACTTTGTTGCCCACCGTATCCATCATCCAGGCGGCCTTGAGGGTCAGGAGGCGCGCCATTTCGATGTTGATCCGGGCGTCGGCAATCTTGTCGTAGTTACCGCCAAGGTCGGCGAGGCGCTTACCGAAGGCTTCCTTGGAAAGGCCTCGGCGGCACATCAGCTCGAGGGCACGCTCGGCGACCCCGATGGACCGCATGCAGTGGTGGATGCGGCCTGGGCCAAGGCGCCCCTGGGCAATTTCGAAGCCCCGGCCGGATCCGAGGATCATGTTTTCCTTGGGTACGCGGACGTTGGTGAAGCGCACGTGGCCGTGGCCGTGGGGCGCATCGTCGTAGCCGAAGACGTGCTGCATCTTCAGGATTTCGATCCCCGGGGTATCCCGCGGTACGAGAATCTGCGACTGCCGCGCGTGCTTCGGTGCATCCGGCTCGGTGACGCACATGACGATGAGGATTTTGCAGCGGGGGTCACCGATACCGGAGGACCACCACTTCTCGCCATTGAGTACCCACTCATCTCCGTCGAGGCGTGCTTCCAGAGAGATCTGGGTGGCGTCGGAGGAGGCCGAGTAGGGCTCGGTCATGCAGAAAGCGCTGCGAATCTTGCCGGCGAGCAGGGGCTCGAGCCATTCCTTCTTTTGCTCTTCGCTGCCGTAGCGCTCGATGACTTCCATGTTCCCCGTATCCGGGGCTGCGCAGTTGAAGACCTCGGAGGACAGGGGGTATTTGCCCATCTGCTCCGCAAGGTGCGCGTAGTCCACGTTGGTGAGTCCCGCGCCGCGCTCAGACTCGGGGAGGAAAAAGTTCCACAGCCCCTTGGCCCGGGCCTTTTCCTTGAGCTCTTCCATAATCGGCGTTTCGCACCAACGGCCGCCGGCCTCTACCTGGTCGGCAAAGGTCTTCTCGTTGGGAACGATGTGTTCGTTGATGAAAGCGGTGACGTCATCAAGCAGGGGCCTGACGTGATCGGATACTCCAAGATCCATGGCGATACATCCTCTCTCCGATGGCCCGGCGAGCCCTCAAGGGCGCCGAGCGGATCCCTCCTGGAGTGCGGGAGCGCCCATCGCTCGCCGCACGTCGTCAGTCTAGCCCGGGGGCGTGTCATGAGGCGAATAAAAGTTCTTGATGCCGATTATGCGCTCCGCGAATAACAGGGAGGCCCTTCCCTGGGCCCGGCGCTCTGCTATAGCCTTCGGGCCGGGGAGAGATTTCATGACCAAAGACGCTTACGGGGATCGTACCCTCGCCGTGCTCGGTACGCTGGAAAACGCCGGCGTGACCCGAGCAGCCCTCATCATGCGCCACTCGGCCCGGGAGTACGTGGCCGGGCGCCACGACCTCGCGAATCCCTTAACCGATGCGGGGCGCGCCTATGCGCGCCACTTCGGGGAGAATCTTGGCCCAGGCTGGGCCCTTCGGGCCTACAGCTCCCCTGCGGGGCGCTGCGTGGAAACCGCTGAACTGATTTGCCAGGGGCAGCATGCCTCGCCCCTGGGGCGAGTGCGCCCCGTCGAGGCCCTAGGGGTGTTCTACGCGCTCGATCAGCAGCGCATGTTCAAGGCCATGACCGAGATCAGCATGAATCTGCCAAGCTTTGTCGCCGCCTGGCAGGCCGGGGCCGTTGCAGAGGACATCATGATGAACGCCGAGCAGGCGGCGATGACCCTCCTGCGGCTCCTGTGGGTACGCTTGCGGGCGCGCCCGGAGGGAGACGGGCGGGCGTTGCTCGACGTCCACGTGAGTCATGATTTGACCCTTTATCTGCTCCGAGCTGTGGCCGGGGCCCTCCCGCCCTCAGAGGACGCCCCAGTGCGCTATCTCGATGGACTCCTGCTCTTCGAGGCCGACGGGCAGGCTTTCCTAACGACCCATGACCTTCCGCCGAGGCCCCTGCCTCGGCTGACTGAGGAGACTTCCTGATGGCCGATCCGAGCCTCTATCGCCCAAAGCCCCCGCAGGACAGCGCCTATGAGACCTTTACCGTGGAGCATCGGGGCGGCGCCCACTGGGTTACGCTAAATCGTCCGGAAAGCCTCAATGCCATGAGCCGCACCATGATGCTGGAGCTTCAGCACTATTTCGGTGAGCTCTATACGCGGCCGGAAATCCGCGCCGTGGTGCTCCAGGGGGCTGGGAAAGCTTTCTGCGCGGGGCTTGACCTTAAGGAGCGGCGGGAGCCCGGGGAGGGCGGCCCCGTGAACGGGCTGCGGGTGCAGCGCCGAGTGTCGGAAATTGTCATGCGCATGCGCCGGGCGCCTCAGCCGATCATTTCTCTCATTCACGGCGCCGCGAGCGGCGGCGGCTTCGCCCTGGCCCTCGCTTCCGATATCCGCTTGGCGGGCCCTCGGGCGCGCATGAACGCGGCGTTTATTCGCATCGGGCTGACGGCCTGCGATGTGGGCGTGTCCTATTTCCTCCCGCGGCTCGTGGGGAGCGCGCTGGCTTCGGAGCTGCTGCTTACCGGTGCCTTCATCGATGCGGAGCGGGCGCTTAAGGTGGGCCTCGTTTCCGATGTGGTCCCGGAGGCGGATCTTGAGGCCCGGGGCCAGGCCATGGTCGAGGCGATCCTGGCGAACTCGCCCCTGGGGGTGCGGCTCACGAAGGAGGCGCTGAACATGAATATTGACGCCCAAAGCCTCGAAGCCGCCATCGCCCTAGAGGATCGGCAGCAGATTCTCTGCGCCCAAACGGACGACATGCGGGAGGGCATTGGCGCCTTCCTCGAAAAACGCGATCCCGCTTACCAAGACGCCTAAGGACTGTACCAATGACCGATGCTCATGTGCCCCTCACCCTTTCCCGCGGCCCCGTCATGCCCAACCGGCTGATGCTAGCGCCCCTCACCAATCTCCAGAGCCATGCCGATGGCACGCTCTCCGACGACGAGTTCACCTGGCTGACCAAGCGGGCGGAAGGGGGCTTTGGGCTCACCATGACCTGCGCAGCTCACGTTCAGGCCGTCGGCCAGGGCTTTCCTGGGCAGCTGGGTATCTTCTCCGATGACCACCTGCCGGGGCTCACCCGCCTCGCCGCCGCGCTGAATGCCCAGGGTGGGCTCTCCTCCGTGCAGCTGCACCACGCGGGCATGCGGTCCCCGGCGGAGTTGATTGGGGAGGCCCCGGTGAGCGCTTCGGCGCAGGAGGAATTTGGTGCTCGAGCCCTGACGGAAGACGAAGTGGAGGCCATGATTGAGGCCTTCATTCGCGGCGCCGAGCGCGCTGAACAGGCGGGCTTTCATGGCGTGGAGCTTCATGGCGCCCACGGCTATCTGCTTTGCCAGTTTCTGAGCGCGGAGACGAATCGGCGGGACGACCGCTTCGGGGGCAGCCTTGAGAATCGTATGGTGCCCCTTCAGCGCATCATCGATGGCATTCGCGCGCGCTGCGGCGCCGCGTTCCAGCTCGGGGTTCGTTTGTCGCCGGAGCGTTTTGGCATGACCCTGGATGACGCCACGGAGATTGCTCGTCGTTTGCTGGCTGAGGGGAAGATCGATTACCTCGATCTATCTCTTTGGGATATCCGGAAGGACGCGCTCGACGCCCCCGATACGCCCCTCATTGCACCGTTTATGGCGCTGCCTCGAGGGAACGTCGCCGTGGGTGTAGCAGGAAAAATCAACGGCGGTGAGGATGTGCGCTTTGCCCTCCAGCAGGGGGCGGACTTCGTGCTGCTCGGGCGCGCGGCCATCCTCCATCACGATTTTCCAAAGCGCCTTGCGGCCGATGGGAACTTTCAGGCGGCGACGCTGCCGGTGTCCCGAGCGCACCTCGTGGCCGAGGGGCTCGGACCCAAGTTCGTCGATTACATGGCCACCTGGAAGGGCTTCGTATCAGAAAACGGCTAAGGGTGTCCTAGGGCTCCGCGCCTTCCCGCATAGGGAGGCTCGGATCCGCGACCCATTCGCTCATGGAACCGTCGTAGACCGCCACCTTCTCGTGGCCCAGAGCCACGAGAGCGAAGGCGTCACAGGTGGCCGAGATGCCGCCTCCGCAGTAGCAGATCACCTCTTGGTCGAAGGCCTTCACGGTCTCGAAGGCGCCTTTCAGCGTCGCTGCGTCGGCAAACTCCAGGGCAGGCCCTTGGAAGAGGGCGGCGAAGGGCACGTTGACGGACCCCGTAATATGGCCCCGGCGTCCGTAGTTGGCGCCGCCGTCCCCGCGGTAGACCTCCGGCGCCAGCGCGTTGATGGTGCAGACTCCAGGGGCGTCGATGGCGCCGAGCACCGCCGTTTGATCGGCCCAAAGCGCAGGCGTCGGCGCGATGGCTAGGGCGCCAGGTGCATAGCGCTCCTGTCCCGTGGTCAGGGGCGCACCCGCGGCTTTCCAGGCCGCAAGGCCCCCGTCGAGCACCTTGGCGGAGACCCCGAGGGCCCGGAGCATCCACCACACTCGGGTGGCCCACATGGGATGGCCGCTGCTATAGAGCACAATCTCGGCGTCATCCACCACCCCCTCGGCAGCGAAGGCTGCTCCCAGTGCTTCGTCTTCCAGGCGGGTGAAGCGGTGCGGGGCGTCGTTGTCCGAAAGCGTGCCCTGAAGGTCGAGGAAGGCGGCCCCGGGAATGTGGCCGGCCTCGTAGTCCGCAAGGCCACTTTCGACCCGGTAGGCCCGGGGTGGGTCCGGGCGCAGGTGAACAGTGCAGTCAAAAACCCGCGCTGGGCCCTCGGCGTTTTGAAGCTCGGCGACGGTGATGAGCTGCGTAGGTGCATGTAGTGCCATGGTGTTCTCTCCCCTGTGCTTAGGCCCAGAGGGCCCGTTCCTCGGCCACGGCCTCAAGGGCGCGGCGAATGTGATCGTCCGTGTTGTACACGTGGGGGGACAGGCGCAGGCCCCCGGTGGGTGCGGCAATCAAGCCGTGCTTTTCATAGAGCGCCTGGAACAGGGCCCGACGGTTTGGGCCTGGTACGGAAACAATGCACACCCCGGCGCTGAAGCGGTCCGCCTCGGGGGTGAGGACCGGGGCCCCGAGATCTCGGAGCCCCGCCTTAAGCGTGCGGACATAAGCCTTCAGCTGCGCTTCGATGGCCTTGGGCCCCAGCGTACGATGGAGCGCTGCGGCTTCCACCATGGCGCCAAGGGCGGCGTCGTCCCGCTGGCCGAGGGATTCAAATTTTCGCGCGCCCACCGGGTCTGGGTCCGCGTCGTCGCCCCAGCCCGGCGCCACCACGGAGGGCCAGAGGCTTTGAATGCGGTCTTCCCGCACCCACAGGATGCCGACCTCCTTGGGCCCCATGAACCACTTGTGTGCGCTCCCGCTATAGCTGTGGGCGCCGCTCGCCTCAAGATCGACCGCGAGTGCCCCAAAACTTTGCGCGCCATCAACGTGGAAGTGGGGTACGCCCCGGGCGGCGAGGCGCGCACCGATCACGGGAAGGGGGAGGGCTAGACCGCTGACGTTGGATACATGGCTCAGGGCCACCACGCGGGTGCGCGGTGTCAGGGCCGCTTCCAGGGGAACAAGGAGTTCCTCCTCGTCTCCAGGGTTGGCTGGGAAGGCGATGATTTTCAGGCCGAAGCCGTGGCGTGCGGCGCGCACCTTCCAGGCCACGAGGTTTGTGGGATGGTTTTGGTCCCATAGCACCACCTCATCGCCGGGGCCCAGATCGAGGCCGGCGTTGACGATGTTGTTGGCTTCGCTGGTGTTGCGGACCAGGGCAAGGTGATCGGATTGGGCGCCGAGCAGGGCCGCGACCACGCGTCGAGCGTCCTCCCGTAGGGCTTCGATGGGGCCTCGGTTTTGGAAGGAGCAATCGGCGTCGATGGCTGCCCCCAGGGCGTGCTGGCGCTGGGTCACACGGAGCGGGGCGGGGCAGAGATTAGCGGCATTCATGGGGACGTGGCGCTCGTCGAAGGTAAAGGCCGCGCGCACCCCCCGGAGTCCCGCTTCTCCCACTCCTGCTGGGGCCAGGGTCGCTGCGCGGCCTTCGGCCCCCAGGGCCGTGTGCACAAGGCCTCCGCTAAGCCCCGTGGTCAGGGCGCCCAGGGCGCCCCCCTTCAAAACATCGCGTCTTCGCAGCGTCATAGTCCCGCCTCCCCGGTGTCGGCACCCCTGTGCGTCATTTCCCTGGAGTGTAGACCCCGCGGCGCGACCCTGCCTAGGCGGCGGGTTCCCGGAGGTCGGCGGGGGCGCTGGCGCCCCGAGCGGCCTCGAGGTGGTTGTTGCCCCGGGCCGTGAAGTAGGCTGCCGCAAGCCGCTCTTCGCGGCGCTTTTCCGTGATTGTCGCCAGGTGCCAGAATTCCCCCTGGAGCCGGTCCCGGGTGATATCGAGCAGCACGTAGCCCTTGTGGAAAAGGTCGATAAACCGCATGTGGGGGTGGGCGTCAAGGCCGTGAGCCGCCCGCGCTTCCGCGGCCTTCCGATCCGTGAGGAAGGGCGAGGTGACCGAGGGGGTGACGAATTCCACGGCTAGGCTGCCCTTGCCGGAGCTGGTGTTGTAGGCCGCGCCGAAAGGGTCCCGGGCCACGTCCATGGCCCAGGAGGAGTGGATATCCCCGGTGAGCACGGCGACGTTGTCGATGCCCCCCTCCTCAAGCACGTCCAGGAGCCGGGTGCGGGCGTGGGGGTAACCGTCCCACTGGTCCGTGTTCAGGATGGGGGTGTCGCCGTAGCCTCCGAGCTGCCCCAGCATTACCTGCTGGCCGAGGATTCGCCAGCTCACCCCGTCTCCCTTGGAGCGCTGAAGCTGATCGTAAAGCCAGGCTTCCTGGGTGGGGCCGAGAAGGCTGCGCTTAGGGTCCTGAATGACGGCTTGGTCCTTGGGGTTGGCCGCTTCCTGATCTCGGCCATAGAGACGCGTATCGAGCATGGTGAGATCGAGCAGATCCCCGAAGCGGAAACTGCGCCAAATTTGTGTGTCCCCCGGGCTTTGGGCTTCCCGGGTGGGCAGCCACTCGTGCCATGCCTTCACTGCTGCGCCTTTTCGTGCGGCCCAGGCGCCTTCTCCCTCGTTGTGATTCTCGGCGCCATCGCGCCAGCTGTTGTTGGCGGATTCGTGGTCATCCCAGATCACCACCATGGGGTGTTGACGGTGCAGTTCTTGCAAATCCTCGTCCGTGCGATAGAGGGCGTAGCGTTCCCGGTAATCAGCAAGGGTTGTGATTTCTCGATCCGGCGCATGGTGCCGCCCGAGGGCGGTCCCGTCGCCGTATTGGCGGTTGCCATACTCGTAGATGTAGTCGCCGAGGTGGAGTACGAGGTCGAGGTCGTTGCGCCGGGCCATCGCGCCATAGGCGTTGAAGTAGCCGAAGAGCCAGTGGGAGCAGGAGCTGTAGGCAATGCGCAGGCGATCGACGCCAGGGCCCGGGAGGGTGCGGGTCCGACCCAGCGAAGACGCTTCCCCCGCGGCGATGAAGCGATAATAGTAGGTGCGCCCGGGCGTCAGACCGTCGACAATGACCTTCACGGTGTAATCGCGACCGCCATGGGTGCTCACCTCGCCTTGCTGAAGCGGCCGGCGACCTTGCGGATCGGCATAAAGGGTCCAGCCGACCGTGAGGGGGGCGCCATCCTGCTGCGGGGTGGCCCGGGTCCAGAGTACGATGCTGTCCTGGCTGGGGTCCCCGGAGGCAACGCCGTGGAGGAACACCTTGCGGCCAGCGTCGGCAGCGCGCGGCGCCAGCGGACTCGCGCAGGCGCCGAGGAGCGGCAGCGTCAGGCTTGCGGCGGAGCTGCGGAGTAGATGACGGCGGGTGACGGCCATGGCGTGCACTCTCTTCTTTGGAAACGAAAATCTTGGGTGGGGCGGAGTATGCCGGGAACTCCCTGGGGCGTGGATGACCGTCCCGTGACAGGACGGAGCGAGAAAGGGCCGGTGCGCGCATGAACGCGCTCGATCGCTCGGGACCGAGCGTGCTCCACAGCGCCTACGGCGCAGAGATGGGCGCCTTTGACGAATTGCTCGGGGGGGACGGGGCGCCTCGGACCCACTGGGCGCGGCTGCTCCATGCCTTTGGGCAGTTGGGCCCTGAAGATCTGGAGCAGCGGCGCCGCGATGCCCGGCGACTGTTTCGGGAAAACGGCCTGACCTTCAGCGCCGGCCCGGGGGCGGCGAGCCGCCCCTACGATCTCGATCCCATTCCCCATCTCGTACCCCCGGACGCCTGGGCCGTGCTCGAAAGCGGCCTGCGGCAGCGCGCCCAGCTGCTCGATGCGGTGCTCCAGGATCTCTATGGCCCTCGGCATCTATTGCGCCAGGGAGTCCTTCCTGCCGATCTTATTTATCGGCACCGGGGCTATCTTCAGGGCCTCCTAGGAGCCGGCGGCATGGAGCAGGCCTTGGCCTTCTACGGCGCGGATGTGGTGCGCCGGGGGGATGGTTCCTTTGCCGTACTTGGGGACCGCACCCAGGCACCTGCAGGCGTGGGGCTCGCCCTGGAGACGCGCATTGTCACCTCGCGCATTCTCCCGAACCTGATTCGTGCCAGCCATGTGCATCGCCTCGCCAGCTTCTTTGAACACCTTCGGGGCGCCGTGGTGGACCTTGCGCCGCACCAGCGGTTGCGCCCGCGGATTGCTGTGCTCGCCTCAGGAATTAGCGATCCCCACTATTTTGACCACGCTTACTTGGCGAGCTATCTAGGCTTTCCTTTGCTTCAGGCGGGGGATCTCACGGTCCGGGAGGGCCGGGTCTGGCTGCGCACCATCGGGGGGTTGAAGCTTCTTGATGTGGTGCTCCGTCGAACCGGCGATCACGAGAGCGACGCGCTTCTCGTTCCCGATGGGGAAACGGGGGTTCCGGGGCTTGGAGAAGCGGCCCTCCGAGGGGAGGTGGCGCTGGCGAACGGGCTCGGGGTGTCGATCCTTGAGCACCCGGGGCTCATGCCCTACCTGCCCCAGCTCGCTCGTCAGGTTCTTGGAGAAGATTTGAAGCTCCCGTCCGTGGAAACTTGGTGGTGTGGGACGGCCCAGGGACGGCAGCACGTACTCGCAAACCTTGAATTGATGGTCATCAAGCCCATTGATCGCAGCGGTCAGGCACTGTGGGGGGGCGCCCTCTCTACCGAGGCCCGGGACAACCTTCGGCGGCAAATTGAAGCGGACCCGGAGATCTTCGTGGGTCAGCCTGCAGCCTTGGAGGGGACGGCAGCGACCTTGGTGGACGGGCAGCTGCGTCCCCAGGCCGTGCTCACCCGCTTCTTTGCCACCCGCCAGGGCCGGGACTTTGAGGTGATGACCGGCGGCTTCACCCGCGTCGCGGGGCCCCGGGGCGGTCCCCTGGCCCTGGGCAGCGAGCTCCGCGGCCTGTGCAAGGACACCTGGGTGCTTGCGGACGAGACGGAGCGTCATTTGATTCGCTGGCCCCGCGCCGTCCCGGAGGTGGGGCCGGGGGCCCCGGAGCAGCTCCCTAGCCGGGTCGCGGACAATCTGTACTGGGTAGGACGCTATGCGGAGCGGGCCGAGGGGCTCGCGCGCATGGCCCGGGCCGTGCTGCGCCACGCCCGGGAGGTTCGGGATTACGGGGATCCCGCCGATGCTGTGGCCCTCGGGCGCCTCATCGACGGTTTCTGCGCCCTGGCGGGGGTGGCCTCCGATGCCTTCCCCCACCGGGATGAGGTGCTGCTCACCCTGCTGCTTGATGAGCAGCAACCAGGCAGCCTCCCCCAAACGCTCTTACGCCTCGGACAGGCCGCGGAGCAGTTGAAGGATCGCTGGGCCCCGGACGCCAGCCGCGTGCTCGATGAGATCGGGCAGCGCCTCGTGCAAGCCCAGGGGCTGTCTCCTCAGGTCCTCGGGGCCGTCGAGGAGGCTCTTGATCCGTTGATTACGGCACTTTTGACCTTCTCCGGGCTGAGCCTGGAGAGCATGACCCGGGAGCAGGGGTGGCGCTTTTTGATGATCGGGCGTCGCCTCGAACGGGCCCAGGGGACGGCTACGCTGCTGCTGGAAACCCTTGCTGAGGCTCCCGACAGCGCAGCGGAGCCACTCCTTCTCGAAAGCCTCTTGCGTGCCCACGATAGCGTGATGACGCACCGTCGTCGCTACCGCGCGCTTCTTGATCCGGCCTCGTTCCTCGAGGTGCTTCTGCTCGATGAGCAAAACCCCCGGAGCGTGGCCTTCCAGCTCGTCGAGCTAGAGGCCCTGCTTCAAGCATTGCCCCGAAGCGGCCCGGGGCTGGCCCCGGAGCAGCGGGCCCTTTTGGAAGTCCGCACCGCCCTGCGCCTTGCCGAGGCGGAGGCCCTCGCGGCTCAGCCCGTGACGGGTGGGGCCGAATCGCGGCAGCGGCGGGCCCTGCAAAGCCTGCTCTGGACCCTGCTCACGGGGCTTTCTCAAACCAGCAGCGCCGTCGGCGACGCCTATTTCCTTCATTTGGAGGCGGCTCGATCCATGGCGCTCCGGGGCCAGGGGGGCAAGGCGTGAGGCTTCAGGTTCGTCATCGCACTACCTATCACTACAGTGAGCCGGTCACCCTGGGGCATACGGAGGCGCGGCTGACGCCCCCAGACCGGGGCCGGCAGCGCCGCCTTAGCTTCGATCTACAGGTTTCCCCCGTGCCCAAGGTACTTCATTGCCGGGAGGACGCCTTCGGCAATGCGGTGACCCGCTTCTCCGTGGAAACGCCCCACAGTCAGCTTGTGGTGGAGGCCCTCTCGTTGCTGGAGATTGCTCCGGCGGAGGCAGAGCTGCCTCTGGCGGGCCCGCGCAGCGTCGCCGAGGTTCAGGCGGCCTTCCGCGATCCGCAAACAGAGGCGCAGCGGCTCCAACGGCTCTTTTGTCTGCCCTCGGCCTACGTGCCCCAGCTCCCCGAGCTTCGTGATTACGGGTTAGAAAGCTTCCATCCGCAGCGCGACGTGGTGGCGGCCACGCAGGAGCTTATGGAGCGTATTCACGACGATTTCCATTACGACCCCACGGCGACGGAGGTCGAGACCCCCCTGCGCGAGGTGTTCGAAGGGCGCCGCGGCGTCTGCCAGGACTTCGCCCATTGTGCCCTCGGCGTGCTCCGGGCCCTGGGCTTGCCCGCGGCTTACTACTCGGGCTATCTGGAAACGGACCCGCCGCCGGGGGGTGAAGAGCTGGTGGGCGCCGACGCATCCCACGCCTGGTTCGCCTTGTACGTGCCCGAGCAGGGTTGGCTTGAGTTTGACCCGACGAACCGCCAACGGCCGACGGAGCGCTATGTGTTTCTCGGGCAGGGTCGGGATTACGGTGATGCAGCGCCGCTCCGCGGGATTGTGCAGGGGGGAGGGAATCACGAGGTGCAGGTGAGCGTCGACGTCCACGCCTCGCCGCTCGCGGCGCCAGGGGAGGAAGGTGGCCATGACCATTAATTGGGGTAGCTATGCCCAGCCTGGGCTTTTTGATGAGTGGGTGACGGAGAAGGGTCGCCTGCGCGCCGGCTTCAGGCAGTTGGGCAAGCGCTTCTCCACTTACTCCATGGACGCGCTCCATGATCGCAGCGCGAGCCTCGAGCGAGCGATTAAGGAGCAGGGGGTGACCTTCACGGTCTATTCCGAGGCCCACGGGTCTATTGATCGCAGCTGGCCCCTGGATTTGATGCCCCGAATCCTTCGGCGTCAGGAATGGCTCACCATCGAAGCGGGCCTGGCCCAGCGAGTGAAGGCCCTCAACTGCCTCATCGATGATCTCTATCACGATCAGCGCTGCATCAAGGATGGGGTGTTGCCGGCTTTCCTTCTGGAAAACTCCGCCAACTTCCGTCCTCAGTGCGTGGGGGTGAATCCGCCCCTCGGGGTGTGGGCCCATATCTGCGGCAGCGACCTGGTTCGCCACGAGGACGGGCAGATGTACGTCCTTGAGGATAACCTCCGGGTGCCCTCGGGGGTTTCCTACATGCTGGAAAACCGCGGCGTGATGAAGCGGACCTTCCCCGAGCTCTTTGCGAATTTTGCCATCGAGCCCGTAGACGCCTATCCCTCCCAGCTCTACGACACGCTTTGCGCCCTGGCGCCGCACCGGGCCCAGCCCGAGGTGGTGGTGCTCACTCCCGGAGTCTTCAACTCCGCCTATTTTGAACACGCCTACCTCGCGCAGCAGATGGGCTGCGAGCTGGTGGAGGGTCGGGATCTAGTGGTGAATAGCCAGGACGAGGTGTTCATGCTGACCACCCGGGGGCGGGCGCGGGTGGATGTGATCTACCGCAGGATTGACGATGCCTTCCTCGATCCCGAGGCCTTTAACAAGGATTCCCTTCTTGGCGTGCCGGGACTCATGCGCGCTTGGAAGGCCGGAAAGGTGGCGCTCGCGAATGCCCCCGGGGCCGGGGTTGCGGATGACAAAGCGGTGTATTGCTTCGTGCCTGACCTCATTCGCTATTACCTTGGTGAAGCCCCTCTGCTGCCGAACGTGCCGAGCTATATCTGCGCGCGGAAGGAGGAGCGGGAGTACGTGCTCGACCATATCGATGAGCTGGTGGTGAAACCGGTGAACGAGTCCGGGGGCTACGGCATGCTCCTGGGCCCTCAGGCCACCCCCAAGGCTCGGGAGGCCTTCCGAAAAAAGATTCAGCGTAATCCGCGAAACTACATGGCCCAGCCCATGCTGAACCTGTCCACCGTTCCGACCTTCCTTGGCCAGGCGGTGGAGCCGCGTCACGTGGATCTGCGCCCCTTTATCCTGTCCGGAGAGTCCGTGCAGGTCACCACAGGAGGGCTCACGCGGGTCGCAATGCGTAAGGGTTCCCTGGTGGTGAACTCTTCCCAGGGGGGCGGCAGTAAGGACACCTGGGTGATCGACGAGGGGGGACGCTGATGCTCGCGCGGGTTGCGGAAAATATGTATTGGATGGCGCGCTACCTTGAGCGCGCCGAGGATCTCGCGCGGTTGATCGACGTGACGACGCACCTTCACCTCGATTTACCCCGGGGTAGCACGCCCAGCTGGGGGACGCTGCTAACGCTCGTTGGGGCTGAGGAAAGTTACCGGGAAAAGCACGGTACGGCCGAAGACGAAGGGCGCGTGCTGCGTTTTTTGCTTGGCGATAAGGACCACCCCCAATCCCTCCGAGCCGCCATTGCCGCGGCCCGGTCGAACGCCCGGGGCTTCCGGGAAGTCTTTCCCCGGGAAGCCTGGGAGGACATTAACGGCCTGTACCACTTTAGCCAGGAGCAGCTGAAGAGCGGCCTGAGTAAGCGGGGGCGCCATACCTACCTCCGGGGAATTATCACGCGGGTGCAGACCGTGGTGGGGCGCCTCGAGGGGGCCATGAACCGCGATGAGGCCTATTACTTTATCGAGCTTGGGCGCCAGCTTGAGCGCGCGGACATGACCACTCGGCTCATCGACAGCAGCAGCGCGCGCCTCGTCCCCCAGGAAGGTAGTGGTGGGGCACGCTTTGACGATTTGCAGTGGATGAGCGTGCTAAAAAGCTTAACCGGGTATCAGATGTATCGTCTGGAGATGCAGCGCGCCATTCGCTCTGAGTCTGTACTGGCGTTCCTTTTTCAGTCCTCGCGCTTTCCCCGATCCGTGGCGGGGGCTCTGTTGGCCCTTCGCCGCAGTCTCGAAGCGCTTGATCCAGACGCCTCCCTGCCTCGGCGTCTCCCCCAGGTGCTGCGCCAGGTGAGCCAGCTCGAGCCCGAGGGGTTGGCTGGGGAAAAGCTTCACGCTCTGATCGATGAATTGCAGCAGGGATTTGCGGACATTCATGGCCAGCTCGAGCGTCGCTATTTCCGCCCCTCTCGGAGCGCGGATCCGGAAACGGCAAGCTAGCCCCGCCAAAAGCTGGGGGTGAGGAGCACCATTACGGTCATGATCTCGAGGCGCCCAAGAAGCATGCCGAGGGTCAGAAGGCCCTTGGCAGCGTCCGGTAGCGTCGCAAAGTTCCCCGCGGGGCCAATAATGCTGCCGAGCCCCGGGCCCACGTTAGCCACGGCGGTGGCCGCGCCGGAAAGGGCCGTGAGGAAGTCGAGGCCCAGCGCCGAGAGGGCGAGGGCAATGACGCCAATGGTGGCCATGAAGAAGAAGGCAAAGCCCGTCACGGAATGAAGGACCTCCTCCGGCACCCGGCGACCGTTAAACCGCACGGGGAAGAGCCCCCGGGGATGGACAAGGCGCTTCAGTTGGTTGGTCAGCACGGCGAAGCCGAGCTGCAGACGGAATACCTTCATGCTGCCGCTTGTGGAGCCAGAGCAAGCGCCGATGAAGAGGGCGAAGAAAAACAGCATGACTGCTGTTTGACCCCAGCTGTTGTAGTCGCTCACGGCGTAACCCGTGGTGGTCAGAATCGAAACCGTGTTAAAGAAAATCCAAAGCCAGCTGCTGTCCGCACTTGGCCCGCCTCCAAGCTTTAGCAGCAGGATAAAAGCTCCGTAAAACAGGAGGACGAGCAGGAAGAAGGTGCGCACCTGCTGGTCCCGAACGAGGTTCCGCAGGGCGGAGCGCACGCCTCGAAGGTAGAGGGAGAAGGGCAGGGCCGAGGCCAGCATAAAGAGGCAGGCGGTCAGCAAGAGTGCCGGTTGCTGCCCGAAGGTGCCGAAGGACGCGTCGTAGTTGGCGAAGCCTCCGGTGGCGACCGTGGTCATGCCGTGGCACAGGGCATCAAAGGGCGCCATGCCAAAGAGGGCGTAGGTGCCTACGCAAAGCGCGGTCATGCCTAGGTAGACAAGGCCAATGCCTCCGGCCATGCGATTGGTGCGGGGCAGGGCCTTGTCGGACCAGTCCGAGGATTCGGTCTGGAATAGGCGCATCCCCCCCACCCGGAGGAAGGGGAGGATGGCGATGCCGATCACGATGATCCCCACGCCCCCTAACCATTGGAGCATGGCGCGCCAGAGCTTGAGGCTGCGGGGCAGCGCTTCAAGGTGGGTGATGATGGTGGACCCGGTTGTGGTGATCCCCGAGGCCGCTTCAAAGATAGCGTTCACCGCGCCCAGCTCTGGGCGCCCTAGATAAAAGGGCAGGGCGGCAAAAAGGGCCAGGGCCGTCCAGGTACTGGTGGTGGCTAGGAACAGGCTTTGGGGCTTTAAGCGGAAATCCTGCCGTAGGCCAGGCAGAAAGAGGACCAAGCCCGCGCCAAGGGTTAGGGCTGCGGCCTCCCCCAAGGCAGCGGTGTGCCCGTCTCCATCCAAATAGGCGAGGAGCACGGGCGGCATCATCAGCAGCGCCAGCAGGCACAGGAGCGCTCCGCTAAGGAAGAGCGCAGGCGAATAGCGGCGTCTGGGCAAGGCGTGACCCTCGTTTTGCTTGCCGCCGCATTGTACGCTCGCCAGAGCAGAAGGACAGGGTGGGGAAGGCATGGGGGAGCGCAGCGGCATGGGCCTTCGGGCGCGCCTAGGGGAGATTATTTTCGAATCTACGGCAGGGGCGCCCCGGCGTTTCGACCTAGCGCTCATGGTCGCCATTGTGGTGTCCGTGCTCGCTGTGCTGCTCGATAGCGTGGCCTCCGTGCATGCGCGCTTCGGGGAGGTGCTGCGCCTGCTCGAGTGGGCCTTCACCGTTTTGTTTACCCTGGAGTACTTCCTTCGACTCTGGGTGACGGATCGCCCCTGGCGCTATGCTCGGTCGTTCTACGGCATTGTCGATGCGCTGAGTGCGCTGCCCACCTGGCTCAGCCTGTTTATCCAGGGCACGGAATACATGATGGTGGTGCGCCTACTCCGCGTGCTGCGCATCTTCCGCGTGCTGCGTATGGCGCGCTGGCTCGAGGAGTCGCGGCTCTTGATCTCTGCCCTCCGCGGTGCCTGGCGAAAGATCTTCGTCTTTCTACTTACCATACTGACCCTGATCACGATCTTCGCTGCGCTGCTGTATGTCATTGAGGGGCCCGAGCACGGCTTCACGAGCATTCCGATTGCCATGTACTGGGCCATCGTGACCTTGACCACCGTGGGCTATGGGGATCTCGTTCCTCAAACGGGCCTGGGCAAGGCCATCGCGGCCTGCGCCATGATTGCGGGCTACGCGATCATTGCCGTGCCCACGGGTATTGTCACGGTGGAACTCAACCAGGCCCTGCGCCAGAGGAGCGGGACCCTCCGCCGTTGCGATCGCTGCGCGAGTCCCGTGGATCGCCCAGAGGCGCGCTATTGCTGGGGCTGCGGCGGCGGCCTTTAGGGGGCTTCCCGCAGGAGCTGGCTTCGAAAGTTTTGCGCCGCGGGGGAGAGCGTGCGCCCCTTCCGCTCGGCCAGGGCCAGCTTCCGACTAATCCGAAGCCCGACCACCGGGACCTCCTGCACCAGATCTTGTCCCTGCACTCCCAGGCGGCTCACGAAGGCGAGGCTCTTCGTGGTGGCCACCATGCGCAGAATCGCGGGGATGGAGCGCAGCTCCATCACCACGTTGATTTCTACCCCGGCCTGGCGAAGGCTGTCATCGACGATCTGGCGGATGGCGCTGCCCCCCTCGAAGCCGACGAAGTTCTCCCCGTCGATGGCTTCCAGGGAGACCCGGCCGAGGTGGGTGAGGGGATGGCCCGCGGCGGCAATGAGGACGATCTGGTCGTCTAGGAGCGGCGCGATAGCGACGCCCGTTTTCCGGATGGGGAGGGTGACGAGCCCGAGCTCGAGGCGTCCCGAGACCACGTCCTCAGCGATATCGCTTGAGCTGCCTTCCTTCACCTGGAAATGGACGTTGGGATAGTGGGTCTGGAAGCGAGCGATTTCCCCGGGGAGGAGAAAGGAGACGGCGGTGGCGCCGCCTCCGAGGCGAATGGTGCCTCCCGTGGCGGCGGTGTGCCGGGCTACCTCTCGCTTCGCCCCTTCATAGCGTTCAATCAGTTGACGGGCCTCGCCTACGAGAAGACTGCCCGCTTCCGTAAGGGTCGCCCCGTTACGCCCGCGCTGGAGTAGCGTGGTTCCAAACTCGCTTTCCAGCTGCTGCAGCCGTCGCGTTAGGGCGGGCTGGGTGAGCCCGAGGCGCCGAGCCGCTTCCGTGATGGCCCCGGCCTCGGCGACGGCGACGAGGCTGCGCAGGTTGGCCAAATCATGCATGAAAAAAACCTATATGAAGCATAATTTATATCCATTATACGCATGCAAATTCCTTTGCTACAGTCGCGGCCTCATTGATCAGGAGGAGAGTCCCATGCTCGAAGCGTATCGCGCCCATGTCGCGGAGCGTGCCAAGGAGGGGTTGCCCCCGAAGGCGCTGTCTGCAGAACAGGTTTCCCAGCTGGTTGAGCTCTTGAAGGCGCCCCCCGCCGGGGAAGAGGCGACGCTCCTCGAGCTGCTCACGGAGCGCGTGCCCCCGGGGGTGGACGACGCGGCCTACGTGAAGGCGGCCTTCCTGGCAGACCTTGCTAAGGGCGAAGCCAGCTCTCCGCTCATTAGCGCGGAAGAGGCGGTCCGCCTGCTCGGCACCATGCTCGGCGGCTACAACATCATGCCCCTCGTGGAGCTTCTTGATCACGACACCCTCGACGACAACGCGGCCGCCGAGCTTAAGAACACCCTGCTGATGTTCGACGCCTTCCATGATGTGGCCGAACTGGCGAAGAACGGCAATGCGCACGCGAAAGCGGTGCTGAAATCCTGGGCCGACGCCGAGTGGTTTACGCGTCGGGAGGATCTCCCGGAGACCATCAAGATGGTGGTCTTCAAGGTCACCGGGGAAACGAACACGGACGATCTTTCGCCGGCGCAGGATGCCTGGTCCCGTCCGGACATTCCGCTCCACGCCCTGGCCATGTTGAAGAATCCTCGGGAGGGCATCACCAACGCCATCGAACAGATCAACGGCCTGAAGGAAACGGGGCTCCCCGTCGCCTACGTGGGGGATGTGGTGGGAACCGGTTCTTCCCGGAAGAGCGCCACCAACTCCGTGCTTTGGCACATGGGTAATGACATTCCCTTCGTCCCCAACAAGCGCCAGGGGGGCGTGGTGCTGGGCTCGAAGATCGCGCCGATCTTCTTCAACACCGTGGAAGATTCCGGGGCCCTGCCCATCGAGTGCCCCGTGGACCATATGAACATGGGCGACGTTATCGTCATCAAGCCCTACGCCGGAGTGGTGGAGAACGAGGCTGGGGAAGTCATCTCCGAGTTCGCCCTGAAAACTCCGGTGCTTCTGGATGAGGTGAAGGCCGGGGGGCGCATTCCCCTGATCATCGGTCGCAGCCTCACAGAGCGGGCCCGGGAAGCCCTGGGCCTTGGTCCGAGCGAAGTTTTCCGTCGTCCGGAAAGCCCTAAGGACAGCAGCGCCGGCTTCACCCTGGCGCAAAAAATCGTGGGCCGGGCCTGTGGCCTAGCTGAAGGGCAGGGCGTACGTCCGGGTACCTACTGCGAGCCCCGCATGGGCACGGTGGGCTCCCAGGATACGACGGGCCCCATGACCCGGGACGAGCTCAAGGAGCTGGCCTGCCTGGGCTTCTCTGCGGATCTTGTGATGCAGAGCTTCTGCCACACCGCGGCCTATCCCAAGCCCGTGGATATTGAAACGCAGCACACGCTCCCGGATTTCATCAAGAACCGCGGCGGCGTGTCCCTGCGCCCCGGGGACGGCATCATCCACAGCTGGCTGAACCGCATGCTCCTGCCGGACCAGGTGGGCACCGGCGGCGACTCCCACACCCGCTTCCCCCTAGGGATTTCCTTCCCAGCGGGCTCTGGCCTCGTTGCCTTCGCGGCGGCCCTCGGCGTCATGCCCCTGGATATGCCCGAATCCGTGCTGGTGAAGTTCACCGGGGAAATGCAGCCGGGCATCACGCTCCGGGATCTTGTGAACGCCATTCCCTACGCGGCGCTAAAGCGCGGCCTCCTGACGGTAGAGAAGAAAAGCAAGAAGAACGTCTATAACGGCCGCATCCTTGAAATTCAGGGGCTTCCGAACCTCACCGTGGAGCAGGCCTTTGAGCTCTCCGATGCCTCCGCCGAGCGTTCCGCGGGCGGCTGCACCATCGATCTGTCGGAAGAGTCCGTGGTCGAGTATCTCCGCTCCAACGTGGTGATGCTGCGCTGGATGATCGCCAACGGCTATGGCGACGTGCGCACCCTCGAGCGGCGGGCGGAAGCCATGGAAAAGTGGCTGGCCAATCCCACCCTGCTGCGCGCTGACGAGAATGCCGAGTACGCCGAAGTCATCGAAATCAACATGTCTGAGATCACCGAGCCGCTCCTGGCGTGCCCGAACGATCCCGACGACGTGAAGCCCCTCTCGGAGGTGACGGGAACGGAAATCGAAGAGGTCTTCATCGGCTCCTGCATGACCAACATTGGTCACTTCCGGGCCGCCGGCAAGCTGCTCCAGGCCTCCGGGGAGAGCATCCCGAGCCGGCTTTGGATTGCACCGCCGACGCGCATGGACGAAAGCCAGCTCATGGAAGAGGGCTACTACAACATCTACGCCCAGGCCGGGGCGCGCACGGAAATGCCGGGCTGCAGCCTGTGCATGGGGAACCAGGCGCGGATTCGAGCGGGCTCCACCTGCGTATCAACCTCCACCCGGAACTTCCCGAACCGGCTAGGGCAGGGGTCGAACGTCTTCCTCGCTTCGGCGGAGCTAGCGGCGGTGGCGGCCATCCTCGGCCGTCTGCCGACGAACGAGGAGTACCAAGGCTACGCGTCGAAGATTAATTCCATGGCCCCGGAGATCTACAACTACTTGAATTTCGATCAGGTGCCCGAGTTCCTGTCCGCAGCGGAGGAAGGTCGCTCCATCGCCAAGGAAATCGTGGTTTCTGCCTAGGGCCTAAAATAGCTCGCCCTGAAACGGCCCCTCTTGAGGGGCCGTTTTTAGTTTGGGCCGGGGATTTTGCCCCCAGTTTTTCCTGCTGCCGTGGGCCATCAGCACGCGGCGACTTTCTTGCCGGCTGGCTTCCTGACGCTGGGCGCCCCCCATGCGGGCCCGGGCGCTGCGGGCGGCCTGGGTGGCGTCCACGAGGGGCCGGGGATAGGCCGGGTTCGCCCTGAGCGCCTCGGGTCCCGGGGCGCGAAGACGCACCCCCGCTTGCGCCAAGCGCCGGGCGGATAAAAGCCAGGGCTGGTGAATTTCATCATCGCGCAGGGGCGCGAGCTCCGGCACAAAGGCGCGAATGAAGGTCCCCCTGGGATCCAGCCGCTGTCCCTGGAGTAGGGGGTTATAGATGCGCAGGGCGTTGATGCCCGTCACCCCGGACTGCATTTGAAGCTGGCTGATGTGGATGCCCGGCTCGTAATCGATAAATTGCCGGGCCAGGGGGTGGTTGAGGTCCCGCCAGTCGATCCAGAGGTGGTAAGCCGCCACGGACACGAGCATGGCCCGCATGCGGAAGTTGATCCAACCCCAATGCTGAAGCGCGCGCATGGCTGCATCCACAAAGGGCCAGCCCGTTTGCCCTCGCAGCCAGGCGTCAAGGGCGTCGCTAGGCCCCTGGGGGCGCAGGGTATCGAGGGCCCGGTTAAAGCTCATGGTCTCGAGCGCCGGCTCCGCTTCTAGCTTCTGAATAAAATGGCAATGCCAATGGAGTCGAGCTTCAAAGGCGCTCCGGGCCCTAGGAGAGAGGGCCGGGGCCTGCTCTGGCTGTTTCTTCGCCGCCCGCACCCGTTGCACGACGCGGCGCAGGGACAGGCTGCCCCAGGCCAGATGATGGGAAAGGCGAGAGCCGCTGTGCACCGCTTGGGATGGGGCAGACATGCGTCGGTGATAGTCCGCCCCCGCGTCCTCTAGGAACTCGGTCAGGCGCGCCTGGGCGGCGTGTTCCCCCGCTGCCAGGGGGGCTCCGCGGTGGGGAACGGCGGGATGAAAGGCGCTCGCCGGGAGATTCCGGAACAGCTGGGTCCAGGGCTCCGCCGGGGCGGGCGGACCCGGTACTTGGGCCGGCGCGGGGCACGTCGGGCCGGTCATGTGCCCCTCCCAGCCGCGGCTAAAGCGGTTTCGGTTCCGAAGGCCCCGGGTTACGCCAAAGGTTTGATGCTCCCCCCAGGGAATGCCCTGGCCCCGGCACCAGGCGCTGACCGCGCGATCCCGGGCGTAGGTCCAGCTATTCCCCGTTTCCTCGTGGCTTTCGAGGTGAGTCATGCCCTCGTTGCGTCGAAGATCTTCAAGCACTGCGACTGCGTCGCCTTCCCGCACCCAAAGTCCCGCGCCCCGAGCGCGAAGGTCCTGATCGAGGGCGCTTAAGCTCGCTTCAATAAAACGTGCATGCTGAAGGTCAAGGTCGCCCTGCCGCCAAAGGTCCGGTTCAAGGATATAGAGGGGGAGCACGGGGCCCCGGGCCAGGGCGGCCTGAAGGGCTTCGTGATCGTCGAGGCGCAGATCGCGCTTGAACCAGAGGACCGTGAGCACGGCAAAGCTCGCTATTGTCTGACGCGCCCGCGACTGCGGTAGCATGCCATGGCGTGCCAGCGCAGCCTAGAAACGACGGCATCGAGCAACGATCAGGAGGGAGACGGTCTATGGCCTATGACAGCAGTGGCGCAGGGGGCGGCGGGGCGCGAAACGTGCTCGGAGGGCCGCTGCGGTTGTGCTCTGAGGCGCCTCTCACCGGCTTCTACCGCGATGGCTGTTGCCACACGGGCCCGGAGGATCTCGGGCGCCACGTGGTGTGCGCCGTTATGACCGAGGCCTTCTTGCAGTTCTCCAGTGCCGTAGGGAACGATCTACAAACGCCCCGCCCCGAATTTGCCTTCCCGGGGCTCCGCCCCGGGGATCGGTGGTGCCTCTGCGCCGATCGCTGGCGGGAAGCGGACGAGGCGGGCTGTGCTCCGCAGGTGGTGCTGGCGGCGACGCACCAGAATGCCCTGGCTCGCATTGATCGGGCCCGGCTCCTGGCCCTGGCGGTGGACGCCCCGGCCCAGGGTTAGGGTCGGGGATAGAGCGCGGCGACGTTTACCGGGCCCCCGGAGGCCTGCGCGACGCTGGCGTGGTGACGCTCGAAGGCTCGAGCGTCCGAGAGCCCGCAGGCGTGGGCCAGCTGCTCTACTTCCTTCACTAGGTTCCTGTGGTAGTGAGCGACCCGTTCGGCCTTGTCGCTTGGCACCAGGCCTCGCTGGAGCCGGGGATCGTGGGTGGTGATGCCCGTGGGGCAGGTGTTTTGGTTACACTGAAGGGCCTGAATGCAGCCAAGGGAGAACATGAAACCCCGGGCCGTCACGCACACGTCGGCGCCGAGGCACAGGGCAAAGGCGACGTCCGTGGGGGTAATGAGTTTTCCCGAGGCGATCAGCCGGATCCGATCCCGGAGCCCCGCTGCCCGGAGGGCGTTGTCCACCAGGGGCAGGCTGTCCCGCAGCAGCAGGCCCACGTCATCGAGCAGCCCCATGGGCGCGGCCCCCGTGCCCCCGTCGCCGCAGTCTAGGCTGAGGAAATCGGGGGCGCTCTCGAGGCCCCGGCGCTTAATCTCATCGCAGAAAATTTGGAGCCAAGCGTCGCTGCCGAGGACGAATTTCAGCCCCGTGGGTTTTCCCGTGATCTCCCGCACCCGAGTCACAAAGTCCAGGCAACTGGGGACGTCGGTAATTTCCGGATGGCGGTTTGGAGAGAGGGAATCCCGGCCCTCGGGGATGCCCCGGACCCGAGCAATGGTTTGGGTGACCTTCGCCCCCGGGAGCACCCCGCCCTTTCCGGGTTTAGCGCCCTGGGACAGCTTGACCTCAAACATGCGCACCTGCCGGTGCTGGGCTAGGGCGGCGAGCTTGGCTTCGTCAAGGCGCCCCTCTGCCGTCCGCACACCGTACTTGGCCGTACCCATCTGAAATACGATGTCCGCGCCGCTTTCCAGGTGCAGCGGGGCAAGGCCCCCTTCCCCCGTGTTCACCCAGCAGCCGGCCTTGGCGGCGCCGAGGCCCAGGGCGCGGATGGCGACGTCGGAAAGGGCGCCGTAGCTCATGCCTGACATGTGGAAAAAACTCTTGGCTTCATAGGGCTGGCGGCATCCGGGGCCAAAGGTGAGGGGCGGGGTTTCCTGGCATTCCTCATCGAGGCGGGCGAAGGGGGCGTTGAGAAAGCGAACCGTACCTGGCGTGGCGGCGATTTTAGTGCTGCCGAAGGCCACCGTGTTATCGAGGTTCTTCGCCGCCCGGTAGACCCAGCTTCGCTGGGCGCGGTTGAAGGGCATTTCCTCCCGGTCCATGGCGAAAAAATACTGCCGCAGAAAGATGCCGAGATGTTCGAGCTGATAGCGGGCTCGCCCCAGCACGGGGTAGTTCCGAAGTAGGGTATGGGCTGTTTGCTGCCTATCTTGCAAATAGGCCTTGAGGAGAAGGGCCGCGCCAATAAGTAGGCCAAGCCAGAGCACCGTGCTCATGGGTTCACAATCCTTCGTTAAGGCTGGGCGCCATCGGAGGCATAGCCCGAGGGCGCGTTTACCCGATCATCATCCGCCGATTCCGCACGCGGGTCGAGTTCAAGCCCCGCGGGCGTGAGACTCGCGGCGAGGACGAATTGTTCCGTTTCTTCCAGCACCGGCCGGGGTTTTTGTTGCCGCTGCTGGGCAAGGCCAAGGGCAAAGAGCAGCAGGGCCGCCCCGCTAAACCACCACAGCCCCTCGGGTCCGACGAGGTGCATGGCGTAGGCGGCGAGGGGTGCGCCCAGGGCCGAGGTGGCGCCGTAGGTGAGCAGTAGGCTCGTTCCGACCATCACGAACTGGGAGGGTTCGGCGCGATCGTTCGCATGGGCATTGCAAACGGCGTAGAGGGTGAGCACAAAGCCCCCCCAGAGCGTGCTGAGGGCGATGACCAATGCTGGGCGCGTTGCTTCGGAAAAAAGGGCCAGGGCAAAGGCTGTGCCGGCGCCGGCCAAGCAGGAGAACAGGAGGACCAAGCGTCGATCCAGATGATCAGACAGGCGCCCCAGGGGGTATTGGAATAGGGCTGCGCCGAGGGTGGCTCCGCTAATGACCCAGGTTACCGCCTGCGTATCGAGCCCTAGGGTCCGCCCAAACACTGGGCCGAGGGCCCAGAAGCTTCCCGTGATCAGGCCCAGCATGGCCGCGCCCCCGAGGCCCACGGGGCTGATGCGCCAGAGGGCGCGCAGGTCCAACTGCACGTCGGCCAGGGGTGCCGGGGCCGTGGCCCCGGACAGGGAGACGGGGATGACCGCAAGGGACAGGAGTACCGCGGCGCTGGCGAAGAGCATGGGGTCCTGGGCGGGCGCCAAGTTCACCGCCTGCTGGCCAAGAATGATCATCACGAGATTGATGATGGTGTAGACGGATAGGAGAGCCCCCCGGTTATCGCTCGAGGCCCGCTCGTTCAGCCAGCTTTCGATGATCATATAGAGGCCCGACATGCACACCCCGGTAGCGGCCCTCAGGAGCGTCCAGCTGATGACCTCGGGCACCATGGGGAACAGGAGCACGAGGGCAGAGAAGGCGCTTGAGAGCACGGCAAAGCTGCGGATATGCCCGACCTGCCGCACGACCCTTGGGGTAAGCAGGCAGCCGCCGACAAAGCCCACAAAATAGGCGGAGCCGGTGATGGCGATGGCGCCGTCGCTGAAGCCTTCGGCCACGGCTCGGAGGGGCAGGACGGTGAAAGAGAGTCCGTGACCCACCAATAGGAGCGCGTCCGAAAGCAGCAGGGCTGCGACGGGTAGAAGCATGGCGGGCATGGGGGCGACTCACGCAATGAGGGAGCAAGAGCTATTCTGGCGGTGCCTCGTGAATCGTGTCTGAATAAATCAGCGCCCGGCCTGCTTCCTGAGCTAAAACGAAGCTGGGCTTACGCACCTCGAAGAAGGGGGATAGGTCGAAATCCCGGGGCGCGACGAGGGAATGGTGACGCGCTTGAAGGGGGAGGGGTTCGCCTCGGCGGAGGGCCACCGCGTCTAGGAGCTCAGGCAGAATGGGGTAGACCTGGGACTGGAAAGCTTCGGCGATGAGGGTGGAGCAAATGGCGCGGGTCGGGTCTCCGGAACCGAGGGTGATCAGCCGACGGCGCCAGGGAGAGGGCACGGGGGGCACGGGGAGAAGGTAGCGGGCCAGATCGACGATATTCCGCAGATCGTACTGGTGCCCAAGGCGGGCCAGGGCGTGATCCACAACGGCCTTGCGCTGCGTCGCATCGAGTCCCCAGGGGCGGCAAATACGCACGTTGCTGCCGAGATAGTGGGCCGCAGGGACGCAGCGGACCCCTTCCTTTACGTCGGCTTCCACCAGATGTACCGCATCCTTCGGTCCGGGATGGGGGCCCAGCACAAGCGCCGCATGGGACCAGGTGGACTGGGTAAGGTACTTGATGGCCGTGGAAATGCGGCTGCTGCCCTCCACGAGCAGCACATCCCCCGTTTCCAAATAGGGAAGCCAGGAGCCCAGCCCGGAAACTGGGGCGGCGCCCTTGCCGGGCCGGGGAACGGTCAGAAAATGGGCAAGCCGCCCCCCCGCACGCTCAAGCCACTGTCCCCGTCCTGCCATGGTGCCTTCCCCGCTTCGCCAAGGATCCTCCCTTGAATCGGGAGGGAAAGACGAGCTTAGCGACTTCTTCGAAGCGGCTCACGTAGTGATTGGTGAGCCCTCGGGTCGCGGCAGCGCGGAGGGGCTTCACATCCCGAGCATTGGCGGCGAGCAGGATAACCGTCTTCACCCCTTCCCGCTGCGCCGCCATGAGCTTGTCCTCGGCCAGGTATCCCGAAAGGGTGGTGGGCTCCATGCGATAGAGCAGGGGGGCGGGATATGGGGGTGGGAGGCGGCGCTTAAAGGGTCAGACGGCGGAAAAGCGCAGGGGCGTGCGCAGGGGCGCCGGGGGCGGGCCGTCATCGCCGCGGCCGATCATCTCGTCGTAGGGGGAGTGGTGACGCAGCCAGCCCTCTCGAAGGCCCAGGGCGTGGAGGGCCCGGCCCGCGGCGTGGGCGCTGGGGAAGGACGCCGCCGCACCGTCGGCGTCGCGCTTTTTCAAGGGCTCGTCGTTAATGAGCGCGAGGTAGATCACGCCATCAAGGGAAAGGATCTCTGCGTTGACCGCCTCCCCGCAGGCGACGGCCTTTCGGACCCATCGGTAATCCATGAGCTGATCCTTGGCGGCGCATCGGGAGGAAGCGCAGCGATAATCGAGGGGGCCCGCGTAGCGGTGGCATAATAGGGGCTGAGCGCTATGATGCAACGCCAGCGCACCACCAGACCAGCGAGGACCTATGGCACGCTTTGAGCACAGCGGCGAAGAAGATCGGGACCGCCCCCTGTACCGAATCCGACATTCCCTGGCCCACGTCCTGGCCCAGGCCGTGCTAGAGCTCCGTCCTGGTTCGACGCTGGGCTTTGGTCCGCCCATTGACGACGGCTTTTACTACGACTTCCAGCTGTCCGAGCCTTTGACGGATGCGGACTTTCCGGAAATCGAACGGCGCATGCGTAAGATCATCAAAAAGGGTCAGCGCTTCGATTGCGAAAACCTCCCCTACGCCGCTGCCATGGCGCGCCTCGAGGAGATGGGGGAGCCCTACAAGCGGGAATACGCGGAAACGTTGTTTGAGCGCCACAACCTTTCCGATCTGACCTTCTATCGCAATGGTCCCTTCGTGGATATGTGCGAAGGACCCCACGTGGATACCACGAAGGCTATCCCCCGGGATGCCTTCAAGCTGCGCAGCCTCGCCGGCGCCTATTGGCGCGGTGATTCCCGCAACGTGATGATGACGCGCATCTATGCTTGGGCCTTTGAGACCAAGGAAGAGCTCGACGCCCACGTGAACGCCTACG